>CAUDQR010000003.1 GCA_958451615.1 uncultured Collinsella sp. | reverse complement strand
ATTTCCCGGTTCGACGAACAGCCGATCGTGTCAAATTTGGTCTAACAGAGCCATTAAAATAGTGCTGGGCCTCTGCGAGCCATCGTCGGGGAGCGTGGAACTCTTTGGAGGCAAGTCGAAAAAAGAGCTGAGCCTGATGCGGACGCGTGTCGGCTATGTGCCAGATTCCAGCGGAGCATACCAATCCCTCAGCGCGGCTGAAAATCTTCGGATTCGATGTGCGGAATGGGGGCTTGATGAGAATTGTGAGATTCCTCGCGTTTTGAGCCTAGTTGGACTGGATGCCGATGAGAAAAAGAGCGTGAGCAGTTTTTCTCTGGGAATGAAACGGCGACTGGATATAGCTACGGCTTTGTTGGGCGACACCGACGTACTAATTTTCGATGAGCCGGCAAATGGATTGGATCCGTTGGGCATCGAGAGTATATGGGCCCTTATCGGTCGATTGAATCGAGAGCAGGGTAAGACCATGCTCATCTCTAGCCATGATTTGGATGAGTTGGCATCGGTTGCAACAAGCTGCCTGTTTATTCATGACGGCGAACTGATAAAAAAGGAATCGATGGACGTCATAAGGGATGAGGCGTCGTCCCTAAAAGAGTATTACAGGCGCTTGGTGAAGGCGGTCTCGCTATGAAGCGGGCGATCCATCCCATAAAGGCAGATATGATGCGTTTGCACAGGATATTTCCGGCGAAGTTTGGTCTTGCGCTTATGCTGGCGTTCGGCCTTCTCTTCGGCATCTTTCTAAAAAACGGAACAACGTTGCTCGCCTGTGGCAATAGCGTTTTTGGGGAGGATATTGGTTTCATCTGGAATGTAATCGATCCTTCTGCACCCGATGAGTCCCTTGTGCGCAGCGCTTTTGCCGGTACATCCCTGTTCGTTCCACTCATCGTTTGTTTGGTGCTTTTACAGGAGCATGGCTATAAAGAGGGGCACCGAATTTCTTCGGCAAGAGGTCTCAACCGCTTTTATGGGGCTCTAGCCCATGCATTTTCGTCTGCTTTAATAATTGGCGCAGCGTATAGTGCGCTTTGCCTTCTTCTTTTTGCAATAGCCATAATACGTGGAGGGCATAACTACTCGCACAACATACTAACTGTATTTTTGCCTGCAATGATAGTCAACGCCGTATTGGTGATATCGGTTGCGCTGGAGACGGTGACCATCTATCGGATAACGGGCAGCGCTGTATTGAGTGGGGCCGTGGTGATAGTCGGATTTGTCATGAGCTTGACGCTCTACGGAGCCTTCCTTCAGGCACCTATACCATCCTTGCGATGGATCTTCTTCCTTCCGGGGCCGTACCTTGGAGTCGGATGTGCCCTTGGGTATAGCGATATGGGGCAGCTGACGCTTCTGGGATATGGCGTGGCAGCCAGCTGTCTATCGGTATTGATTTACGCTCTCTTGAGCTTTCGCGCTGGGGGTGTGCTCAATGGCTCGTCAGATTAAAAGACTTCTCCAGTCAGAATTGAAGCATGTGAGCAAATGGGCGTACGCCTTAATCCTGGTAATTTATGCGTACATGGTGATATTGCAGCTTAATTCTTTCCCGATGTGGTTCTGTAGCCTCCGTGAGAACAGTTTCTTGGGCTTTTTCCCAGACCCGACGCTTCCGCTATCGGCGGAGGATGTCCTTCTATTTGGTAATGCAGAGGTTTTTCGCGGTCTGCTGTTCAACGTAGCCCCGTTGGCTCATGCATTGTTCTTTCCGTTCATTGCTGCTTGTATTGTGCCGCGCTTTGTCAGTTCGGGCTTTGTCGAGGAACCGTGGGGGCTGTCGGAGGCCCGGGGAGGGAAGCGTGTGTGCGCTATCGTTGCGCGAGCGATGCTGTCTTCTTTCGCCCTTTTGGGCGCGTTTATCCTGACGAGTGTCGTTTTGTACTGTCTTAACTGCGCGATCGTTTTGGATGCTCAGCAGTATTTCAACCTGCATGTATTTTGCTATCGACTTGTTCTTGCTGCCGCCGCCTGCCTTGCATACGTGGTTTCTTGCGTAATCGTTGTTTCCTATTTTGGGTCCGGCTTCGGTCCGATTGGCATGCTGTTGCTTGTCAACGTTGTAGCGATCTACATACAGATCGGGGCCAATTCCATGCTTCCGCTTCCAGCCTCGATGCTCATGTGGATTTGCGGCGTGACCCCGTTGGGGGACGGTCAATGCGTTTCGATTTTAATTGACTGCCTCATAAACGTAGCAAGCGTTTTTGCCATCTGCTTTACGGTCGACCGATTGTGGTCGAGATTTCTTTGATTGTTTGTGAGGGATAAACATACCGAGCGTATCAAATACAGGGGGGCGGGCACCGTGGCTGGTGTCCGCCCCCCCTGGCATGGAAGGTTTAAGCCTGTGTGATTCGCGAGCTAGCGAGCCCGCTTAACCTTGGCCGCTGCCTCGACAAACGACTTCCACAGGTCAAAGTCGGTCTCGAGCGTCTTCCACGTGTACTCAGGGTGCCATTGCACGCCCAGGCAGAACGGCTGGCCTTCGACTTCGATGCACTCGGGCACGCCGTCGGTTGCCTTGGCGACCAAGCGCGTGCTTTTACCCAGACGATCGACGCAGCAGTGGTGTGCGGAGTTGGTCTGGATCAGCCTGTGCCCGCCAACCGCGCGCTCCAGCAGCGAGCCCGGCACGACCTCGACAGGATGCACAGGGTCGTTGAGCACGTGGGTATGGCGCCACTGCGTGCGGCCCTCGCGCGCGCCCAGGCTCGGCACGTCCATGCACAGGGTGCCGCCGGTGGCGACGTTGAGCAGCTGCGTGCCGCGGCAGGTGGTAAAGAGCGGCTTTTTGGCGCGGAGTACCTCGTCGACCAGCTTAAACTCAAAACTATCGCGGATTTCGCAGCAGAGGGTGGGGTCGTAGGGTCGATCATCGCCCCAACGTTTGGGATTGACATCGGGGCCGCCGGGAATGGCGATGCCGTCGGCGATGTCGACGTAATGACGGATGACCTCAATGTCCTCGGTGATGGACATCTGCAGCGGCAGGCCGCCGGCGGCAAGGATGGCATCGACAAAGACACTTGCGATTTCCTCGTTGGGGGAGAGCGTCTCGCTTAAAAACGGCTTTGCCTCTTCCCAACGCGGCGCGACGAGGATGAGCGGGCGGTCGGCGGGATCGACGTCGACGTGCGGGGTGTATGACGATGAAGTGCGAGTTCCGATCATAGGTGTTGCTTTCGAATCTAAAGGTGACAGGGCGCATGAGAGACGTAGGACAACACTTTCAATGGATTTGTCCCACGGGGTGGCTGGCTAGTGGCCCTTAATGGAGTTGAGGAAGTCCTGGGCGCGCTTGGTCTGGGGGTGGTCGAAGAACCCGTCGGGCGTGCCGGTTTCCACGATCTGGCCATCGGCCATAAACACGACACGGTCGGCCACGCGGCGGGCAAAGTTCATCTCGTGCGTAATGACGATCATCGTCATGCCCTGCTGCGCCAAGCGCACCATGACCTCGAGCACCTCGTTAATCATCTCGGGGTCAAGGGCACTCGTGGGCTCATCGAAGAGCATGGCCTTGGGCTGCATGGCAAGAGAACGGGCGATGGCCACGCGCTGCTGCTGGCCGCCCGAGAGCTGTGCGGGCACCTTATCGGCCTGCTCGGCAACGCCTACGCGGCTCAGCAGGTCCATGGCGCGCTCGCGGGCCTCGTCCTTGGAGACGCCCAGCACGTCGACCGGTCCCAGCATGACGTTCTGCAGCACCGTCATATGTGCGAATAGGTTGAACTGCTGAAACACCATGCCCAGCTCGGCGCGCATGCGGGCAAGATCCTTGCCTTCCTGCGGCAGGGGCTCGCCCTCGATGAGAATCTCGCCCGAGTCGACGGTCTCCAAGCGGTTGATGGTGCGGCACATGGTCGACTTGCCCGAGCCCGAGGGGCCAATCACAACGACGACTTCGCCGCGGTCGACCGAGAGATTGATGTCGTTGAGGACGTGCAGATCGCCGTAGTGCTTATCGACGTGCCTGAGCTCGATCAACGGCTGATTGCCGGTGGATGAGGTGCTCTGTGCCATGGTGCTCGGCTCCTTATGACTCGAAATGGTAAAGCGTTAGCGGATGATGGTCGCGCCGGTCTTGTGCGAAACGTAGACAGCGGCCTTGTTGATCGCGACGTTGATGAGGATGTAGATGACCGCGATCACCAGATAGACTGATACGAGCGCGTCGTAGTTGGTGATGAGCACGCGGGCATTTTGCATGAGGTCGGGGTAGCTCACCACGTAGGCGACGGTGGTGTCTTTGACTACGACCACGAGCTGCGAAATCAACGACGGAATGATAAACCGAATCGCCTGGGGCAATACGATTTTAAAGGTGATTTTGGCCTTGGAGAGACCGAGCGCTTGGGCTGCCTCGACCTGACCACGCGGCACGGCGTTGACGCCGGCGCGGAAGATCTCGGCAAGTACGCCGGCTGCAGCGAGCGCGACGGGAAGCGTGAGCATCCAAAACGACGGCAGTGAAATCTTGTACTGAGGCAGCACCAAAAAGAAGAAGTAGATGAACAGCAGGCTCGGCACGCCACGGAAGAAATCGGTGAGCACGCGGCAGACCAGCTGCAGCGGCTTGATGTCGCTGGTACGGCCGAGCATGAGGGCTAAGCCCAGTACCAGCGCGATGGCGCCGGCGGTGAGCGCGACCTTTACCGTGCCCTCAAAACCGGCAAGCAGGAACTTCCAGGTGGTGAGGTGCGTAAAGAAGTACCAGTAATGGACCGAAAGCTGGCCGGTCACATAAAAGCGCTGCAGTACCAGAGCGATGAGCGCGGCCACGGCAACAAGTGAGATGGCGGTGCCGACGCGAATCTTGGCGCGCATCTTGGGGCCGGGAGCCTCGTAGAGCGCATCGCGCATGGTGAGCGCGGAGGTGGAGTGCTTGCTCATCGGAGGATCCTCACCTTCTTATCGATATAGTTGCCAATGTGGCTCACCACAAAGGCCGTGCCCAGGTAGCCGAGCGCCGAGATAAAGAACGCGGCGACGCCGCCGAGCGAGCGCGTGTTGATGTAGCTCACCACGCCGGTGAGCTCCTGCGGTTTAAGCGGCACCTGACTGCCGAGCGCGGTGGTGAGCATGACGGCGATAAAGAGGTTGGTCATGGGCAGCACGCTCGAGCGCAGCGCCTGCGGAATCACGATCTTGGCGAGGATACGGCTGAAGCTCATGCCCAGCGAGCGGGCGGCTTCCACCTGACCGACACCGACGGTGTTGATGCCGCTCATAAAGTTCTCGGAGCCAAAGGCAGAACCCAAGAGCACTGTGGCGACGATGACGCAGGTGCGGTAGGGCAGGACGACCTTGAGCGACGGCAGCGCATAGACGACGATGATGAGTAGCGCGATGCCGGGGATGTTACGGAAGACCTGGACATACAGGTCGCCAAAGACGCGCAGCGGCTTGAGCGGCGACACGCGCATCACGGTGACAGCGACAGCCAGTACCATGGCGATGGCAAACGACTCGAGCGTCATACCCCAGGTTGCTAGCAACGCGTCGATATAGTTCTGGCCATAGAGCGACCAGAGCTCGGAGAGACTCATGCGGACCTCCCGCCGGTAAGGAAAGGGGCTCCCGTGTGTACGGAAGCCCCGACAACTCAGTGAGGAAACAGTTTAGCGCAATAAAGCGCATCGCGCGTTTCCATATGGTTTCGTAGCGGCCGTTACTAGGTTCGCTGCCTAGGCGCCGATCTCGGGCAGCTCGGGAACATTGGTGTCGCCCGTACGGTCGCCGATGCAGATCTGCCACAGCTCGGTCCAGGTGCCGTCGTCCTCGATCTTCTTAAGGAAGTCGTTGACAAAGGCGACGCCGTCGGAATCGAGCGGCAGGCCGATGCCGTAGGGCTCTTTGCTGCCGAAGGACTTGCCGGCGATCTTGTACTTACCGGGTTCGCGGACCAGGGCGCTCTGCTGCATGTTGTTATCGATGACGTAGGCGTCAACGCGGCCCTGCTGGAGTGCCTGGCGGGCCTCCTCGTCGGTCTTGAACTCCTGCTGGCTGGCCTTGGGAGCGAACTCCTCCAAGATGGCGGGGCCGTTGGAGCCGGACTGGACGGCGACGTTCTTGTCGGCCAGGTCGTCGACGCTCTTGATGTCGTCGTTGTCGGCGAGCACCAGGATAGCCTGCTGGGTGTAGTAGTAGGGACCGGCAAAGGAGACGAGCTTCTTGCGCTCGTCGGTGATGGTGTAGGTGGCAAAGACAGCGTCGACCTGGCCGTTCTGCAGGACGGACTCGCGCGTGTCCGAGGTCACCTGGGTGATCTCGACCTTGTTCTCGCCCAGAATGTAGTTGGACAGGAGCTGTGCGATACCGGCGTCGAAGCCGCGGGTCTGACCGTCCTTCTCGTTGAGGAGGGAGAAGAGCGTGGAGGTCTGGACGCCACCGATCTTAAAGACGCCGGCATCCTTGACGGCCGTAGCCCAGGTGCTGGCGGCGATGGCGTCGTCATCGGCCTTGGGGCCGTCGTTGACGAGCTTGTCGAATGCCTTGGCGTCGAGCGTGGTGGAAGCCTCGGCATCTTCGGAGCTCTTGGAAGAGCCGGCGGCGGAACCCTTGTCGGCCTCGGCGCTGGTGTCGGAGCAGCCGGCAAGACCAAGGCCGGCGACGGTTGCGAAGGTGGCGGCGACGAAGCCGCGGCGGTCGAGAACGACCTGCTGGGAGAGGTTCTTGCTCATGGTAGAACACCTTTCTCAATAAAATCCCTAGCGGTTGAGTAGAGTTATACCCTATCGCGCTCAAATGGGTCAACACGAAATAACTCAGAAACATACTTACCTTATGGGTTATTCAACCTACCAAAAAGGGACAGGCACCTTTGTGGTGGTTCTGGCCGATGCAGCGGCATGCCTTGCTGTTTTGTCTCGATCTGTAACATCTGCAGCCATTTTTGCCGAGTAACTGTTACAGATCGAGATCATCTCCTTAGGGGGATTCGAATGTCTCGATCTGTAACAGGTAGACGGCCAAAAGGTCTCTATCTGTTACAGATTGAGACAAAGGTCAGGGGCAAAGACGGTTTGTCTAGATCTGTAACAGTTAGACGGGAATTCGGGCCATAGATGTTACAGATTGAGATAATCGCGCCGCGAAAATAAAAACCTCCGCAGGGGTGCTTCCCTTGCGGAGGTTTTTTACTCGTTAAGTAGCCTTACGGCTTCGGCGGCCATGTTCTCGGCCGTCATGCCGTTCTGAGCGAGCAGCTCGTTGGGGTCGTAGCGGTCGGGGAAGCCCTTGGCGATGCCGAAGGTGCGTGTGCGCAACGGCGTGCATGCCAGATAACATGCCACGCGCTCGCCCCAGCCGCCGTCCAAGATACCGTCCTCGAGGGTGACGACAACGCGATGCTCGGCGGCAAGGCTGTCGAGGAACTCGCGGTCGAGCTCGGTTGCAAAGCGCGGGTTGACGAGCGTGGCCTCGATGCCGTACTCGGCAGTCAGACGGTTTGCCACGCGCTCGCCCAGCTCAAAGAAATCGCCAAGCGCGAGCACGGCAACGTCGCGGCCCTGGCGCACGACATTGTAGCGCGCGACGCCGTAATCGTCGCCCTCGGCAGGCGCCAAGTCGGGGCGGCTTACCAGGCCAATGCCCGGCACACGGATCGCTACGGGATGCTCGCGGTGGTCGAGCGACCAGCTCAGCATGGACAGATATTCCTCCATGCAGGCAGGTGCAAGGTAGTGCATGTTGGGAAGTCCGCCCAGCATGGAAATATCAAAGAACGAGAGGTGCGTCTCGGACGTGGTGCCAAAGATCGACGCGCCAAATACCAGGATGGTTGCGGGGGCGTCGTTGAGGCACAGGTCGTGCCACAGCTCGTCGTAGGCGCGCTGCAAAAACGTGCCGTACACACCAAAGACTGGCTTGGCGCCCGAGCGCGCAAGCGCGGTGGCAAAGGTCACGGCGTGTTCCTCGGCAATGCCCACGTCGACAAAGTGCTTGCCTGCCGCGGCGCGAAGCTCGGGTGTAAAGCCCATGATGTAGGGCGTGGCAGCCGTGATGCCCACAACCTGCGGATCGCGCTCGATGGCGGCGCTGAGCGCCTCGCCCGTAATGTCGGCATAGGTGCGCGGCGCAGGCTCGCTCGGATGGCCCGGGCAGAGCTTGCGCCCAGTCGCCATGTCAAACGGACCCACATGATGCCAGCGCTCGGGGTCGCTCTGGGCTGGCTCAAAGCCCTTGCCCTTTGCGGTGGAGACGTGCAGCACGATGGGATGATCGATATCGCGCAGCTCCTGCAGCGTGTCGACCAGGGCCAACACATCGTTGCCGGTGTCCAGATAGCGGTAGTCGAGCCCCATCGCGCGGAAAACGTTGCGCTCACAGGTGCCGTTGCTGGCGCGCAGCTCGGCCAGATTGCGATACAGGCCACCGTGGTTTTCGGCGATGGACTGGTCGTTATCGTTGACGATGATGATCAAGTTGCTGTCGAGTTCGGCGGCATTGTCGAGGCCCTCAAACGCCAAGCCGCCCGAAAGCGAGCCGTCGCCAATGATGGTAATGACGTTGTACGTATCGCCCGCCAGGTCACGAGCGTGTGCCAGGCCGCAGCCCAGGCTCACCGACGTGGAGGTATGGCCCATGGCAAACAAGTCGTGCTCGGACTCGTCGGGATTGGCAAAGCCAGAAGCCTCACCATAACGCTCCGGATCGATATAAGTGTACGCGCGCCCAGTCAGCGCCTTGTGGGCGTAGGTCTGGTGCGAAACATCAAAGACAATCTTGTCGATGGGGGAGTTAAACACGCGATGAAGCGCAACCGTGAGCTCAACGACGCCCAGGTTGGGGGCAACGTGCCCGCCGACGGCGGCGGAGCTTTCGAGGATGGCGTGGCGAATCTCGTCGCAGAGCTGCGGGAGCTCGGCGCGATTAAGAGCCTTGACGTCCTCGGGCGTTGTCGTTTGCGTAAGCAGCATCGTTGTGGGTTACTCCATGCGAATCGAGCGCCGGCGCTCCCTCGGCCGGCACAATTGCACAAGACAGTCTCGCACATTTTGGCGTTTGATATGTGACGGCGGCGCGGTAATTCGCCAACTGGCGGGGCAAAACGTTTTGTCCGATGCCATACTAGTAAATTCGATGATGATTTTATTCATTGCGTGCAGGCTGCGACTTGTCGCCGGGAGTCGCTGGAAGGAGACAGCATGTCCGATGTCGCTCGTGCCGAGAAAATCGCGTGCGAAGTAGACCATGCTGCCCGTCAACTGGCACAGGCGGGCCGTCTGGACCTGACGCGCGAGTTTATCCAGCATGGCGACGTGACGGTGTATACGCATGTGACCTCGGTGGCGCGGGCAAGTCTGTCCTTTGCCGAGTGCTTGGGCCGTGTTGGCATTTCGGTCGACCGTGCCTCGCTGTTGCGCGGGGCCCTGCTGCACGATTACTTTCTCTATGATTGGCACGACCCCGATCCGAGCCATCGACTGCACGGATTTCGGCATCCATTTTTTGCCCTGGCGCGTGCCGAGGAAGATTTTGAGCTGACGCCGCGCGAGCGGAATATCATCGTGCGCCATATGTTTCCGCTGGTACCGGTTCCACCGACGTGTCGCGAGGCATGGATTGTGTGCCTGGCCGATAAATGGTGCGCTCTGTGCGAGACGGTCGCCGGCCGTCTGCGGCGCAAGGACGAGGCTGACGATGGCGTGAACAGCGAATCGAGCGAAAAGAGGAGAGGGTAGACGGTGGAAACCGCGATCGACATGGCATTTGACGGCGCGACGCTTGTCGCCTGTCCGCTCTCGGCGCTGGTACTCTCGTTTGCCTTCTACGGTTTTTGCGGCTGGGTATGGGAGTCGACAGTCTGCGCCATGCTCAACCACGGACGCTTTGCCAACAGCGGCTTTTTGCTAGGGCCGTGTTGTCCCATCTACGGTGCGGGCGGCATTGCGTGCTGGTTGCTGCTGCGTGGAATCCCAGACGCCTCGAGCCAGTTTGTCGCTGCCGCGCTCGTATGCAGCGTGATCGAATATAGCGTGGGCGTGCTGTTGGAAAAAACGACGGGTGCCCGGTTTTGGGATTACTCGCATCTGCCGTTTAACCTGCACGGACGCATCTGCCTGTACTGGGCCTGCGCGTTTGGCTTGGGTGCGTTGTGTATTTGCCGTTTAGTGGAGCCGGCATTGCTGGGGCTGCTTGGCCATCTGCCGGTGCTAATCGTGCGCTTGGCCGCCTTTATCGTCGCGGTCGCGATGATGGTCGATGCGGTGTGCTCGTTGGCGAGCTGGCGGCGTCTGTCCGATCAGCTTGAGCGTGTGCGTGCCGACCTTGCCGACCGCATCAATGAGTCGCTTGCCGACGCCTCCGACTCTATGCTCGAACGTATTCCCGATTCGGCGATTGACTCGGTGGCGCAGACGCATATCCGCGGTCGCGCCGTTAACGCTTGGCTGGCCGAGCTGGGCGACGCGGCGCTCGATGCCCTGCGCGAGAAGACTTCGATGCCGACGTTTATCTCGGATGGTGCTCGCGGCCTGGCGCTCGCTGCCCGCCGCGTGGCCGATGCCGCGCCGAGTATGCCGCGTCCGTCGCTCGGTCGTCGCCTTGCCGGCAAGCGCATGAGCCGCCCGGTACCGAGCGTGTCACTCAGCCGCCGCGACCTACGCTTCTTTAACGCCTTCCCGCGTCTGCGCATCAATCGTTACGAGGGTGTCATTCGAGCTACCGACCTCCGCGACCGAGCCCGCGAGCTGTTCCGGCGCTAGCCAGAGCGGAGCCAAGCGCGCCCTTCTCGTTCGCACGTTTCCCGTTCGTTTCGCGTCCGTTGCCGCGCCGTTTCCAAGATTGCGGTGCCGTTTCCATTCGACAACGCAGCGTTTAACAACGCCGTATCTGGTCTACACCAGTTGGCCCTCGGCCGCATCATGAGCGCCGACAACGTTCATGCGACCAAGGGGGAGCGAATGTACGATACGGGATCGACAACGTTTATGCTCATCTGCACCATGCTCGTGTTTTTAATGACACCGGGTCTGGCGTTTTTCTATGGCGGCCTGTCCAGGCGCAAAAATGTCATCAACACCATGCTTATGTGCTTTGGCGCCATTGGCCTGGTTGGTGTGCTGTGGATTGTTGCCGGCTGGTCGCTGGCCTACGGTGGCGACGGTTCTAACCCGTTTATTGGCGGCTTTGACCAGCTGCTGTGCCTGCCGGTGCTCAACCAGGTGCTGCAGGCGGCCGAGGGCAATGCTGCGGATGGTGCCGTCTACCCTCAGATCATCAACATCGCCTTCCAGATGGCGTTTGCCATGATCACCGCCGCTATCGTTACGGGCAGTCTGGCAGGCCGCGTTAAGTTTGGTGCCATGACGGCCTTCCTGGGCATTTGGCTGCTCGTGGTCTATGCGCCGCTCGCCCACATGGTTTGGGGCGGCGATGGTTCCTTTATCGGCGACATCATCGGCGCGCTCGACTTTGCCGGCGGCGACGTGGTACACATTTCGTCCGGTCTCACGGGCCTGATTCTCTGCTTAATGCTCGGCCGTCGTCGCGGCTTTGGTATGATGAGCTACCGTCCGCATAACGTGCCGTTTGTGGCGCTGGGCGCCGGCCTGCTTTGGTTTGGCTGGTTTGGCTTTAACGGCGGCAGCGAGTTTAAGGCCGACGCCGTGGCGGCGCTCGCCATCCTCAACACCGTGACGGCCAGCGCGGCGGGCATGGTCTCGTGGCTTGCCGTCGAGCGCGTGCACACCGGTCGCCCCACGCTGGTGGGTGCCAGCACCGGTCTGGTTGCGGGCCTTGTGGTGGTCACGCCGGGTGCGGGCTTTGTCGAGCCGTGGGCAGCGCTGGTCATGGGACTGATCGTCTCGCCCGTCTGTTACCTGGCCATCAGCCATCTTAAGACCAAGTTTGGCTACGACGATGCGCTCGACGCGTTCGGTTGCCACGGTATCGGCGGCATCTTGGGCGGTGTGCTCACGGGCCTGTTCTGCGTGCCGGAGCTCTCGTGGACCGGTAAGGGCGGCCTGTTCTACACGGGCGACGTGTCGCTGCTTGTCTCGCAGGTTCTGGGCATTGTGGTGACGGTCGTTATTGTGCTGGTGCTCGACTTGGTGATCGCCGCGGTGGTCAAGGCACTGTTCCACGGCAGCCTGCGTGTGGACGAGGCCGACGAGGCGCTGGGCCTGGATGCGAGTCAGCACGGCGAGAGCGCATACCCCTCATTCTCCGGACTCGATTAGCAGCTTCCCCAAGCACCGCACCTTGCCGTTCAATCGTCGCTCACGTACTTAAGTACGCTTCGCTCCTCTTTCACGGCAATCTGCGGCACTTGGGAAACCTGCTAAGACCAGTCAGTTGAACTTTTTTGATCTCTGAGGTTGGTTTACGGCACCTGGGAAACCCGCGTCTCATGTAAAGGGATACGTTGATTATTGAGAGGAATTCACTATGAAGAAAATTACGGCGATCGTTTGTGCTGAGAAGCTTGAGGTTCTCAAAGACGCGCTGTTTGCTGCCGATGTTCGCGGCATGACCATCAACCAGGTGCAGGGCTGCGGCGCGCAGCATGGCTGGAAGGAATACGTGCGCGGCAACGAGCTGCTCGTCAACACGATCCCCAAGGTGCAGTTCACCCTCATCTGCGCCGACGAGCATGTCGACGGTATCGTTGACATTATCTGCAACGCCGCTCGCACCGGTGCCGTCGGCGACGGCAAGATTTGGGTCGAGCCGGTCGAAGAAGTCATCCGCATTCGCACCGGCGAACACGGCCCGGCCGCGGTGTAGAATCGACCGTCTGCCATCCGCAACGTTAAAATGCTGCAATGAGGCACAAGACTTGCGTTGCGGATGGGCGGATTATGGGTCGCAATAAATATCCCGAGGAGACGGTCGCGAAGATTCTCGACGCGGCACTGGAGCTATTCTGCGCACAGGGTTATGAGGGGACGAGTATTCAAGATATCGTTGACCGTCTCGACGGCATGACCAAGGGCGCTGTCTATCATCACTTCAAGAGCAAAGAAGAGATTTTCAACGCCGCGTTTGATCGGGCGATGACTCCGATTGTTGAGCACCGCCGCTCGATGCTTGGCGTCGGTAATATGACCGGAGCCCAAAAGCTCAAGCGACTGTACGCTCCCGAGTCCGTTGTTCCACAAATTGAGCTATGGGCACGTATGCGTCCTGCAGCAGATCCGGTAAAAAGCTCGCGCCTACTGGCGATGCAGTACCAGGGCTCATTTGACGAGTCGGCCGATGGCTGTCTCTTGCCAGTGATCGAGGAGGGCATCGCCGACGGCTCCATTGCGTGCGAATGCCCGCGCGAAGCGGCGGAGGCCGTATCGTTGTTGGCGAATCTTTGGCTGCTGCCATTGTTCCGTCCGCTCGAGCCCAAGGAGCGAATGCTCGCTCGCGCACAATGTTTGGCGCAGATGGCTGCCGCGGTGGGGCTCGATTTGGGTAATGAAGTGCTTCAGACAACGGCGCAGATTTGGGACGTATGGGACCGCGCCGGGTGGTAATATAGATACCAACGGTATGTAATTGATTTGTGAGGGTAGCCACGGCTGCCCTTTTCAAGTCATTAAATACATACTAGTGGTATGTATAGGGGGTGGGCTTATGGCTGGGCTGAGAGACGTCGGCGTCTCGTTGAAATCAAAAACAGTGCGGTCAATCAGGCTCGCGGAACTTCTGGTTGCGCAGCTGTGCACGTATTCGATGCTGTCGGCGCTGTGCTTTGCGTATCCACTTTACTTGTTCGATTGCAGTGGATCGTCAACGTTATATGGCGCCGTCGTGGCGACGGCGTTCATACCCGGCGTACTCGCAACTCCGGCTGGTGGGATCTTAGCGGATCGGGGAAGACACCGCGAGGTCCTCGTGTCCCTCGGCATTGCTCTGATGACTGCATCACTGCTGTCTATCCCCATGAAGCGCTCGTTGCCTCTTGCGGTCGTCGTAGTAGCGATACTTTGTGTTCAATATGGTGTTCAATCGCTGCTAAAGCCAATGCTCCAAATTGAGACGGTGCGTATGGCGGGTGAAGAGAAGGTTGAGCGGGCCACTGCATTGGTTTCGCAGATGACCATGGTGAGCAATATCTTGGGTCCTGTGGTCGGGACGGCAGTCTATGGGTGCTTTGGCATCGATGCTCTTTGCACAACCGCGTCGGTGGCGTTTGCGATTTCAGCTCTCTTGTTTGGGGTCGCACTCAAGCAAAACGCCTCATCTGAAACGATGAGAGACGGCGCGACTCGCACGACATGCCGAAACGATTTTCGGGAGTCGATTCGGTATCTGTTGCAAAATGCATCATTGGTCGCTGTGATTTTGCTTGCGGCAGTTTTGAACCTTGCGTTGGTTGGGCTAACGATTGGCGCTCCCATTATTGTTACAAAGCATCTCGGCATGCAATCGTCCTGCGTTGGGATAGTTGAGGTTGCTCTGGGCCTGGGTGGTCTTACCGGCAGTGGCTTGGTCGGCATTTGGCCGCATCGTTTTTCTTTCAATGGCATATGCCGATATGTTGCGATGATCTGTTTTGGAGTCGCGCCGATTATTGTTACGCTGCTGTTCGGCGTAGATGTATGCGTGTTCACCGTGTTTGCGGTTGGTTCGGCATGGGTCATGGTGTGGGCGAGCATTACGTCGGTTGAAATCATCGCGTTTGTTCAGCGGGTAGCGCCGACTGAGCTCTGCGGAAAAGTGCTTTCGGTCGTTTACATGGTCCTTTCCTGCGCAACGCCTATCGGCCAATTGACGTACGGGGTTGCATATGATCGATGGACACCGGCGATTGTATTCGCAGCCATGTTGGCGGTGCTGACGTTGACGACGGCTCTGTTTTATCGGCTGAAAAATCGATTGCGGCGATTGTCTTAACGCGCTGGGGCACCGTGAATTTGTGAAGGCGGTGGTACGCCGCGCTGGGACGGCATTGTTTGGACATGCCTCTCCTTCGTCTACAATATCGGGCAGACGAAGGAGAGGCATGTCCATGATCAAGATGTTCGCGAGTGACTTAGACGGAACGCTGCTGAACGCCCTGCACGAGGCGGATGGGACCATCCGCCGCGCCATTCGCGAGCTGACTGAGGCTGGCCTGCACGTGGTTCCCGCGACTGGACGCTCGACGTTGCCGATCGGCGAGCATGGCTTTACGGGCTTGGCGCTTGACGCCTGCTGCTCCAATGGATCCATCGTGCGCGACAGCCATGGCGAGGTGCTCAAGACTTGGACCATCGACCCGCAGGTCACTGAGGAACTGCTCAAGGCGTTCCCGGACATTTGCTTTGATTGCTCCACGCCCGATGGCATGTTTTCGAGCGGTTCGTTCGAGATGCATCAGGCGGGCTTTAAAAAGGACAGCCCCATCAAGCGTATTGTGATGCGCGGCATGCGTGCGCGCGGCGGGTATCACGAGGAACAGTATTTCGACCAGTCGATCGGCGATATCTTGCGTCACGATGTATGCAAGATCAATTGTCGCGTGACCTCGCCCGAGCTGGAGCGTGACCTTAAGGCGTATTTGGCCGAGCGCTCCGACCGCGTGGTCAATGCGCCGTTCGACCCGGTGATGTTCGAGATCACGGACGTGGCGTGCAACAAGGGCGAGAGTGTGGCATGGCTGGCGGGCTACTACGGTATTGCCGAGGACGAGGTCGCGGTCTACGGCGACGGCGGCAACGATATCGCCATGCTCAAACGCTTCCGCCACAGCTACGCGACCAAAAACGCTAGCGATGCAGCTAAGGCCGCCGCGAGCGTGACCATCGGCAGCTGCATGGTCCATGCCGTCTCCAAACACATGCTCGCCACCATGCGCAAGCAAAACTCCCGCACCGTCATCGAATAATGTGACAAAGGGATTGTCCCTTTGTCACATGGGAGATACCGGCTTTTGGCGTATAGGACTGTTACGCTTTCGCCACCAACAAATTTCGAGTTATTCGGCCTGTCGGAGGTCGTTAAATGGCTAAAGATGCCCTCTCGGGAACATTCATGCCTCTAATGGTGTTTGATTCGGTGACGTAAGTGCGCAAATGGGCATGTATACGCTCAAATGAGGACAAAAACCCTCAGATAATCCCGGCGGTGCATTTATACAGAACCAGTAGCGTGGCCGAATAACTCGAAAAATGTAGGTGGCAGTTCGGCGACAAGTTCGGGTATGGCAAAGGAACTGTTCCTTCGACATACCCGAGCTCCGATCTTCTGAAATGCGAACAAACATTCGCATATCTAACTGCGCTTTGATAGAATCGGTGTCGTTGACGGCAGTTCCATGTGCCGGGCAGCGCCCTCCATTTGATGGGAGGTGATGCCCATGACCGATTTGATTGATTTCGTGAGACTTCTGACCGCTTTGGTCTCGTTCTTCACGGCGCTTGTCGGCCTTTCCGAGGCACTCAAGCAGCGTTCGAAGCGCAACAGAAGGGGTCGCCGCCGCTAAGGCGTTGACCCCCTAATGCAAACAACGGCGCTGCCCAGCCAGCTACAACTTGGGCTGCCGTCGACACTATTCTACCCACGAATGACATTTTGGACAATCGGTAATGCCGCTCCAAAAGCCAGGCGGGTTGTGACAAAGGGACTGCCCCCTCGTCACATCCCAAATATTGCCTTTACGTGTTGATACACACGGTGTGCAATAATACTCGCACTGTGCAATAGCGCACAGGCTGAGTAACAAGGAGGACGCTTGTCCCAGCTCGAGAAATGCGATCGCCGGTCCCTTCGCTCGCAGCGTGCCCTTCGCCAGGCACTTGCCAGCGAGCTTGCCGAAAGCGGCGACCTTTCGCGCATTAATGTCGCGTCGCTCACCGAGCGTGCTGGCCTTACGCGTCGCACGTTCTATTCGCACTACCGCGATATCCCCGACTTCATCAATCAAATCGAGGACGGCTTGCTGGCCGAGATCCGTGAACGCATTGAGCTCATCACCGCAGCTCAGCTGCCCGATCTCTACCACAACATCGATGAACTCGAGCCGGCGCCCGGTTCGGTTGAACTGCTGCGCTATCTTGCGGCCAACCGCGACTTAATCGGTGCGCTGCTGGGTCCGGGCGGCGACCAGGCCTTCATTAAAAGGATCATCGACACCGCGCGTGAGGCTGTGGTGCCGCGTGCGCAGACGGGCATTTTGGGCCTGGCGCTGGGTACGTTCTTTGACTACTACGTCACCTACGTCGTGAGCGCCGAGGTCGGCATGATTCAGCGCTGGTTTGAGCGTGGGCTCACCGAATCGCCCGAGGCCATGGCGCGCATTATGACGGTGCTCGCTTTTGTGCGCCCTGGTGACCTGTATGGCCAACCCATCGATATCAACGTGCCGGAATACGGCATGAAGCTATTGAACTTGCAGCTCGAGGACGCGGCCGACACCGCCGCAACCGTCGAGTCCAACAACTAAGAGGAGAGACAATGAACAAACTCGTCGAGGGCATCAAGGATCGTATGGTCGCTGCCGCACGCGAGGCCGCGCCCGCCGTGGTGGACGCCGCGCAGAAGGCCGCGACCGCGGCTGCCGAGAAAGTTGCCGAGGCAGTTGCCGATGCCAAGAACGCGACAGGGGAGACGCTCACCGCTGACGCAGCCACGCCCAACGTTGCCGAGTCCGTAACCGCCACCGCCGCCCACGCCCCCGAAGGCGCGATCTTCAACCCCGAGGCCGCCCGCGGCAACCTGCACCTGGGCATCGACGTGGGCTCCACCACCGTCAAGCTTGCCGTGCTCAACGATGACAACCAGATCGTCTACGCCAAGTACCAGCGCCACCACACCGACGTCCGTGCCTGCGCCCGCGATCTGTTCGAGGGCGCCGCGACTGTGCTGCCGACGGCCCAGATGACCTGCGCCATCACCGGCTCGGGCGGTCTGCTGCTGTCCCAGTGGCTCGACTTGGAGTTTGTCCAGGAGGTCATCGCCAGCAAACGCGCCGTCGAGACCCTTATCCCGGCCACCGATGTCGCCATCGAGCTGGGCGGTGAGGACGCCAAGATCATCTACTTTGACAACGGCATCGAGCAGCGCATGAACGGCACCTGCGCCGGCGGCACGGGCGCGTTCATCGACCAGATGGCAACCCTGCTGCACACCGACGCCAGCGGCCTCAACGAGCTCGCGGCCAACGCCACCACCATCTATCCCATTGCCAGCCGCTGCGGCGTCTTTGCCAAGACCGACGTGCAGCCGCTGCTCAACGAGGGTGCCCGCCCCGAGGACGTCGCCGCTTCCATCTTCCAGGCTGTCGTGACCCAGACCATCTCGGGCCTGGCGTGCGGTCGTCCCATCCGCGGCAACGTCGCCTTCCTTGGCGGCCCGCTGCAGTATCTCTCCGAGCTGCGCCACCGCTTCTACCTCACGCTCAACCTGGACGATGAACACCGTATCGTGCCCCAAAACGCCCACCTGTTTGTGGCGAGCGGTGCCGCCATGGCGCACGAGTCCAACAAGCTCAGCACGTTCCCGCAGCTCATCGAGGCCATCGATGCCCTGGGTGACACGCAGGGTGCCGAGGTCGAGCGCCTGGATCCGCTCTTTGCCACCGACGAGGACTTTGCCGAGTTCAAAACCCGCCACGACCAGGAAGTCGTCCCCAAGGGCAAGCTCGAAGGCTACACCGGCCGCGTGTTCATTGGCATCGACGCCGGCTCCACCACCATGAAGGCCGCGCTCGTGGGCGAGGACGGTCAGCTGCTGCACACCTGGTACGGCAACAATAACGGCGACATCCTGGGCACGGCCAAGGTCATCATGGCCGATTTCTACAATCACATCCCTGCCGGCTGCACCATCGGCCACGTGACCACCACGGGCTATGGCGAGGCACTGCTCATCGAGGCGCTCAAGGCCGATTCCGGAGAGATCGAGACCGTTGCGCACCTGCGCGGCGCCAAGGCGTTCCTGCCGGGTGTCGAGTTCATCCTCGACATCGGCGGCCAGGACATGAAGTGCCTGCGCGTCAAGGACGGCGTGATCGAGCACATCATGCTCAACGAGGCCTGCTCGTCGGGTTGCGGTAGCTTTATCGAGAGCTTCGCCGTGTCTATGAACATGGACGTGCGCGCGTTCGCCAACGCTGCGATCCATGCCAAGGCCCCGGTCGACCTGGGCAGCCGCTGCACGGTCTTTATGAACTCGCGCGTCAAGCAGGCGCAAAAGGAAGGCGCCACGGTGGGCGACATTGCGGCCGGCCTGTCCTATTCCGTCATCAAGAACGCCTTGTTCAAGGTCATCAAGCTGCGCGATCCCAAGGAGATCGGTACCCAGGTGATCGTCCAGGGCGGCACCTTTATGTCCGACGCCACGCTGCGTGCGTTTGAGCAGCTCACCGGCGTTCATGCCGTGCGTCCCGACATCGCCGGCTGCATGGGCGCCTATGGTGCGGCCCTGCTCGCCCGCGATCGCGCCGGCGCCGATGGCACCTCGACCATCCTTTCGGCCGAGGACATCGCGCACCTTACCGTGACGCAAAAACACGTCCGCTGCGGTCGCTGCTCCAACAACTGCCAGCTCACCGTCAACGACTTTGGCGGCGGCAGGCGCTTCATTACCGGCAACCGCTGCGAGAAGGGCGCCGGCCACAAAAAGCAGAAGACCGAGGCCCCCAACCTCTTCAAAAAGAAAAACGAGCTGCTGTTTAACCGCGAGGTGCTGAGCCCCGACGAGGCCCCGCGCGGCACCGTCGGCATCCCCCGCGCGCTCAACATGTACGAGAACTACCCCTTCTGGCATGCGTTCTTTACGCGCCTGGGCTTTAGCGTGCAGCTGTCCGACCAGTCGAGCAAGAAGACCTACCAGGCGGGCATCGAGTCCATGCCGTCCGAGAGCGTGTGCTATCCGGCCAAGATGAGCCACGGCCATGTGATGAACCTCATCGACCGTGACGTCGACTTTATCTGGATGCCGTGCGTGCGCTGGGAGCGCAAAGAGGACCCGACGGCTGGTAACTGCTACAACTGCCCCATCGTCATGAGTTACCCCACGGCGCTGGCGCTCAACATCGACGAGATCCGCGAACAGAACATCGAGTTCCTGTATCCGTTTGTGCCCTATCACGATAAGACCGAGCTCAAGCGCCGCTTGTACCAGGTGCTCGCCGTCGACCGCGTGGCCGACGCCGAGGCCGGTCGCGGTCGCGTGCGCGGACCCAAGATCACCCGCTCCGAGATCGACGCCGCCGTCAATGCCGCCTATGAGGCCGATGCGCGTTTTCATGAGGACATCCAGACCATGGGCGAGGAGACCCTTAAGTGGGTCGAGGACCACGGCGGCCACGGCATTGTGCTCGCCGGCCGTCCCTACCACAACGACCCCGAGATCAACCACGCCCTGCCCGAGCTTATCTCGAGCTTTGGCTTTGCGGTCTTTACCGAGGATTCGCTCGCGCATCTGGTGAAGCCCGAGCGCCCGATCCGCGTTGTCGACCAGTGGATGTACCACTCGCGCCTCTACGCCGTGGCCCGTTTTGTGACGATGCGCAACGATCTGGACCTGATCCAGCTCAATTCCTTTGGCTGCGGCCTAGATGCCCTGACCACCGATCAGGTGCAGGAGATTCTGGAGGCCAGCGGCAAGATTTACACCGTGCTCAAGATCGACGAGGTGTCCAACCTGGGCGCCGCGCGCATCCGCATCCGCTCGCTCATGGCGGCGCTCAAGGACCAGGAGGCCGAGCGTCTGGCCGAGGCAACCGCTGCGGGTGAGGCCTACGAGCAGGGCGATGCCGCGCCGGTGGCGCCCTCCACGGATGCCCCTGCGTTCGCGAGCCGCAAGTACACGTTTGAGGCTCAGCGTGAGAGCGCCTCGACTGCATGGCCCAAGGTGCCCTTTACCGAGCAGATGCGCGACGAGGGCTACACCATTCTGTGCCCGCAGATGGCGCCAATCCACTTTGACCTGGTCAAAGAGGTGTTCCGCGGTGCCGGCTACAACCTGGAGCTGCTGCCCTCGACCGATCACGACGCCGTCGAGGCCGGCCTGCGCTACGTAAACAACGACATTTGCTACCCGTCCATTTTGGTGACCGGTCAGATTATGGAGGCCATCGAGAGCGGCCGATACGACCTGTCCAAGACCGCCGTAGTCATCAGCCAGACCGGCGGCGGCTGCCGTGCCACCAACTACATCGCGCTCATCCGCAAGGCCCTGCGCGAGAGTGGTCATCCCGAGATCCCGGTGATCTCGCTTTCGGCCGTGGCGCTCGGCGAGGACAACCCCGGCTTCAAGATTACGCCGGCGCTGCTTAAGCAGGCTGTGTACGCGGTGCTCTTTGGCGACGTGATGATGCAGATGCTCTACCGCTGCCGCCCGTACGAGGCCACGCCCGGTGCCGCCAACGCGCTCTACGAGGAGTACATGGCGCGCGCCCGCAAGCTCGCGCCCAAGTTCAACAGGCATAACTACACCAAGCTTGCTCGCGAGGCCATCCGCGCGTTCGACACTATGCCGCTCGTGGGCGAGGGCACCAAGCCGCGCGTGGGCGTGGTCGGCGAGATCCTGGTCAAGTTCCATCCCACGGCCAACAACCACGTGGTCGATGTCATCGAGCGCGAGGGCTGCGAGGCTGTGGTACCGGGTCTGCTCGACTTCTTCCTGTATTCCATGAGCAATGCCGAGCTGCAGAAGGACGAGCTGGGCAGCTCCGCTACGACGCGCGCGGGCATGCAGGCGCTCATCAAGCTCGTGGACTGGATGCGTACGCCGGTGGAAGAGCTGCTCGAGAAGTCTCGCCGCTTTGAGGCGCCCGAGCGCATCGGCACCATGGCCGACAAGGCCCGCACGGTGCTTTCGGTGTGCAACAACATGGGCGAGGGCTGGCTGCTCACGGCCGAGATGCTCGACCTGATCGACCATGGTGCGCCCAACATCATCTGCACGCAGCCCTTTGCGTGCCTGCCCAACCACGTGGTGGGCAAGGCCGTGATCAAGGAGCTTCGCCGCCAGCATCCCGAGAGCAACATCGTAGCGGTCGACTACGACCCGGGTGCATCCGAGGTCAACCAGCTCAACCGCATCAAGCTCATGATCAGCGTGGCAAAGGAGAACATGCGCGCCGGCAAGGGCTTTAAGCTCGAGAAGGTGGCGCCGCTCGCGATGGACGAGGTCACCGGCCAGATGCGTGCCCACGACGGCTGCGCGAACTGCGGACCGGCCAGCGAGGAGGCCGTGGCATCGGTCGCTGAGCGCCTGGGACGCGGCATTAAGAAGTAAACGGCCCGCTTTGGGCTGGATATGAGACAAACGGGTGGCAGCCGTGCCGGCTACCACCCGTTTTTGCTGGACATATGTTGCGTAAATGGGCTTGTTGACGCCTTCAGCGGACTCGGATTTCGGAAGTGCGGGGAAAAACGCGAACCTCCCGAGCACACTCCTCTTTTGGGCTCGCGTTACCTGCGGTTTTGTTGTTAAAAAAGTCGGTCTGGTCGACGAAACTCAATTTTTCACCGCACTTTCGAAAACGACGTCCCGGTGGCACAAAAAATCGCCCTCGGAGCCCTGAGTTAATGAACAGGTGTAGCCGTTCACCGCGTAAAAGCGTCCGTTTGTAGAACCAGCCCCCGGCTCGTAGCCTCCATACGGTTGAATAAAAACACATCTATGGAATTACGTAAGAGAGGACCGTTTCATGAGCTACAAGACCGTTTGCGTTGCCGGCGGCGGCGTGCTGGGAAGCCAGATTGCCTTTCAGGCTGCCTACTGCGGCTTTGATGTAACGATTTGGCTGCGCAGCGAGGGCAGCATCGGCCGCACCCAGCCCAAGATCGATCATGTGCGCGAGGAGTACATCGCTGCTATCGAGGGCATGGCGGACGGCACGGGCGAGTGGTGCGCCGGTATCGCCGATAGCGACCAGACCTTCGACAGGGAGGCGGCACTCGCCGCCGTTGAGCGCGCCTACTCCACACTCAAGCTGGAGCTCGATCTTGCCAAGGCAGTGGCCGACGCCGACCTGATCATCGAATCTATGGCCGAGGACACCCAGGCAAAGATCGACTTCTACAAGAAGCTCGCCCCGGTTCTCCCGCAAAAGACCGTCATCGTCACCAACTCCTCCACGCTGCTGCCGAGCACCTTTGCCAAGTACACCGGCCGCCCCGAGAAGTACCTATCGCTACACTTTGCCAACTCTATCTGGAAGAACAACATGACCGAGGTCATGGCCCAAAGCCAAACCGACAAGCGCTATTTCGATGAACTCGTCGACTTTGCCAACGATATTCGCATGCTTGCCCTGCCCGTCAACAAGGAAAAGAACGGCTATCTGCTCAATTCCATGCTGGTGCCATGGCTGCTTTCGGGCCTCGACCTGTATGTCTCGGGCGTGAGCGATCCCAAGAGCATCGACCTCGCATGGACGCGCGGCACCGGCGCTCCCAAGGGCCCGTTCCGCGTATTCGACACCGTGGGCATCCAGACGGCGTACAACATCGTTATGCAGTATCAGAAGGTCCCGAGCCTGGTGAGCCCGCTGCTCAAGAAGATGATGATGCCCTACAACTTTAAGGCTATGGCGTCCGTCCTCAAGAAGATGCTCGACGAAGGCAAGCTGGGCGAAAGCTCGGGCGAGGGCTTCTTCAAGTACTAAAAAATGATCCCTCGGCAACATTGGGAAACGTATCATTTGCAGCGTCATGCGCCGCATGGCCCGTGTGCTATTTCGGCGCATGACGCAAAAGAAACTGATGTGTGGGGATAGAGGGGAAACGGTAATGAATCGGCAAATCGTGCTTAAGCAGGATATCCTCGACGCGCTTTCCGCCGTCGGTATGTGCGCAGGGCAGACGGTTATGGTCCATTGCTCGCTCAGCGCGCTTGGATATGTGTGCGGCGGCGCGCAGCCGGTGATCGAGGCGCTGCTCCAGATGGTGGGCGAGGCCGGTACCATCATGATGCCGACGCAATCATGGAAAAACTTGGACCCCGAGTGTGGTGTCCATTGGCAAGAGCCGCAAGAATGGTGGCAGCTGATTCGCGATAACTGGCCTGTCTATGACAAGCGCATTACGCCCACCAACACGATGGGTGCCGTGGCTGAGATGTTCCGGACGTGGCCGGGCACGTTTCGCAGCGATCACCCAGCGCGTTCAGTGGCGGCAAACGGCCAGCATGCGCAATTCCTGACGGAGAACCACGACCTGAGCAACATCTTTGGCGATGGATCGCCCATCGCGCGTCTGTACGATTTGGACGGCTATGTTCTGCTGGTGGGCGTTGGCTATGACAAGAATACGTCACTGCATTTGGCAGACGCCCGTGCGCAGTACCCCGGCAAGCACGACTGCGTGGAACACAGCGCGATCATGGAAAACGGCCAGCGCGTGTGGAAGGAGTACCGCACACTTTTTGTCGACGGCGAGGACTTCGACGAGATCGGCGCTGCTTTTGAGCGTGAATGCCCGGTGCGTACGGCGCCTCTCGGTAACGGAATGATTCGCTTTATGCGCCAACGCGAGCTTGTCGATTTTGCCGTGGACTGGATTGAGCGACATCGCGGCCGCCCCGAATAACTCGGGGGCGGAAGCATTGGGGATCTACGGTAGTATGCGACAAGATCTGAATAGGTCGAGCAAGAGCTGTGGCGCGCGTTGACGTTTGCCCAATAGAACGCAAAAAAATGCACCGTTCGCCGATACTCCTCTCGCGAGTGGTTGCCATATGGTTTGATGTTAGAAACACATAGTTTCCGGCGGGCCGCGGGTGACGTTTGCTTTGATATCGGAGGTACCAAGTATGTTTTGCACTCCGTTAAACAAGTATCGGGCTGGTTAACATGAGCCGCCGTGCTATTTCGATAACCCTTGCAGTGGTCTGCCTGGCTGTGCTCCTGGGCGCTGCAGGGCAGTTTGCTATAAATCGAGAAACATCCTATATGCAGGAATGCGTTTCCGAAGGCTTTGCCATTGATGGTTACTATCGGGATGACAAAACAAGTCTGGAAACTCTGGCCTTTCATGAAGAGGATAACCATCGGTGGCAACTGGTCGACAAAGACGGTAGCTGCCTTGATGGACAGTTCAAGCGTACGGACGACCCCAATATTTTGGTATTAACGAGGGAATACGGCGAAAAATCGGTACGGTCCACGTGGCGTATATTTCGCGCCGCCGCGATCAGGGGCAGATTTACCTATATTAGAAATACTAAGGTGACCCGATTTTATCTTGTGAGCACCGGTCCGGCGTTTACGGTGGAGTCTGGCGATGTCGATGCGGACGTCTGATTCACGGCAATAAAACAGCGAGCGGGGCTCGGGTGTGAACTGCACCCCGCAATTTGCTCGTGTCCGTATCGCGTCTGCGCCTCGTCGTAACTTGCGTCCGTGCGAGCATTCATCCCGCGCCGGCATCACTTCACATCGAACTCCACGCGATCGAGCTCGGGCACATTGAGGTCGATGAGCTTGCGGGCGACGTGGCGGTCGTGCGCCCCGAGCGCCTCGCTCGTTGTCACATGGGCGACAATCTCGCGCTCGACGATGCCCTCCTCGTCGCCTTCGGTGGCCGAGGTCTCGACGGCGACGGTGTAATCCTTAAAGCCCGGCAGCACCGCGGCAAGCTCGCGTGTGGTCTCGGTGACGCCGTAGCCGTCCTGCACGCCGGCCTGCGCCGAGCCAATAGACCCCGCGGTCATAACGATGCAGGGGATGGCAAAGATCACCGTGCCCACAATAATGCGGCGGCGCACCTTGCGTGACAGCTCGTCGACCTCGGCATCTTCTTCGGCGGTCACAATGCCGTCGCCGTTGAGATCACGCTTGAGCGGTACACGCAAAAGAAGCAGCACGGCTTCGGCAGCCAGCGCGATAAAGACTACGTTGATGCCAAATTCGTAGAGCGCCGAGAGAAACAGCGACCCGCTCGCGATGGCGATGCCGTAACCAGCTGCGCACAGGGGCGGCATGAGTGCGGTCGCCACGGCCACGCCGGCGATGAGCGTGGCGGGCTCCTGATCGCGCGAGTTGCCCAGCCCGCCCGCAAAGCCGCCCGCGAGCGCGACGGCAAGGTCCCACACAGTCGGTGTCGAATTGTCGATGATGGCAGCTGTGGTGGTGCCAAGGGGCGAGAGCTTAAAGTACAACGTGGACGTGACCAGGCAAAAGGCCATCTGCAGCGCAAGGCTGGCGATGGCTTCGACGGTAATCTCACGGTCGAGCGTGGCGATGCCATATGCCATGGCAAGGACCGATCCCATGAGCGGGCAGATGAGCATGGCACCCACGATGGCGATGTCCGAGTCGATATCGAGGCCGATGCTTGCGATGAGCATGGCGATGATGAGGATGCATAGGTGGGAGCCAGTCAGACGCGCCCCGTTTACAAAACGCTTGCGGATCACGTGATAGGGCGCGCGTCCCTCGCGAATGTTGAATGCGCGCTTTAAAAAGCGACCAGCCTGTTCGGCAGCCTCACTATGGGCAGGGCGGATGCCGTGACGCCGATGATGACGCTCACGCAGTCGCTTGAGTTGTTGTCTATCGAGTTCCATTTTCACCTCGTTCCAGCGCGGTCCGCGCAACGCGCCCGTTGTCCTAACTCTACACCGTGGCAGGCGAGGTGTCTGTTGGATGCGGAATCCGATAGGGCGGATGACGCGGGAGCAAATGCAAATTACAGGCTCAATTCGATCCCGCAAGAATATGATGCACCAGCTCCTACATATGTGACGAAATTGTGAAGCACGAGAGCGCGAATTTCAAAAAATCCGCCGGTGACCAATGTTGCGCAACAGAATTCAAAAATCAGCTCCTACATTTTGAAGCGTATGGATACATCCGTGTCAAAGGGAGAAAGCCATGGCAAACTACAGCCCACAACACTTTGAGCCTCGGGCTAAGGCCGTCAACGTCAAGGGCGTTGCCAACCGCGCCGTCGCAACCGTTTTGACGGCGGGCCTCATCGCTCAGCCGCTCATGTCGCCGCTGGCGGCAATCGCCGCACCGTCCACCGGTAACGGCGATTCTGTTCAGGGGGGGGGTAGTTCTGTAGAGAACACCGTTGCCGCCGGTAACCAAGCGGTCGTAAAGACAGCTGCCCAGCTGGCCGAGGAGTCGGCAAAGCAGCTCAAGGACGCTCAGGCCGCCTACGATGCCGCACAGAAGAAGGCCGACGCGGCGGGCCAGTCTCAAAAGCAGGCGCAGCAGCAAAAGAATCAGGCCTCGCAGGCTGTGAGCGACAACGAAATCGAGCAGAACGCAGCAGAAGTCGCCGCGCTCCAGGAGAAGATTGACGAGCTTAAGGCGGCCGTCGAAAAGACCGAGCAGCAGCAGAAGAAGCTGGGCGACCTCAACGATCAGCTCGATCAGGCCAACAAGAGCGTCGAGGATAAGACCCAGGCGCTCAAGGACGCCAAGGCAAAGCAGGATGAGGCCAAGAAGGCCCTCGATGATGCCCAGGCCAAGCTCGAGGCCATGGGTATGGACGAGTACGCGGCCGCCAAGAAGGCCGTCGAGGACGCGCAGGCAAAGCTCGATGACGCCAATAAGGCCGTTACTACTGCACAGGACAATCTGGACCAGGCCAAGGCTGCCGAGGCTAGCGCCCAGCAGGAAAAGCAGAATACCGAGGCAGCTTTGACGACTGCCCAGGCCAAGAAGCAGGAGACTGCCGCTGCTCTCGCAGCCGCAACCACCGCGCGCGATAACGCCCAGCAGAAGTTCAACCAGGCGCAGGCCGCGCTCGATGCTGCCGTCTCGGGTACGGGTGTTGACCTGAGCGCGCTTGAGGCCGCCAAGATCGCTGCTGCTGGTGAGCTCAAGACCGCGCAGGACGCGCTCGAAGCCGCGACGACTGCAGACGCCACCGCACAGGCGAACCTGCAGGCTGCGCAGACTACCGTCACCGCCGCGCAGGAGAAGGCCAACGCCGCCAACGCTGCTGTGGCATCTGCCCAGTCTGCATACGATGCGGCAAACAAGGAGTACAAGGACGCGGCCAGTAAGCGTGACGCCGCGAAGGCGGCATACGAGCAGGCCCAGCAGACCGAGGCCGACAAGAAGGCTGAGTACGATAAGCTTGTCGAAGTTCGCAAGCAGAAACGCGGCGAGTGGGAGACGGCATGCGCCGCTTCGAACGCCGCGGAAAAGGCTTATGACGCTGCTAATGCCCAGGTTGAGGCTCTTGAGCAGCAGATTGCCGACCTCAAGTCGAACATGACCGTTGACCAGGAAGTCATCAGCCAGGGCATATTCGGCTTCATGAATTACATCGTCGGCGGCAGCCAGTTCACAGCCACACAGAAAAAGAACGCCCAGGAAGCCGTATCGATGCTGACCGGTGCCGCTGACAAGGCCGAATGGTATGACCAGTACGTCGATCATGACATGTCTCGCGACACCAACCCGCTCTCCCTGGAGCAGATGCGCAACGCCTTGACATATCTCGACACCCAGAACAACCTCCGCAAGGCGAACGGTCAGTCGGCGCTCAGCGTCAGCCTCCGCATGACTGCGGCAGCCGCCCTTAATGTATCATATTCATCGAACATCTGGGGGCACTCGGGCTGCTACTGGGACAATGGAGAAAATCTTGCCGGCGGCGGCGGCGCATATACCGGCGGCGAGACCGAGGATACGCTTGGCTGGCCATATACCGGTCTCTACACTCAGGAAAAAGAGGCATTCGATAAGTACGTCGAGAAGAATAGTGACCTTGGAAACCATCGATATGATTCCTACTATATCTACCAGCACTACAGCAGCATCTACCATGAGTGCGGGCACTATCTCAACATCATCGATGCCGGCACGAAGGCTATCGGCATCGCGACCGGTAGCGGTAAGAACACCGATTCCGAGGTAACAATCTTCGATTACAGCTCTTTTGACAGTGAGGCTGATTTCACTGTCTCCGAGTTCAAGAAGCTCCTGAACGACTACATCGATTCCGCCTATAACGCTGGCGGCACGCAGGCGCAGAAGGCGCAACTCAAGGAGCTTCAGGGCAAGCTCGCCGAGGCGCAGAAGAACTTTGGAACTACTGGGGAAGCTTACTTCGCAGCTGTAAACGGGCAGGCTGCCGCCCAGGACGCTTTCACCGCAGCAGATGTGAACATGAACATCGCCAAGGGTGAGTACGAGAAGGCTAAGTCCGACACCGCCGCCGCGAAGACGGCATACGACGCCGCCGAAGCCAAACTCAAGGGTATTGACGTCAAGACGCCCCAGGCCAAGCTCGATGCCGCCAAGGGCGAGGCCGCTACTGCCCAGGCAGCTCTCGATAAGGCAAACGCCACGCTTGCTGACAGCAAGACGAAGGCGGCCGATGCCGCTGCTCACAAGGCGAAGGCTCGCAGCGCCCGCGATGCTGCCAAGGCAAAGTCCGACCAGGCCAGCGAGGCGTATGACAACGCCACCGCTTCGGTCAAGGACCTTACCGCCAAGCGCGATGCCGCCAAGACGGACCTTGCGAACAAGCAGGGCACGCTTGACGATGCCAGGAAGGCCGACGACACTGCCCAGGCTGGCGTTGACAAGGCTCAGGCCGCAGATACGCACGCTGCGACCACTCTTTCGGACGCCAAGCAGGCAGTTGACGCCAAGAAGCAGGCCCTGTCCGACGCGCAGGCGAAGGTCAAGGCCGCGGAGGGCGAGCTGGCCACCGCAAACAAGGCCTTCGAGCGCTTCGCTGGAGCCCAAAAAGCGGTCGACGACGCCAAGGTCGCCTATGACGCCGCCGTCGCCGGCGTCGCCGATGCCCAGAAGCAGCTCGAGGCCGCCAACGAAGCCGTCGTCGATGCGAACTTCGAGATCGTCAAGGCCAAGGCCGAGCTTGCCAGCGACGAGGCACTCAAGGCCGATCTTGAGGCTGTCGACCACAAGGCATCCCTTGCCGCGGGCACGACGGGCAACGAGAAGCTGGTCAAGCTGAACGCTGCCTACGCTCGCTATAAGGCCGCCGTCGATGCCGCCGCTGGTCTCAAGGCCGCTCTGGGCGATGCCGATGCCAAGCTGTCCGATGCCAACGACGCCTATGCCGCCGCGCTTGCTGAGCTTGACGATGCCAAGGATGCCCTGGCTGCCGCGCAGGCCGAGTACGACAAGTATCATCCCAAGGCCGAGCCGCAGGCCAAGCCTCAGGTTGCGCAGGCTGCTGCAAAGGCCCCCGTTGCCAAGAAACAGGCTGCGCCTGCCGCACTCGCCCAGACTGGCGACAATTCCGCTCTTGCGGGCGAGGTGTTCGTCATCGGCGGTATCACCCTCGTGGCCGCGGGTGTGACGCTGAGCGATCGTCGTCGCAAGCAGATGTAGCGTTTCGAGCGTAGTTTCTGCAACGAACTTCGGTTCATAGCAGGAGCGCTTCGATGGCTTAACCGATAAGGCCGGCGCGCTGTTAAACGCAGCGCGCCGGCCTTTCTTTGTTTCGATATCAAAAAGCCCGGTCGGCAGCCGCGAAAGCTACCGACCGGGCAAATCGTAGGCAATATGGTTGCTGTCGAGCAGCTGCTCAGCTTAGCCCAGCAGGCTTAAGCCCACGGAGACAAACGCCAGGATAACGCCGACGATGGACTCGCCACCGAGCAGGCCGCTGGCGACAACCAGGCCCTGTTCCTGGAAGGCGGCGTCCTTGGCAGCCCTCTCCTCGTCAGAAAGACCAGCGGTGGCGTCGCGGTGGGCGGACCACTTGTCGTAGGCGAGTTTGACGCAGGAGCCCAGGAATGCCGTGAGTGACATGTAGAACGGCAGGTACACGCCCAGGCCGATCATCATGGCCGGAATGCCGAGCCAGTACATGACGATACCGGCGATAAAGCCGCCAACGAACCACGGCACGCTCGGGATGCCCGAGACCATGGTGGCGACGACGCTTGCCTGCGCGGCAACAAAGCTCTTGTCGGGGCCAAAGGCGTCCGGGCCATAGGCGGTGACGAGCGCGACCATGACGGCTGCGGCGACCAGGGCGCCCACGATGCCACCGATGGCTTGGCCGATCCACTGCGCACGCGGGTTGGTGCCCAGCACGGCGCCGGCCTTAAAGTCGTTCATGACGTCGCCCGCAAGGCCGCACGCCACGGCTACGATGCCGGCGATAAAGAACAGCTTGACCTGAGCAATCTGTGCAAAGGCAGCCACGATGAGCATAACGATGAGGCCAAAGATCTCCATGGGGTCGATGCCCGTCTGGCCGCAGCTCTGTGCGCTCATGATGGTGGTGACAAAGGTGAACAGCGTCACGATGACGGCCGGAACGGGACCAAGGTCAAGCACGATGGCGATGATCACGGCGATGGCGGCAGCGCCCAGGCCGATGATGCCGGCGTCGAGCTTAAGGGAGCCCGAGATGAGCGATTGCTCGTCGGTGTCGGTGGAGCTGTCGGCGGCAAGACCGCGGACGATGCCGGTGACCTGCGGCAGGATGTCCTTAAGGACGACGGCGACGCCAAAGCCCATCATAAGACCCATACCCAGGGACTTGACGATGCCCTGCGCGGTTACGACGTCGAACAGACCGGCAGCGGTGCCGCCCACGATGATGCCAAAGTTGCCCAGCACAGCACCGGCAAACCAGCAGGCCACGGGGGCGAAGCCCACCAAAAAGCCGATGGAGAGCAGCATGGGCGAGTTATAGATGGCAAAGGTCACGCCGGGGATATTGAGCGTGCACAGCATGCTGGGCACCACGCCCAGAGCATCGCGCAGCACGCTGAAGACGCCGGCGACGGCCATGGAGCCAAAGAGCTGCTTGCCGGTCTTGCCGCCGGCCTCGGTAGCGCGCAGGGTCTGAGCTGCGGCATTGCCGGTGGGAAACTCCAGTGCGGCGTCCACGATAAAGTGGCGGTGGATGAGCGCCGTTGCCAGAAGGCCCAAGATGGTGCCGGCGAGCGCCACGATAAACATGTCGAGCCAGCTGATCTGGTCGGCATAGCCCAGCATCCAGGCGCCCGGGATGGTAAACGCCAGGCCGCCGGCGACCATGGCGCCTGCGGACATAATGGTGTGGGTGACGTTGGCCTCGTTGAGGCTGGCGTTGCCCATGAGCTTAAGGAAGAACAGCGAGATGACGGCAGCGAAGATGATCGGCCAGGGGAGCGCGCCCATCTTGAGGGCCGTGTAGGCCGAGCTTGCCGTGATGATCACGCAGCCAAGGACGCCGATGACGACGCCGCGCGGCGTGAGTTGACCGCGCATCGAAGCGCGGTTCGAGGGATTGCTCATATAAAACTCCTTTGCGTATATCCGCTTCCCCCGGGAGCGCCGCTACGGATACGGCGCGGGAAGTCGGGTTACCAAGGGCCGCCGCGTGAGCCCGCGCGCGACCGCGCATCAGTATAGCCGCAAGGTAGTCATTTTGGGACGGGGCTATTTTAGCTACCCTTTGACAGTCGACGAATTATCTGGGATTGGGGCAAATATCAACCGACATATTGGGGTAGCTAAAATGGCCCCGTCCCAAAATGACTACCTGGGATGGCTGGTTCGGGTAGGCGATATACTGCTGGGCAGACGAAAGGAGCGCCGACGATGCTTAATGGGTGCGCATACATATTGACGGTCGACGTGGGCAACACGTTCATTCGCTTTGGTCTGTTTGCCGAGGATTCGGCTGCGGCGCAGGAATGCCCGCTTGCGACGTGCGAGATCACGACGCCGACCCGTATTACGGCCGATGAAGCGCGTATGCGTCTCGCTCAAGTCATGGCCGCGCTGGCGGCCGATGCGGGCATGCCGGGCACACTTGTGCCCACGGCTGCCGTGCTGAGCTGCGTGGTGCCGGCGATCGAGCGCCCGTGGAAGACGGCGCTTTCCCGCACCTGCACGGGGCGCGTGCTCACCGTGGGGCCGGGCCTCAAGACCGGCATGCCTGTGCACTACGATGACCCGGCCGAGATCGGTCCCGACCGCATCGCCGACGCCGTGGCGGCCCGTGCCGTCTACGGCTCTCCGTGCATCGTGATCGACCTCGGCACCACGACCAATATCGAGGTCATCGATGCGCGCGGAACCTTTGTCGGCGGCGTCATCGCGCCTGGTCTGGCACTCGGCGCCCGCTCGCTCTCGGCCGCTGCGGCGCGTCTGCCACAGGTCGAGCCCTCGGCGCCAACGCACGTCATCGGTCGCAACACGCGCGAGGCCATGCGTTCGGGCGTGGTTCTGGGCGAGGTGGCCCGCATCGACGGCATGCTCGACATGGTGCTCGCCGAGATGCGCGCGACCAAGGCCGCGGGGGAGGGCGACGTGCCCATCGTCATCACCGGCGACGATGCCGACCCGCTCGCGGCGTTGGTCGGCCACAGCCTGACGGTCGACGACGCGTTGACGCTGCGGGGTCTCGCCGAGCTGTACCGCATCAACCAAAAGCCCCGCCGCGTGTAAATGTGAGGGCGCCGGTGGGACAAACGCCCCACCTTTCACCTGCTACAATGGGTCAAACTATTGCGATTACGGAGGTGTCTGCCATGTCGGACGATCTTCATCAAACTTCGTCAGGCAAGCGCCTGGACGTCATTAGCTGGGACGAGTTCTTTATGAGCGTGGCCATCGCCGCGCAGCGCCGCAGTAAGGACCCCAACACGCAGGTGGGCGCGTGCATCGCCAGCACCAACCACCGCATCCTTTCGGTGGGCTACAACGGTACGCCCTCGGCGCTCAACGACGACTTTTTCCCGTGGGGCACGAGCGACGACCCGTTGCAGGACAAGCACAACTACGTGGTGCATGCCGAGGCAAACGCCGTGCTCAACTACCGTGGCTCGCTCAAGGATCTTGAGGGTTCCACGGTCTACGTCACGCTGTTCCCGTGCCACGACTGCGCCAAGATTTTGGCGCAGGTGGGCGTGGGCGAGGTTGTCTACCTGGACAACAAGTACGCCGACACCGATGACGGACGCATCAGCCGCCGCATCCTCGACTCCTGCGGCATCAGCTACCGCCAGGTTATCGTCGATGTTCACATCGGCACCGAGGGGCAGGCTCGGCAGTAGCGCGTGGCAACGCCAGCTGGCAACAAAAGGCAGCCAAAAGAGCCCCGTCCCAAATTGACTACTCGTGAAAGTCGCGTCTGCGCGCATGGACGGCTCGTGAGCGGGTACACGGCTGTAGTAACATAGCTTCTGTCCGCGGGCGCGCCCGCGTAATTGTGAGAAAGGAGCCCCTGTGGCTGTTAACGAAGAGCTGCTTAAGAAGGTTCTTGAAGAGATTCGCCCCAACCTGCAGGCCGACGGCGGCGATATGGAGTATGTGGGCGTTGACGACGAGGGCGTCGTCAAACTGGAGCTGCAGGGCGCTTGCGCCGGCTGCCCCATGAGCTCGCTGACCCTGTCCATGGGTATTGAGCGCATCCTGAAGGAGCATGTGCCCGGCGTTACCCGTGTCGAGCAGGTCAATGCCTCCGGCGAGACCGACGACCTGTACGACGAGTACGCGCCGTTCTAAGATGCGAAAGCTGCGGACGGCATACTCCGCATAGACGTTACGCCCAAATATGCGGCTGCGAGCGTAAGGCCCGCGGCCGCATTTGCATGTAGGGAGTAGGAGGGTCGACATGCTCAACGACTTCTACCATATGCTTGATCCCGTCGCGATTTCGGCGGGGCCCATCACGATTTACTGGTATGGTCTGGCCTATGTGGTCGGAGCTCTGCTCACGGCGGTCGTCATGTATCGCACGCAGCGTCGCTGGGGCTTTAACATCACGATTGATGACCTGACGAGCGTCGTGGTCGGCGTGGTCTTTGGCCTTATTATCGGCGCGCGCCTGTTCTACGTCGTCTTTTACGGTGATGGCTACTATTGGGCTCACCCGCTCGAGATCTTTGCCACCAACGAGGGCGGCATGAGCTTCCACGGTGGCCTGGTCGGCGGCATCTTGGGCGGCATCATCGTGTGCCGCATGTATAAGCTCGACGCCTGGACCATCGCCGACCTTGCCGTTATCGGTGCTCCGCTGGCGCTGTGCCTGGGCCGTTGTGCCAACTTTGTCAACGGAGAGCTGTGGGGCAAGCCGACCGATCTGCCCTGGGGTGTGGTCTTTGGCGGCACCGCGGGCGATATGCCGCGCCATCCCTCCCAGCTCTACGAGGCGTTTCTTGAGGGCATCGTGCTCTTTTGCATCCTGCAGGTGCTCAGCCGCAAAAAACCGCTGCTGCCCCAGGGTACGTTTATGGGCGTCTTTGTGATGGGCTACGGCATCGTTCGCTTTTTGATTGAGTTTGTGCGCGTGCCCGATGCGCAGCTGGGCTATCTGCTGGGCGGTGTCATCACCATGGGTCAGCTGCTGAGCCTGCCGCTCATAATCGCGGGCCTGGCGCTCATCATCTTCGCCCGTCGCCGCAACCGGCCCCAGCGCGTCTACCTGGACGCCTAACCACCAAAACCACCACAAAGGGGACAGGCACCTTTGTGGTGGTTTTGCCGAGTTTGATAGGTTTCTAGAAAGGCTCTTTGGACTGTGAAGGATTCCGACCTCTCCACAACGGCTGCGCGCGATGCCGCTCGCATCGTCTGGTTTAAGCGCTACCCCGCCAAGCAGACGCTCATCGCATTTTTGCTCGCGCTGTTGGCGACCACGGCGTTTTCCATCGATCCCGCCCCGGTGTCGAGCAACGCAGTCTTGGCGATTGACCCCAAAGCCTCAGGTATGCTGTACGTGTGCTACGAGGTACTCCTCTCGTTTGCCGGCCATACCGACGCGGTCATGCTGCTTGCACTTGCCTGCCTGCTCACGCTGCCGTTTCGCTACGTGTTCTTTGGCCGCGGCGACACCTGGCGCCCATCAATCATTCTGCCGTCGCTGTTTTTCGCCATCTGCATGGTGTTCGGCCGCAGCTACGACCTCACCGACTCGGCCGAGATCGTCCTTGGCGACAAAGCTCGCATCATCTGCGCCTGGATTGGCGGCGCGGGCTGGATGCTCCTGGCGATCGTTGCCTTCTACCTTGCCTTTGAGTGTCTAGATTGGCTGAGCTCTCGGCGCATTCCGTTTTCCGAAGCGCACTTTGGCCGCATATGGCGTGTGGCTCACGCCGTACTCTCGGTCCATCCCTTTGCCGGGCCCTTCCTGGTGCTTATGATCGCCTGGGCGCCCACGCTCATCGCTTCGCTGCCCGGCCTTTTTATGGGAGATACGGGTGCGCAGATTCGCCAGTGGTTCAACTATCCCAACGGCACGAGCGACTACCTGCGCCTACTCAACCCCAACGTGCTGCTCAACGGACATCACCCCGTGGTGCACACGGCCATTATCGGCTCGTGCGTTCAGCTGGGGCTTTCGCTGTTCAACAGCGCTAACGCGGGCCTCATCATCTATACCTGCACTCAATTTGTCATCACGGCTGCCTGCATGGCCTATTCCATCTCGTCGCTGCGCAAACTGGGCGTGAGCCTGCCGGTCCGCGGCGTGATCTTGCTGTTCTTTGCGTTTATGCCGATGTTCTCTAACTACGCGGCGTTGCTCACCAAAGATGTGCTGTTTGCCGACGCGTTTTTGGTGCTGCTGGTACAGACCGTCAAGCTCGTGGCATGTGGCTTGCCCCGTCGTGATGCCAATGTCGAGCGAGCGGGCGAGAAAGCCCCCGTGCTCTTTGCGCGCCACGACTGGCTGCTGCTCGCTCTGGGCGCCATGGGTTCCACGTTTCTGCGCAACGGCGGCCTGGTGTTTCCCCTGGCGGCATGCGTAATCGCGTCGGCGTTTTGCGCATGGGACGCGCATGTGGCTCGTCGTGCAGCCAAGCAGGCTGGTGCTGCGCCTTCGGGCGCCATCTCGCGCTTCCGCTGGGTGGGAGTTCTTGCGGTGCTTGCACTCTGCCTTGCCTCTAATATGTACTTCACCAAGGTCTTTATGCCGGCGCACGACATCACTCCTGGTTCCAAGCGCGAAATCCTCTCGATTCCGTTTCAGCAGACCGCTCGTTTCGTCCAAAAGCACGACGGCCTCAACTCGGGCGTCAACCCCACGGTTAAGGAGGACGGCACCATCGTGGAGGCTCCTTGCGACGGCTTGGTGACCGACGAAGAGCGTGCCGTGATCGACCGTGTGCTCAAGTACGAGAATCTGGGCCGCCGCTATAACCCGGATAAGTCGGATGCCGTCAAAAATTGCTTTAACGAATACGCCTCGCAGGAGGACATCAAGGCCTATTTTGAGGTGTGGGCCCAGATGTTCAAAAAGGATCCCGAGTGCTATATCTCGGCGCTCATCAATAACTATTACGGCTACTTTTATCCGAGTGCCCGCGATGCGTGGGTCTACAGCACGGCGCGCAGTGCCGAGATTATGGCGCGCCCCGATAATCTCAAGTACTTCGACTTCCATCCGGTCGATAGCAAGGTTGTGCGCTGGTGCGACCACCTGATCAACCTGTATCGCGTGGCGGTGCAGCGCATCCCGTTTATCTCGCTCACCATGAGCTCGGCCACCTATGTGTGGATCATGATCGCCGTGGTGGTCTACCTGCTGCGTCGTCATTCATGGCGTGCGCTGGCAATCTGGGTGCCGCTGTTGGGCGTGCTCGCTGTGTGCCTGATTGGCCCGTGCAACGGCTCGACCTACATGCGCTACCTGTATCCGGCCATCGCCTGCATGCCCTTCGCCATCGGCGCCACCGTCACCCGCAGCGACTTCCTCTGGTCCTAACTTGGTGCATTGGGGTCAGGTTACTTTGCACCAAAGGGTGGCATCATCACGACGCCTTCATTTTGGGGTTTATCTCGCAGGCCAGTAGGTATATCATAACGACGTTTGTTTATATTGCCCGAGCATCTGCGCTGGGCTTTAGGTCGAAACCGATAGGAGACACGTATGTCCGGACACTCTAAGTGGGCCACAACCAAGCATCGTAAGGGCGCGCAGGACGCCAAGCGTTCCGCCCTTTTCTCCAAGCTCAGCCGCAACATCACCGTTGCTGCCCGTCTCGGCGGTGACCCGCTGCCCGAGAACAACGCCAGCCTCGCCGCTGCCGTTGCCAAGGCCAAGGCTCAGTCCATGCCTAAGGACAAGATCAAGTCCGCTATCGACAAGGCTTTTGGTTCGGGCGCCGATGCTGCCGTCTACGAGAACATCGTGTACGAGGGCTACGGTCCCGCCGGTGTCGCCGTCTACGTCGACTGCCTGACCGACAACCGCAACCGTACTGCCGCTGATGTCCGTTCCGCCTTCTCCCACGCTGGTGGCAACCTGGGCACCTCCGGCTCCGTCGCCTTCCAGTTTGAGCGCAAGGGCCAGATCGTCGTCGCCAAGGAGATCCTGGACGAGAACGCCAAGAAGGAGACCATGATCGCCAACGGTGCTGCTGGTGACGAGGATGAGTTCATGATGGCCATCGCCGAGGCCGGTGGCGAAGACTACGAGGATGCCGGCGAGGAGTGGATCGTCTGGACTACTGCCAACGAGGTCATGGCTGTCTCCAAGGCGCTCGAGGAGCAGGGCGTCCAGGTCAAGGGCTCCGAGACCACCATGGTCCCGACCACCCCGACCGAGGTCTCCGGCGCCGACGCCAAGAAGGTTCAGCGCCTCATCGACCGTCTTGAGGAGCTCGACGACGTCCAGGATGTTTACAGCACCATGGACATGACCGACGAGGTCATCGCTGCCCTCGAGGAGGAGTAGCGCTCGCACGGGTTAAGCCGTGCATATCTGGGCATAATGAAGCGAGCATGCAAGTCTCGTGGAATAGATGAGCCGGATCCGCGTGCGTAGAGCACCGGACCCGGCTCTTTTATAATGATGCGAACCGTTTTGCATTTCGAGAGCCGAGATTTGAAGGGAGCGCCGCGTGCGCGTACTCAAACGAGCCCTAGCGATCGTGTATCTTGCCGCCACCATCGTGGCGCTGGGTACGCTTGTCTGCCAGTTTTGGGGGCCGTATACGTATCGCTTTATGCTGCTGATGCGCGACCCCATGCCGCGCATCGTCGTGACGGCGTGCGCCGGCGTCGTGGCGCTTGGCGTACTGCTGAGCTTTTTCCGTCTGATGTTCGCGCGTCGCGAACCGTCCTGCGTACATCCGGCGGGGGAGCGCAATATCGAGGTTACCCTTGCGGCGCTTTCTTCGTGCGCCAGGGCTGCTGCCGAGCGTGACGACCGCGTGATGGTCGAGCATGTCGAGGCCCGCGTCCAAGGCTCCGACGATTCGCACGTCCGTTTTAAGGTCGAGGCTATCGCGCTTGACGATAAGGACGTGGCATCTCTGGCTACCGCGATGCGGCAGCGCATCGAGGAAGCTTGCGACACCATGCTCGGCACGCCGGGTACGACTACGCGCGTCCGTTTTTTGCCGTCCAAGACTACCGTCCAGACCGTGGAGGTTTCCGGTGAGTGATACCAATCAAGATAAGACCGTCCGCACCCCGCGCCTGACTATCGATCAGAGCGTCGCGCCGGCAGGCGAGGTCGTCGATCCCAAGGTAGAGGGCACCGAGTCGCGTGACGCGGCCGTCGACGATTTTGACGAGGCTATGGGTCTCATCAAGGGTACGGGCGCTGCCATCTGGAGCTATGCTGTGCGTCATCCCAACACCACGCTCGGCGCCGTCGCCGGTTTTATCCTCGCCGTGTTGGTGCTCACGCTCGGCCTGTGGGACACGCTGGTCATCGCATTCTTCGTGCTGATCGGGGCTGTGATCGGCCAGATTCGCGATGGCGAAAACGGGATCGTCAACTTCTTCGGCCGTCTGTTTAGCGGCCGCTAATATGTATTCGACTGTCGCATCCGCGGCAGGCATAAGGAGGAACCATGGCTTTTAATACGAAGGTCGATGTGGCCGATACCGAGCTCGAGGAGAACGAGGCGGTCGTCGCCGAAGCTGAGGATGTGACGCTCGAGGACGAGGCGCTTGTCGAGGCCGAATCCGAAGACGAGGTTGACGAGGACGACGAGGAGGCTGACGAGTCCGAGGACTCGCTGACCTATTCCAACGGCGTGATCGAGAAGATCGTCGCCATGGCCACTCGCGAGGTGCCGCACGTCTTGGGCATGAAGGGCAACCTCATGCACTTTGTACAGGAGCAGTTTGGTGCCGAGAACCTGACCAAGGGCGTGACGGTCGAGGTCACCGATGACAACCGCGTGGTCGTCAACATTTCCGTCATTATCGAGTATGGCGCCTACGCGCCTGCGATTTTCGACGACGTTAAGGCGCGTGTGACCGAGCGCCTCGCCGCGATGACCGGCCTTGAGGTGGCAGGCGTCAACCTGCGCATCGAGGATGTCATCACCCCCGAGGAGTACGAACGCCGCACCAACCAGCACGAGTAACCTGCCAAAAAGGGACAGGTTTATTTTGGCAGGTTTTATCTGCGAAAACGTCAAACGGCCGGCCGCGCAGGAACATGCGCGGCCGGCCGTTCTTTGTATGCCCCCGATGCGGGCATACCGCTCGTCTAACTAAGGGTTGCAATTGCCGCGTTCCGCGTTACCCTAATGGGCGCATTGTTTCCAAATTGTTAACGAGGAGTTGCCGTAATGGCTGACGAGCACGAAACAGAAAGCAAGGCATGGGCGATTGAGGCCGCTGCGGCAGAGGCGGCATCGCGTGCTGCCGAGGAGGTGCATCGTCCTCCGGTGGTGCCGATGGAGCGCGTTGTCGATCGCGATGTTATTGAGCAAGGCGAACGCGCCGGCCGCAAGCGCAGCCAGGAACCAGGCTTTCCGCGCTTTTTTGCCGAGCTCAACCTGGGCCTGATCCTCACGGCCTTTGCCATCGTGGCTTTCAAAACGCCCAATCACTTTGCCTTCGGCGGCACCTCGGGTGTGTCGGTCATTCTTTCTACGCTGTTCCCGACTCTGCCCGTCGGCGTCTTTATGTGGATTATCAACGCGGTCCTGGTCATCTTGGGCTTTATCTTTTTGGAGCGTAAGGCAATCCTGTGGAGCGTCTTTGCCTCCTTTGCGCTTTCGGCCTACGTCTCGCTGTTTGAGCTCTTTATCCCGACCGATGTCTCGATGACGGGCGATATGTGGCTCGACCTGTGCTTTGCCGTGATTCTGCCGGCCCTCGGCAGCGCCATCGTCTTCGATATTGGCGCCTCGACGGGTGGCACGGACATTCTGGCCATGATCCTCAAACGCCGCACCACGCTCGAGATTGGCCGCGCGTTGCTGCTGGTCGATATCGGCATCGTAACTATCGCGGCCTTTTTGTATGGCCCGCGCGTCGGCCTGTATTGCGTGCTCGGCCTGTTTGCCAAGACGCTTGTGGTCGACAAGGCCATCGAGAGCATTCACCTTCGTAAGGTCTGCACGATCATTTGCTCCGAACCCCTTAAGGTCGAGGAGTTCATCGTCAAGCATCTCAACCGTACGGCGACCATCAGCCGCGGCTACGGCGCCTTCTCGGGCAAGTGCGTGACGGTGATCATGAGCGTGCTAAGCCGCCGCGAGGCCGTGCAGCTGCGTCGCTACGCGCGCGAGGTCGATCCTGGTGCCTTTATCACGATCGTTGACAGCTCCGAGATCGTCGGCAAGGGCTTCCGCGGAACGAACTAACGCGAGCGCGCTCGTCTAACAATCAAATAACGCCCTGCGCGTTGCAAAAACGTCATCTAGGAGAATTTGTCCTCACACTGGGTGATAATGATGACAAGACATCGTTTGCGATCCAGGTGATTCGCTCAAGATACGAAGGGATGATTTCGATGTTCTGTTCGCAGTGTGGCGCTCCCATGGGCGATAACGACAAGTTCTGTGGCGCGTGTGGTGCTCCTAATGCAGCGGCCGGTGCGGCTCCTCAGGGGCAGCCTCAGCAGGTCATGACGCAGCCGCCCGTGGTCAACGTGCCCAAGGGCTGTGTGGCTCAAGCGTTTGAGGATATGACCAAGATGCCGGGCGTACTACAGCGCGTGTGCCAGATCGCCTTTTTGCCGGCGCTTATCTGCGTCGTGTCGGTGCTCGTGCTGTTCATTCCCGTTATCGGCGGTATCGCGGCTGCTATCGGCTTTTTGGCAGCCTGTGTGGCAAGCGCGTGCGGTTCTGGCTTTGGCATCGAATGGGGCCGCGACCTGTCGCTCAAGGTCGATGACGGCATCGACCGTCCGTTGATGCGCTCCACGTCGTTTGGTCTCGGAGTCTTTTCGGGCGTCATCTCGAGCGTGCTCAAGGTCATTGCTGCCATTCCCGTTATTGGTGTAGTGCTCTCGGTAATTGAGGGCGTTGCGCTCGGCGCCGCAGGTTCGTACTCTTACTACGGCTCCTATGCGCTCGAGGCCGCGCTGTTTGGCTCGCTGGGCCTGCTTGTCCTGGCTCTGATCGCTTCGGCGGTCCTGGGCGTCTTCTTTAAGATGTTCGCCGACATCGCCGTGATGCACTTTGCGGTGACCGGTCGCGTTGAGAGCGCGTTTTCGCTCGATAAGGTCTGGGCGGCCTTTAAGAACAATAAGACTAAGCTGTTCTGCGCTTCGTTTATTCCCGAGTTTTTGACGGGCCTGATCGCCAACGTCATCACATGGATCTTGACGGCCGTCTTTGGCGCCATTGCCTCTGTTGGTATGTATAGCTACTACTACCGCCCCACGGTTATTGAGGCAATCGTTTCCGGCGGCGGCGTCACGCTCGTGCCGTTTCTGGTGCTGATCGCATTCGTCACCGTATTTCTTACGGTCTTTGGCAGCATGCTCAAGCATCGTGCCGTTGGCTACTGGGTGGCGCGCTACGCAAGCGAGTGGGCCGACGAAGACAAGGACGACGTCCTGACGTTTGTGCTGCCGTTTGAGAAGAAGGCCGCTCCTTCGGGCTATAGCGCTCCGGATGCTGCGCCCGCGCCCGAGTCGGCGCCTGCACCCGAGCCTGAGCCTGCGCCGGTGCCCGAGCCCGAGCCCGAGCCGACGCCTGAGCCTGAGCCCGAACCCGAACCCGAGTCAAGTTCCGACGAGGACCCTCAGGACGAGTAGCCCTGCCGCCTGCCATTTGGGGACGGGGAGAAATGGTAGAAATAGAGCCTGACAAATGAGCGGGGGCGAACGTTGAGATAGCGTTCGCCCCCGCTTTGACATCGCGATGCGGCTATGACTGCGAGATAGTCGCGAATCGACTACTCGTCGTGCTTCTCCTCGCGGCGAGCGGCGGCGCGAGCTTCGTGGATGCCCTTGATCGCGGCATGGCGGGCGGTGCGAGCATCGTGCATGGCGTCGCGCGCCTCAGCGGCAGTCGCCTTGGCAGAGCGCAGCCTGGCGGCCAAGTCGGGGTTGGTCTCGGCAACCGCGGCGATCGTGGGGCCGTCGAGCTCCTCTTGCGTGGGCTCGGCCAAAAAGTCGATGGCATACTGGGCGGCCACCATGGAACCCTTGGCCAGTACGGTCTCGTCAATCTTGTAAAAGCAGGAATGTTGGGCGTACGTGGCGCCAATCTTGGGGTTGCGCGTACCTACAAAGGCGAGCACACCCGGTACGCGGCGCAGGTACTCCGAAAAATCCTCGCCCGAGAGCGTGCCGCGATAATGGCCTTGGCCGGCGGGGCCGAGACATTTAATTACAGCCTGACGGCAGCGCTCGCTCGAGGCCGCGTCATTTTCGACCTTGTAGTTGGCGATGGTGTAGTCGGTGAGCTCTGCCTCGGCGCCCAAGGCTGCCGCAGTATGCTCCACGATGCGGCGCATAAGCTCCGGCATTTCCTCGTGGGTCGAATCTCCGTAGGTGCGCACCGTGCCGGCGAGGTAGGCCGTGCCGGCAATAACGTTGCGCGCGGTGCCGCCGTGCAGCTCGCCGACGGTGATGACCGCCGGCTCGTAGGGGCTAATCTCGCGCGAAACGATAGTCTGCAAGGCGTTGACAATCTCGGCGGCAACCATAACGGCGTCGTGGCCGCGCTGGGGCATGGCGCCGTGGCATGAGGTGCCGCGTACGTCGATGCGGAACCAGTCGGTGTTGGCCATGCGTGGACCGGGCTCGCAGCTTACGGTGCCGGCATCGACCTCGCTCCAGATATGCGCGGCGTAGGCGCCATCGACGCCGTCGAGCACACCTGTGCCGATCATGAGCTTGGCGCCCTGGCCGTTTTCCTCACTGGGCTGGAAGACGATGCGGACCTCGCCGTGGATGTCGTCGGTCATATGGCGCAGAATCTGCAGCGTGCCGAGCATCATGGCGATGTGGCAGTCGTGGCCGCAGGCGTGCATGCAGCCCTCGTTGACGCTAGCAAACTCCTCGCCGGTCTGCTCGGTAACGGGCAGGGCGTCGATGTCGGCGCGCAGCAGGATGCGGCGGCGCGGCGTGCCGTCCTCGCGGTAGGCATCGGGCGCGGTGCCGCGAAGGGTTGCCACCAGGCCCGTCTTAAGGGGGCGCTCATAGGGGATATTCATGGCATCGAGCTGATTGGCGATGTCAGAAGTCGTGCGCTCCTCGGCGAGGCTCAGCTCCGGGTGCTTATGGAAGTGGCGGCGCTGCTTGATGATGTAGGGCTCAAACTCGGCAGCGATATCTTGGATGGCTGCGGTGATGTCGTCAGCCGCTCGCACCCCGGTCGCTGCCATAATCTGCTGTGCCTTGGTCTTCGTCATGATCGATTTGCTCCTTGCTGGGTTGATCGCAAAATCGTACAGGCTGCCTCCAGTATGCCACCTGCCACTTGGCGTGGCAAAGCAGCCGTTTGCCGCTTGGGGTTTAGTAACAAGAGTGGGGGAGTACACTCGGGGGTGTTGAATTTCCTGCCAGAGATGGGGATGCCCATGCAACATATCGATCGGATAATCCGCTCCAAGAACGTCTTTACCGCACAAGACGGCATCGATGATGCCCGTGAGCTGGCGATTGCCATCGCGGGCGACCGTATCGTCGCGGTCGGCAAGCCCGACGATGTGATCGCCGCGGCTCCTGCCGCAACGCCCGTCGTCGACTATGGCGACCAGTTTGTCTGCCCTGGCTTCCATGACGCGCATCTGCACTTCTTCCATACCTCGGTTGGCGCCTCGCCGTACATGCTCATGGATATGGGCACGTCCGAGGCAGCACTGGTACAGCACGCGCTCGAGTTTTCCCAGGACCTGCCCGATGACGCTTGGGTTGTGACGCAGGGCTGGCGCGACTACCGTTGGGACCCGCCCGAGCATCCTACCAAGGCGTCGCTCGATGCGGCATTCCCCGATCGCCCCTGCGTTATGTATTCGGGCGACGGGCACACGCTGTGGCTCAACAGCCGCGCGCTCGAGGCGCTCGGCGTCTCGCGCGACAGCGAGCCGCCAGCGGGCGGCAGCTACGACAAGGACGCAAACGGCGAACTCACGGGCATTGCGCACGAGGCGGCTGCCATGCAGCTGCTGCCGCGCTGCCTGGAGTGGCTGGGCGAGGACCGCATCGCGAGCGCTTACGCCGACCAGATGAAGCGTATGGCAGAGCAAGGCATCACCTCAATCTGCGATATGTCGCTCATGCCCATGCCGGGCTGCGACTTTATCCGCGACGACGTCTACGACAAACTACAGGCAACCGGCAAGTTGGGCATCCGAGCCCATCTGTTCCCCACGCTGCTGGATGACCAGTCGCGCTTGGAAGAGCTGCAGGCACGTTACGCGAACAATGTGCTGCTCTCGGCGCCGGGCTTTAAGCAGTTCTTCGACGGCGTGTCGAGCGAACACACGGCATATCTCACCGAGCCCTATACCAATCCGCGCTTCCCGGGCGACCAGGGCCGTCTGACGGTTCCCGCCGAGCGCATGCGCAAGCTAGTTCTGGCTGCCGCGGAGCGCGGCCACACCGTGCGCATCCACGTCATTGGCGACGGTGCCATCCATGCCGCGCTCGATATCTTCGAGGAAGCGGCCGAACTGTACGGCCTGCCCCAGCACGGCCATAACACGCTCGAGCACCTGGAGAATTTGCTGCCTCAGGACATCGATCGCCTGCGCAAGCTCAACATCCTTGCCTCGAGCCAACCCTGCCACATCACGCTCGACCCAGGTGGTCCGGAGCGCGACCTGGGCCTGGAACGCAGCCGCATCATGTGGCCGTTCGCGACCTATAAGCAGCGCGGCATTCGCCAAGCCTTCGGTACCGACAGCCCTATCACGCCCGTTACCAGCATGAACGTGCTCTACACGGCTATCACACGCCAGGACCCCAAAAGCCACTGGCCCGAGGGTGGCTGGCTGCCGAGCGAGCGCATCGATGCAGCAACAGCCCTGCGCAACTACACCCTGGGCAGCGCCTATGCAGCGGGCGACGAGCAAAACCTCGGCAGCTTGGAGCCCGGCAAGTATGCCGACCTGGTAGTCCTGGACCAAAACCCGCTCACCATCGACCCCCAGGATCTCCAAGCCGCCAAGGTCCAAGCCACCTACCTGGCAGGCAACTTGATTTACGAGCGCTAGCCCCATACCCCACCTATAAGGGGCACGTTTCAGCAACGTGCCCCTTTCTTGTTCGCACCATCTGCATCGCCATTTTGCTGCACTGACTTTTCTGAATACCGGGCCCGATAACGTTGACTCAGCTCCCGTGTGGCGCCGGAGGGGCGGGGCATAAGGTTTATCGCGAGTTCCGCACGAGCCGAAGGCCACTTAATGTGGCCTTCGTGCGAGCAGGACTGCCCGAGCAGGAAACCTTATGCCCCGCCCCTCCGGCGCCACACGGGAGCAACCGCTAAGTTATCCCCCGGCATTCAGAAAATCTAAGTGCCAAAAAATAAGATTTTTTGACTCCGTGTTGTATAACCCGCCATTCGTGGGTACCATTCAACGCGTACGCAAACAAAAAGGGTTAATTCGCGTGGTATAACCGCGCGGCCCAAAAAGGAGGAGACAAGCATGTCGTCTTTGAAGCCGCTTGCAGATCGTGTTCTGGTCAAGCCCGACGAGGCCGAGCAGAAGACCGCTTCTGGTCTGTATATCGCCAGTAACGCTCAGGAGAAGCCGCAGCGCGGCACCATCGTTGCCGTTGGCGCCGGCAAGGTCAACGACAAGGGTGAGCGCATCCCCATGGACGTCAAGGTCGGTGACGTTGTCATCTACGGTAAGTTCGGTGGCAACGAGGTCAAGGTCGACGGCGAGAAGTATCTGCTGATGCGCGCCGACGACATCTACGCCGTCGTCGAGGCCTAGTCTCGTCAGAATCTCTGATTCGTCTTTGAACGCGCCCGCCGCATAGGACTCGGAAGCGGCGACGCGAGTCACATTTCTTTTGGAGGATTACCCACTATGGCAAAGAACATTACGTTTAACACCGATGCCCGCGCTAAGCTCGCCAAGGGCGTCAACACCCTGGCCGACGCCGTTACCGTCACCATGGGCCCCAAGGGCCGCTACGTTGCGCTGCAGCGCACGTTCGGTGCCCCGACCATCACCAACGACGGCGTTTCCGTCGCTAAGGAGATTGAGCTCGAGGACAACATCGAGAACATGGGCGCTCAGCTGGTGAAGGAGGTCGCCACCAAGACCAACGACACCGTGGGTGATGGTACCACCACCGCAACCCTGCTCGCCCAGGCCATCGTCAACGACGGTCTGCGCAACGTCGCCGCCGGCGCCAACCCGCTGGCCATCCGTCGCGGCATCGACAAGGCTGTCAACGCCGCTGTCGCCGAGATGAAGAAGCAGGCCAAGCCGGTCGAGACCAAGGAGCAGATCGCTTCCGTCGGTACCATCTCTGCCGGTGACCCCGAGGTCGGCGAGAAGATCGCCGAGGCCATGGAGGTCGTGGGCAAGGACGGCGTCATCACCGTCGAGGATTCCCAGACGTTCGACATCACCATCGACACCGTCGAGGGCATGCAGTTCGACAAGGGCTATGTCTCCGCTTACTTCGTCACGGACAACGACCGCATGGAGGCCGTGATGAAGGATCCGTACATCCTCATCACCGACCAGAAGATTTCCAGCGTTCAGGACATCATGCCCGTTCTCGAGGCTGTCCAGCGCGCTGGCCGTGGCCTGCTCATCATCGCTGAGGACATCGACGGCGAGGCTCTGCCTACCCTGGTCCTCAACAAGATCCGTGGCGCCCTCAACGTCTGCGCCGTCAAGGCCCCGGGCTACGGCGATCGCCGCAAGCGCATCCTCGAGGACATCGCCGTCCTCACCGGTGGCCAGGCCGCTCTGGACGAGCTGGGCGTGAAGGTCGCTGATATCACCGCCGATATGCTCGGTACCGCTAAGTCCGTCACCATCTCCAAGGACAACACCGTCATCGTCGGCGGCGCTGGCTCCAAGGAGGCCATCGACGCCCGTATCGCTCAGATCAAGGGTGAGATGGAGAACACCACCTCTGACTTCGACCGCGAGAAGCTCCAGGAGCGCCTGGCCAAGCTCTCCGGTGGCGTTGCCGTCATCAAGGTCGGCGCTGCTACCGAGTCCGAGCTCAAGGAGATCAAGCATCGCGTCGAGGACGCCCTTCAGGCTACCCGCGCTGCTGTCGAGGAGGGCATCGTCGCCGGCGGCGGCGTCGCCTTCATGGACGCTGTGCCCGCGCTCGATGCTGTCGAGATTGACGACCCCGAGGAGAAGATCGGCGTCGACATCGTCAAGAAGGCTCTGACCGCTCCGGTCGCCACCATCGCCAAGAACGCTGGCTTTGAGGGCGCTGTCGTGGTCGACAAGGTTGCCGAGCTGCCCGCTGGCCAGGGTCTAAATTCTGCCAACGGCGAGTGGGGCGACATGATCGAGATGGGCGTCCTCGACCCCGTCAAGGTCAGCCGCGTCACCCTGCAGAACGCTGCTTCTGTCGCCAGCCTGATCCTCATCACCGAGGCCACCGTCTCCGATGTGCCCAAGAACACTCAGCTTGAGGACGCTATCGCTGCTGCTACCGCTGGTCAGCAGGGCGGCGGTATGTACTAAGGCCGACAAGGTCTAGAACTCCCACCGGGAATCCGCAGGGCGTGACGGGGGTTTCTCTCCGGAACGTCCTCGGACATGCAAAGAGGCTCCGCATCGCGCTTCGCGCTGCGGAGCCTCTTTGCGTCAGTGACGGAATGTTCCGGAGAGAAACCCCGTCACGCCCCCGGATTCCCTGCGTTTACGGCCTTGAGGTCGGCGGGCGGAGAAGGACGTGGTTGTGGGGGATACACGTCCCGGTTGCTGTTTCGCGGCAAAGCCGCGAAAAGCGCACCGCTTTGGGGTGAGTGGGAGACGTGGTTGTTGCGACAACTGGTCCCCGCCACAAATTACCCTCGGCATACTTGCGCGAATACTCGCTCGTGCTACACTTGCAAGTGCTGTTTCAGGGCGGGGTGGAATTCCCCACTGGCGGTAAATCGGGCGGTGCCAAAGGGGTGCCGCGGAGCAGGCGAGGCGTCTGCGACCGAGCCGATGAGTCCGCGACCCGAGCGTGTGTTGGTTCGCATGCCGGCTGAACTGGTGAGATTCCAGTACCAACGGTTAGAGTCCGGATGAAAGAGGCAGGTGATCTTAATGTCTGAACAGTCGCAGCATATCCATTTTGAGAACACGAATAGGTGGAGCACCAAACAGCTCGTTACCATGGCGCTGATGTGCGCCTTGGGCGCCCTGTTTATGTATGTGCAGCTGCCCATTCTTCCCTCGGCGCCGTTTTTGACGTATGACCCGTCGCTGGTGCCGGCGATGGTGTGCGGGTTTGCGTATGGTCCTGGTGCCGGCACTGCTGTTGCCGCCATGGCGATCGTTATCCATGCGCTCACCACGGGTGACTGGGTCGGCGCGCTTATGAACCTGGTTGCCACGCTGGGCTACATTCTGCCCGCGGCTATCGTCTACCAGAAGATGCATACCTATAAGGGTGCCGTGATTGGCCTGGTGCTCGGCGTCATTGCCGCTACGGCGTTGTCTATGGTCGCAAACCTTACCATTGGCGTATGGTTCTGGTATGGCTCGGTCGATGTGATCGCCCCGCTTATGATTCCTGCCGTGCTGCCGTTCAACCTTATCAAGACCGTGCTTAACTCGGTGTTGACGCTGGCGGTGTACAAGGCGGTCTCTAATCTCATCACGCCCAAGAAGGACCAGGTCAAAGGCCGCGCATGATTGAGTGTCGGGGCGTTTCCTTTAGTTATGACGGTGCCACACCGGCGCTCGATGGCATCGATCTGAACATCGAGGACGGGGAGTTTTTCTGCATCCTCGGTGGCAATGGGTCGGGTAAGTCGACGTTTGCCAAGCATCTGAATGCACTGTTGCAGCCCGATGCGGGCACGGTACGCATCAACGGCATGGACGCGTCCGACCCCGAGCTGGTTTACGACATTCGTTCGACCGCGGGCATGGTGTTCCAGAATCCCGACGACCAGCTGGTGGCAACGCTTGTCGAAGATGACGTTGCGTTTGGTCCCGAAAACCTTGGCGTGCCATCGGCACAAATTGCGCAGCGTGTACGCGAGGCGCTGAAGGGCGTGGGGCTGGTGGGCTTTGAGCGCCATGAGACCCATGCACTTTCGGGTGGTCAAAAGCAGCGCGTGGCGCTTGCCGGTGTGCTCGCCATGGAACCGCGCGTGCTCATCTTGGACGAGGCTTCTTCGATGCTCGATCCGCGTGGACGCAAGGGCCTCATGAAGGCTTGCCGCGCGTTGCACGATCGCGGCATGACCATAGTGATGATTACGCACTTTATGGAAGAGGCCGCCGAGGCCGATCGTGTCGCGGTGTTTCGGGCGGGGCGCGTTGCCATGCTCGGTACGCCCGAGGAGATTCTGACGCGGGCAGATGGGCTCGTGGGGCTCAACCTGGATATGCCGGCGTCGTGCTGCTTGGGCATGGCACTTCGTGCGAAGGGCGTGCCCGTTCATGCGCAGGTGCGCGAGGCAGATATGGTCGCCGAGGTTGCGCAGGCCTATACCGAGCGAAGTGAGGCGGGCACTGCGGGGCAGCCTTCCGCGTCCCAGTTGGAAATCGCTGACGGCATTGTTTCGGCAGACAACGAGGACAACGCGTCGGAGCCCGTCATCGAGCTATCCCATGTTTCGTACAGCTATTCGCTCAGTCCACGCGAGCGCCGTCGCTGGCATAAGCGCTCGGTCACTGCGGGCAAATCGAACAAACAGGCTCTCTGGGGAAACGACCCCAGCAGTCCGTGGGCACTTCACGACGTGTCTTTGACGGTGCGTCGCGGCGAGTTCCTGGGCTTGGCGGGCCATACCGGTTCGGGTAAATCCACGCTGGTTCAGCACCTCAACGGGCTAATCCGCCCGCAGGAGGGGAGCGTTTGCGCACTGGGGCTCGACCTGTCGCAAAAGAAGGATGCCGCCGCGGTTAAGGCAAAGGTCGGCGTGGTGTTTCAGTATCCAGAGCGTCAGCTGTTTGCCGAGACCGTGGTGCAGGACGTGGCATTTGGTCCGCGCAACCTTGGCCTGTCGCAAGACGAGGTCGCGCGCCGCGTTGCGTCATCGCTCGCACGCGTGGGCCTCGACCTTGCCACGATAGGTGACAAGAGCCCCTTTGAACTCTCGGGCGGACAGCAGCGGCGTGTGGCGTTTGCCGGCGTGCTCGCTATGGAGCCCGAGGTGCTGGTACTCGATGAGCCCATGGCAGGTCTCGATCCGGCGGCTCGCAGGGATTTCCTGGAGCTCATTGGCCGTTTTCATGACGAGGGCCTGACCGTTGTCATGGTTTCACACAGCATGGATGACCTGGCCAATTGCTGCGACCGTATCGTCGTAATGAACGAAGGTGCGGTGTTTGCCGAGGGAACCCCCGCGCAGGTGTTTGCGCATGCCGATGAGCTCAAGTCGATCGGCTTGGGCGTACCTGCTGCTCAGCGCATGGCGTTGGCGCTCGCGGAGGCGGGCGTGCCGCTGCGTTGCGGCGGGCTCTATACGGTTGAGTCGCTGGCCGACGAGCTGGCAGATTTGCTGATCGGTCGCTCGGACGGTCCTTCTAACGTCGCGGACATTGCTAAATCCAAGACGGTCGCGCGAGAGGAGGGCTGCTAATGGAGGCGTTTTCGTTTGGCAGCTACTATCCCGGCGATAGTGCGATCCATCGCCTGGATCCGCGCACCAAGCTGCTCCTGGGCTTTGTGTTTTTAATCACGACGCTGACCGTCGGCGGCTTCCGCGGACTGGCCCCTGTCGCAATTTTCGTTGTGCTGATCTATGTCGTGTCCCGGGTGCCGGCTCGTCGCGTTCTGTCGTCGATGGCGCCGCTGCTGGCAATCGTCGTCGTGGTCGCGGTGCTCAACTTGTTTACCGATCAGAGTGGGCGCATCCTGTGGCAGCTCGGCTTTCTGCAGATAAGCGAGGGCTCACTGCGTTCTGCCGCCTTTATGGCGTGTCGCCTGACCCTGATGATGGCCGGCATGAGCGCCATTACGCTCACCACACCGACGCTCGACCTCACCGCGGGCTTTGAGCGCCTGCTCGCGCCGTTTGCGCGTGTGGGACTTCCTGCGCACGAGCTCGGCATGATTATGGGTATCGCGCTGCGCTTTATGCCGCAGTTTGCCACCGAGATGAAACAGACGGCCGATGCGCAGGCGAGCCGCGGCGCGCGCGTGACGGGAGGCCCACTCGGCGGCGTTCGTATGCTCGGCAGTGTGGCGATTCCACTGTTCACGGGCGTGTTCCGTCATGCCGAGACGCTTTCGGCCGCCATGGATGCCCGTTGCTATCATGGCGAGCAGGGCCGCACGCGTCTGCATGCGCTTACATTTGGCCGCGGCGATGCGTTGGCGGTGGTGGTGACGGCGTTGCTGCTCATCTGCGTCATCGTCATCAATCTTCAAGTTGTTTAGGCGCGATTCGAGCGCAGGAAAGGGGTCCCCATGACCGACAACGACCGCACGGCTCAGCTTGAGCGCGCCTGTTCGTATCTCAGGCGCATTCCGGCGTGGTATCTGGCCACGACCGATGTGGCCGACGGGCATCAGCCTCGCGTGAGGCCGTTTTCGTTTGCCATGGTCGATGACGGTAAGCTGTGGTTTTGCACGTCGCGCGATAAGGACGTGTGGGCGGAGCTGAGTGCGAATCCCAAGTTTGAGCTCTCGGGCTGGAAGCCGGGAGAATGTTGGATCGTGTTGACCGGCGAGGCCGTACTTGAGGACGACGCGGTTGCGAGCGACAAGGTGCGTCAAGCGGGGTTTAAGCACATGGTGGGCATCGGCGAGGAACACGAGAGTGCCAACGACGGCCGCCTTGCTTTCTTTTCGGTCCGCAACATTGCCGCGCGCTTCTGTGATATCGACGGCAGCGAGGAGCGCCTGGAGCTCTAGCTCACACAAACCAGGCTCTCAAACTGGCTAGTACAGGAGGAAACGTGGACGGATTGAATACGGTTTTGGAGTATCTGACGTCGGTGCCGGCGTGGTACTTGGCGACGAGCGTGGACGGGCAGCCACATGTACGCCCATTTTCGTTTGCTCAGATTCAGGACGGCAAGCTGTGGTTTGTGACGGCGCGCACCAAGGATGTGTGGCAGGAGCTGCTGCAAAATCAGCGCTTTGAGGCCACGAGTTGGTGGCCGGGCCATGGCTGGCTCATCTTGCGCGGGCGCGCCGGCTTGGATGACCAGGCCGCTCCCGATATGCGCGAGGCAGGATGGAAACATCTTGAGCGCTTGAGCGAGCACTATGAGGGGCCTAACGACCCCGCACTCGTCTTCTTTAGCGTCGAGGATCCCGAGGCGTTTATCTGCAATCACGACGAATGGGTACCGGTCGAGCTCTAGCCAGGCTGGCTCATCCTAACAACTTGGTTTTCGCATGGGCGGGCCCCGTATTGCCCGGCGCCGTTAGGAGCGCCGGTCAATACGGGGCCCGCTCCATTTGTCAATTCCTTCAAGCGAATGTGTCGGGAATGTTTCAATGCATGAATATGCAAGCCATTTACGTATTCATGCATCTTTTGGTGCTAAAGTTTCAACCCACTTCATAACGACCGCTGCGAAATGCGCATCGGTGCATAAATCGCAGACAAGGAGTCTGATATGTCTTTGAAGGTTGGAATCGTCGGCGCGGCTGGATATGCCGGAGCCGAGCTCATTCGCCTCGTCCTCGGTCATCCCGAGTTTGAACTTGCTGCCATTACGTCCAACGCCGATGCCGGCCAGCCGCTGTCCGCGGTGTACCCGAGCTTCACCGGCGTAAGCGATCTTGTCTTTACGACGCATGACGCCCCCGAGCTCAAGAGCTGCGATGCGGTTTTTCTTGCCGTGCCGCATACGGCTGCCATGGTACAGGTGCCCGCGCTGCTTGCATCGGGCGTCTCCTGCATTGACCTCTCGGCCGACTACCGCCTGAACGACGCGTCCGTTTTTGAGGCTTGGTATGCCGCCGAGCATACGAGCCCCGAGCTGCTCAAGACCCGTGCCTTCGGTCTGCCCGAGCTGTTCTGCCAAGACTTGGAGACCGCCGCATCCGACCATGCCGACGGCAAACCCGTGCTGGTCGCTTGCGCCGGTTGCTATCCCACCGCAACGAGCCTTGCCGCCGCGCCCGCCGTGCGCGCGGGCTGGGTGGCCGAGAACGGCCCCGTGATTGTCGATGCCATTAGCGGCGTGACGGGCGCCGGTAAGTCCTGCAACGCCCGCACCCATTTTTGCAGCGCCGACGAGAACTTGGAGGCCTACGGCGTGGGCAAGCATCGCCACACGCCCGAAATCGAGCAGATCTTGGGCCTGACCGATCGCGTCGTCTTTACCCCGCACCTGGCACCGCTCAAGCGTGGTCTGCTCTCCACGGTGACGCTGCCGCTCGCGCCGCAGGCTCTCGACACGTTGGCTCTTGAGGATGTTGTCGACTATTACAAGCAGTTCTACGCTGGACGCACCTTTGTGCGCGTGCTCGACGCCGGCCAGCAGCCCAAGACGGCTTCGGTCGTCGGCACCAACGCCGCCCAGATTGGCCTCGCGCTCAACAAGCGCGCGGGCGTGCTGGTGGCGACGGGCGCCATCGACAATCTGTGCAAGGGCGCTGCGGGCCAAGCAGTCCAATGCGCCAATATCGTCTTTGGCTTTGACGAGCGACGAGGCTTGCCCACAGTGGCGTGCCCGGTGTAGCACATTCGATTGTTAACGATTTGGTAGTCGGGCATCGAGTGGGGCGCCACTCTTAAGCTGGTCTCATGATCACGACTGGCATGGCGCACCAACCGATGTCCGTTTTTTGTTTGATATAAGGAGTCGTAAGGACGATGAATACAGAGCAGTTCGATATCAAGATTCGTGCCGTCGAGGGTGGCATTACGGTAGCGGCCGGCTTTAAGGCCGCGGGTATTCATGCGGGTTTTCGCAAGAATCCCGAGCGCTTGGATTACGCGCTCGTCGTGCCCGATAAACCCTGTCCCGGTGCCGGCGTGTTTACGACCAATCGCTTTTGCGCAGCGCCTGTGCAGGTGAGCCGCGCCAACCTGGGCGGTGTGGGCAAGGGCTATGGCATCATCGCCGGCGTTTCAATCAACTCCGGCAACGCGAATGCCGCCACGGGCGAGACGGGCCTTGCCTGCGCGCGCGAGACGTGCAACATCGCCTCGCAGGTCATCGGCTGCGAGCCCCAGCAGATTCTGGTTGCCTCCACGGGTGTGATTGGCCAGATTCTGTCGATCGACACGTTTGAGACCGCCATTCCTGCTGCCTACGAGGCGCTCTCCGCCCACGGTGGCGCCGATGCCGCTCGCGCCATCATGACGACCGACACGCACTCCAAGGAGTACGCCGTATCCTACGTCAGTGAGGCTGCGGGTCATGAGGACAATGTCTATACGGTAGGAGGAATGTGCAAGGGCTCGGGCATGATCATGCCCAACATGGCCACCATGATCGCGGTCATCACTACCGATGCCCCCGTTGAGCCGGCGGCACTTCATGCCCTGCTGCTCTCGACCGTCAAGCAGACCTTTAACAAGGTAACGGTCGATTCCGACACCTCGACCAACGACACCTGCATCATGCTTGCCTCCGGCGCCGCCGCAGATGCCGAGCCTATCGACGAGGGCTCCGATGCCTTTGACGAGTTGGCATTTGCCGTGCACGAGGTGTGCGAGAGCCTGGCGCGCAACATCGCCGCCGACGGCGAGGGCGCATCCAAGCTCGTGACGGTCAACGTTACCGGCGCCGTGAACGACGAGGAGGCCGATATCGCCGCCCGTGCCGTTGCCAACTCGCCGCTCGTTAAGACTTGCATCGCCGGCCACGATTGCAACTGGGGCCGCGTTGCCATGGCGCTCGGCAAGTGCGGCGTGCGGTTTGACCAGGAAGACGTTTCAATCGACATGATGGGTATGCCCGTTTGCCGCGATGGCCTGACTGTTCCCTTTGACGAGGACGAGGCCTTGCGACGTTTCGAGGCGCCCGAGATCGTGATTTCGGCCGACCTGGGCGCAGGCGACGCGGCAACGACCGTGTGGACCTGCGACCTCACGCATGAGTACATCTCCATCAACGGCGACTACCGTTCCTAGACTCCCGATGTGCCGCGCGTCCCGCTGCAATCGCGGGCAACGAGGTGCGGCGCGATTGCTACACGAAAGACGAGGCAGACTATGAAGTTCGCACGCGATTGTCGCTCGAGCGAATCCAACGAAGTTACCGCTCAGCTGCTGTTCGAGGCGCTGCCGTGGATTAAGAACCTGACCGGTAAGACGGTCGTTATCAAGTACGGCGGCGCCGCCATGGTCGACGAGCAGCTGCGTCGTGACGTGATGAGCGACATCGTCCTGCTCAAGATCATCGGCATGCGCCCTGTTATCGTGCACGGTGGCGGCAAGGCCATCAACGAGGCGCTCAGCCACTATGACATCCCCGTCGAGTTTAAGAACGGCCAGCGTGTGACCACGCCTGCCACCATGGATATCGTGCGCGAGGTGCTGGGCGGTAAGGTCAACCAGGAGCTGGTCGCGGCGCTCAACCACCATGGCAACCTGGCCGTGGGCGTGTCGGGCAGCGACGCCGGTACCCTTATCGCCGAGCCACTCGACCCAGAGCTCGGCCGCGTAGGCAAGGTCACGCACGTCAACACCGACTATATCGAGCGTTTGCTCGACAGCGAGTACATTCCCGTTATCGCCACGGTCGCGGCGGGGGAGGACGGTGGCTTCTTCAACATCAACGCCGATACCGCCGCCGGTGCCGTTGCGGCAGCGCTCCACGCGCACAAGGCGATTTTCTTGACCGACGTCGACGGCCTGTACAAGGACTTTAGCGACAAGGATTCACTTATCTCCAACCTGACGCTCGACGAGGTCAATGAGATGCTCTACGGCGGCGAGGTCGATAAGGGCATGATCCCCAAGCTTCGTGCGGCTGTCGACGCGCTTACCGCTGGCGTGTTCCGAGCCCACATCATCAACGGCACGACGCCGCATTCGCTGCTCTTGGAGTTGCTGACCGATGCCGGCGTCGGCACCGTGATTCATTCCACCGAGACGGCTTACGAGTTCGATACGCATCCGCATCCGCTTTCGACGTTTGCTGCGCGTCTGACCGAGAACCTCGACGAGGTCGAGAAGCTTCAGACGGTCTAGCTGACCCGCAGTTGTCGCGTCCCTGCATCCATAGCCCTGCGCCGTACGGCGCCCAACGAAAGGCATCCCATGTCACTTGCAACTCAACAATCGCTCGAATCCCATTACGTTATGCATACCTTTGGTCGCTCGCCGGTCGAGTTTGTCGAAGGTCACGGTATGAAGCTCACCGGTGACGATGGTCGTGAGTATCTTGACTTTCTCGCTGGCATCGGCGTGTGCAGCCTAGGTCATGGCAACCCGGCTGTGCTCTCGGCGCTCGAGGCTCAGACCAAAAAGCTTCTGCATGTCTCCAATTACTTCTACATCGAGCAGCGTGGACAGGTCGCGGCGCTGCTGTCTAAGCTTGCTAACGACGACGTAGATGGTGCGCGCGTGCTTGCCGATGCCATTGCCGCCGGCGATGAGACCACGGCAGCTGCTCTTGGTGCCCCGGCTGCGGACGAGCAGGTGTGGAAAACCTTCTTTGCCAACTCCGGCGCCGAGGCCAACGAGGGCTCGATGAAGCTTGCGCGCCTGTACGCCAAGCGTGCCGGTAACGGCGGCAACACTATCGTGTGCATGCGCGGCGGCTTCCACGGCCGTACGCTCGAGACCATTGCCGCCACCATGCAGGATTGGCTGCAGGATAGTTTCCGCCCGCTGCCGGGTGGCTTTGTGGCCTGCGCGCCCAACGATGTCGATGAACTGCGTGCAATCTTTAAGCAGCTGGGGAGCGAAATATGTGCCGTGATGCTCGAGCCGATCCAGGGTGAGAGTGGCGTGCACCCCATGACCGAGGAGTTTATGGCGGCGGCGCGCGACCTAGCACACGAAGTGGGCGCCGTGCTTATCGCCGACGAGGTCCAGTGCGGTCTGTTCCGCTCCGGCAAACCGTTCGCTTACCAGACCTATGGCGTGGAGCCCGACATCATGAGTCTTGCCAAGGGCATCGCCGACGGCGTTCCTATGGGCGCCGTGGTGGCAAAGAAAGAGATCGCCGACGTGTTTAAGCCCGGCGATCATGGTTCGACCTTTGGCGGTAGCTGCTTGGCCGTCGCGGCGTGCGCCGCGACGCTCTCCGCGCTCGTGCGCGGCGATTATGCCGACCATGCTGCCAAGGTAGGCGCCTATATGGAGGCAAAGCTCGCCAAGTTACCGCACGTTACCGAGGTGCGCGGTCGCGGCTTGATGCTCGGCTGCGACTTGGATGACGCAGCAGGCGATGCGCATGATATTGTTGCCCGCGCGTTGGCCGCCGGTGCCGTGATTAACGCTACGGGCGCCCATACGCTGCGTTTCCTGCCGCCGCTCGTCTGCGAGGAAGTCGACGTGGACAGTCTGATCGAGATCCTGTCGGGTGTCTTGGGCTAACGCGGCGCAATAACTCAATTTGGACCGGGTTCCGGACTGCGGGTGTGCCATATGCGGCACGATTCAACGGTCTGGAGCCCGTTTTGCCTTAGATTTGCTAAGGCAGGGAGACCTGCTGGTCAAAATACATCAAATATGAGTAATGTTACCGATTTGGTAGCAGCAATTTTGGACTAATAAGGCCAGATAGCAAGTCGAAATGGCGATGAATGCACGATTTTGATCCAATTGTTAGTCCCTATAATGGACATATGTTGCATAACTTAAGCAAAAACTATCTTTTTATATGTTGCAAACAAAGTAGCAGTACTCATATTTGCCGTTTTTTGACCACAGCCTTTGTGACAGACGTGCTGGCGGGTTCGAATCCCATGCGCTGGGCCCAAAAAAGAAAGGCTCCCATTGCTGGGAGCCTATCAAATCAGTGGTGGGTGATGAGGGATGTCCGCGTGCGGCTTCGCCGCCCGCTTCCGCTTCGGGCCTACGGCCCTCGCGTGCTGCGCCGGAAAACGCTTCGCGTTTCCTCAGCTCCGCACCCTGTCGGGTTCGAATCCCTCTGCGATGGGCCCAAAAACGAAAGGCCCCCATAGATGGGAGCCTATCAAATCGGTGGTGGGCGATGAGGGATGTCCGCGTGCGGCTGGCGCCGCCCGCTCTCGCTTCGGGCCTGCGGCCCTCGCGTGCTGCGCCGGAAAACGCTTCGCGTTTCCTCAACTCCGCACCCTGTCGGGTTCGAATCCCTCTGCGATGGGCCCATACAAAAACGGTCCCCTTTCGAGGACCGTTTCCAATCCGGTGGTGGGCGATGAGGGATTCGAACCCCCAGCCTTGTGCGTGTAAAGCACCTGCGCTAACCGTTGCGCCAATCGCCCGCAGGGATTGAGTATAGCGGAAACCCTGCGTGGTTCACCGCTAATTCATAACGAAATCTAAGCGGCGACTTCGGCGCCCTTGTCCTCGTCGATAAAGAAGCGCTTATACCAGATGAGGAACGTCAGCGTGGTATAGATCTTGCGCTGGTTGAGCGCGCGACCCTCAAAGTGATCGTCGAGCAGTTTCATGAGCGCATCGGTGTCAAAGAAATCGGCGGCCCACGGTGCGGTGAAGTATTCCTTTACGTAGTCGTAGTACTTTTGCTCGCGCAGCCAGAACTTGACCGGTACGGGGAAGCCCACCTTCTTACGCGTTGCCCACTCGTCGGGCAGCGTGCGGTTGGCGGCGTGACGCAGGACGAGCTTGCAGCCTTCTTCGTTAACACGGTAGTTGGCGGGAATGTGCTCGGCAAACTCCATGACCTTCTTGTCCAGGAACGGGACGCGAAGCTCCAGAGAATGCGCCATGCACATCTTGTCGGCCTTGAGCAGAATGTCGCCCGGCAGCCACATGTTCATATCCAGATACTGTTTCTTGGAAAGCTCGCAGCAGTTGGGAACCTGCTTGTAGTACTCGGCGCACATCTCGGCGGCGTTCTTGCCGGTGTCATAAGCGGGCTTGAGCACCTCGTCGACTTCGGAGGGATCGAACACCTTTGCCTGACCCACATACCAGCGCTCGGGAACCTCGGCGCATTTCGTCAGGAAGTTGTGTCCCTTAAAGTAGGGGAGATGCTGAACGAGTGAGCCCAGGGCGCGACGTACGCCGAGCGGCACGCGCTTCTTAAAGGTACGCATCTCGGGGGTGTCCTCGTACCACTCATAGCCGGCAAACAGCTCGTCGGCACCCTCGCCCGAAAGGACGACGGTGACCTCCTCGGAAGCCATCTGCGCCAGATAGTACAGCGGCACGCTGGATAGGTTCGATTGCGGCTCGTCCATGTGGTACTGGATATCGGGCAGTGCATCAAAGAACTCGTCGGCGGTAATCATCTTGCGCACGTTCTTGATGCCCAGCTTGTCGGAAAGCTCGGCAGCGTAGTTGGTCTCGTTGAAGTTCTTGTAATCGAAGCCGACAGAATACGTGGTGTCGGGCATGAGACAGGCGGCAATGTAGCTGGAATCGACGCCGCCGGAGAGGAACGAGCCAACTTTAACGTCGGCGATGCGGTGTGCGGCAACGCTCTCGTGCACGACCCTGTCGCACTCGTCCACGTACTCCTCGAAGCTCTTGGAGTTGTCATCGGTAAAGTCGCAGCTCCAGTAACGCTTGATGTCCATGGTGTTGGTCGTCAGGTCATACGTAAAGCAATGCGCCGGGGCAAGCTTGAACACGCCCTTAAAGAAGGTCTCCTCCGTGGCGGGGAATTGCAGCGTCAGGTAGGGGCGCAGCGCGTCGTGGTTGACAGCCTTCTCAAACTTGGGATGGTCCAGGAAGCTCTTGATCTCGGAGCCAAACAGCAGCGAGCCGTCGGATGCCAGGTAGTAATAGAACGGCTTGATACCAAAGATGTCGCGAGCGCCAAAGAGTTTGTTCTTGTTCTGGTCGTGAATCACGAACGCGTACATGCCACGCAGGCGGTTGACCAGGTCCTCGCCCCACTCCTCGTAACCGTGTACCAGGACCTCGGTATCGGCGTTGCAATGGAAGGCGTAGCCGGCTGCCTCCAGCTCGGCGCGAAGCTCCTGAAAGTTGTAGATCTCTCCGTTGAAGACAATCGTGACCTTGCCGTCGTCGCTCGACATGGGCTGAGCTCCAGCTTCGGAAAGATCAAGAATCGAAAGACGACGGAAGCCAAGGGCAACGTCGTCGACGATATGCTGGCCGCCCATATCGGGACCACGGTGGATGATGCGATTCATCATGGCCGTGAGAACCAGCTCACTCTGTTCATCTGTACCGGTAAAACCGACAAAACCGCACATGCAAGATCCTTTCTGCTGACGGCTCAGGTGTACTGCTGCAAGGATTGCGGCAGCTGATGTCAAATAATCTTTACTATCATGCCAATCTTTTGTTTCGTGATAGGGCATAAGCGCCGAGCGAACCGAAAAAACCACGGCCCGATCTTCAGACGAAGCGGCGGGCCGTGGTTGCGAACACTATGTATGAGCGGTTAGCGCTTGCTGCGGTCGGCGAGACGGTGCTCCACCTTGGTGACGACGTGGATGAGCGGAATCGTCACGACCAGATAGTAAAGTGCGGCGCAAATGTAGGGCGTAATGTTGCCCGTGGTGGCCGTGAGGTCTTTGGAGAACAGCATGAGTTCCATGACCCATGACGCCAACGCTCGAAAGCAGCGACGTGTCCTTGTACAGCATAACGAACTCGCTGGTCATGGTCGGTATAACGCAACGTACGGCTTGCGGGATCACGATGCGCGACATAACTTGGGACCAAGTCATGCCAAGCGAGTAGGCAGCTTCCGATTGACCAGGCGGTACGCTCTCGATGCCGGCACGGAAAATCTCGGCAAGATAGGCCGAGCAGTTGATGGCTAGCACACCAACGCCGAGCGGCAGATTGGGTACGTTGAGACCGATCATAGGGAACCCAAAGAACGCAATGTAGATCTGCGGGAAGAGCGGGGTTCCGCGCAGGACGTTGATGTATGTCACGGCGATGCCGCAAAGCACGCGCTGATGGCTCGTCTACATAAAAGCGAGTAGCAGCTGATGGGAAGGCCTTGCAAGTTTTTAGGGTGCTGAGGCACTCGCAAGGTCAGGTAGCATATTAGGATGGTTGATAATACAGGGGGCGTGATCGGATTCGTCCGAGACGGTTTTTGCTCTTTTGAAGTTAGGTTTAGCGAGAGAGGTCGTTATATGTCGGGTACGACGCAGGAGAAGCTGGCTTTGATGCGCTATGTGGAGCTGCTCGAGGCCGAGGCCCTTGTTGTTTCCAAGCCAGATACTCTATGCGATCAGCGCATAGAGTTTGCGACCGACGACTCGCGCCAGGTGCGTCCGGGCACGTTGTTTGTCTGCAAGGGCCGTGCGTTTAAGCGCGAGTACCTGCTTTCGGCAATCGCCGATGGCGCCGTGGCCTACGTTTCCGAGGTCGATTACGATGTTGATCTTCCCGCGGTGATTGTGAGTGATATTCGTCGCACGCTTGCCGTGGTGGCAGATGCCTATTATGGGCATCCGTCGGGTAAGGTGAAGGTCTGCGCCTTTACAGGCACCAAGGGCAAGTCGACCTGTAGCTTTTATCTGCGCGGTATTCTCGTCAACGAGGCCAAGCTTACGGGCTGTCATCGACCCGCTCTTAATACGGGCATAGAGTTCGACGACGGCATCGAGACGGGCCCTTCCAAGCTGACGACTCCCGAATCCTTTCTGCTGCAGTCTCGCATCGCACATGCTGCGGAGGCGGGTGCCCCGTGGCTGGTTATGGAGGCATCGAGCCAGGGCTTCAAATACGAGCGCACGGGCAAAATCGCCTTTGAAGTCGGCGCCTTTACCAATATCGGCGAGGATCATATTTCGCCGATTGAGCATCCGACACTCGAGGATTACTTTGCCAGCAAGCTCAAAATCTTTTCGCAGAGCCGTTTTGCCGTGGTCAATCTCGATATGGATAAGGTCGATCGTGTGCTCGGGGCGGCATCTCGTTGCGAACGTACGGTGACGTTCTCCCTGACCGACGAGCGTGCCGACGTGCTTGCGCTGGCGATTCGTAATGGCGACTGCGGCGTGGTGGCAACGGTGCGCACGCCCCGCTTTACGCGCGACATTGTGATTCCCACGCCGGTTAAATTCAATGTGTCCAACGCGCTTGCCGCTATTGCCTGCGCCGAGGCCCTGGGTATTTCCGAAGAGGGTATCGTCCATGGCTTTGAGGGTGTCTTCGTTCCCGGCCGTATGGAGCTCTATCCGTCCGTATCGGGCAAAATCTTGGGCATCGTCGATTTTGCACATAACGGCATGAGCCTCGAGACGCTCCTGCGTGACTTGCGCGAGAACTATCCCGGGCGCGAGTTGGCGGTTGTATTTGGCGCTACGGGCGGTAAGGGTGTCGATCGACGCGCCACGATGGGCATCGCCGCTGGCAGGTATGCCGACCGAATCGTGATTACCGAGGATGACCCCGGACCCGAGGATGTCGAGGATATTTGCGCCGAGATCGCGCGCAACGTTCAAGCGCAGGGAAATGATAACTGGCAAATCGTGACCGATCGCGTTGCCGCTATCGAGACTGCCGTGCGCGAAACCGTCCGTCCTGCCGTGGTCATCGTGACCGGTAAGGGCGAGGAAGAATGTATGCTGTGCAAGAACGGACCCGAGCCTTGTGAGCGCGACGGTTCGATTCTCAAGCGCACCCTTGCGGCGTACGACGCCTAAGACCAGAAGCCCCTTCTACGTAATGGAGTAACCATGTCCCACAACACCCTGCCGACCGTTGCCGAGCTTTCGGGCGAGATGCGCGAGCGCTTGGCCAAGGTCAAGTACGTCTTTACCGACCTGGATGCCACGATGCTCGCACCCGGCTCGTGCGTGCTGCGCGACAACGACGGCAACCCCTCGACCAAACTCGTCGAGGCCGTCGTGGCACTTGCCCGCGCTGGTATTCAGGTGGTTCCCACCTCGGGCCGCAACCGTACCATGATCCACGAGGACGCGCGCGTGCTCGGCCTCAACTCTTACATTGGTGAGATGGGCGGCCTGGTCATGTACGACCTCAAAGCCAACGATTGGGAGTATCTGACTGGCGACATGCCTTACGACCCCGCCTGCGGCCTTACTCCGCACCAGGTGATCGAGCAGACCGGCGTGTGCGAGAAGATCCTTGCCCGCTGGCCGCACAAGATCGAGTACCACAACGACATGTCGACCGGCTACAAGTACCGTGAGGTCACCGTCGGCATGCGCGGCGACATCCCCGATGACGAGGCGCAGGCCATCCTCGACGAGGCCGGCTGTGGCCTGGTGTGGGCCTGTAACGGTCACCTAACGCATCTGTCCAAGCCGACGACGCTCGAGCTCGATTGCGTCGAGGACGGTCGCGCATTCAACATCAACCCCGCGGGCCTCAACAAAGGCGTCGCCATTGCGCGCTTCTGCGAGCACCTGGGGATTGAGCGCGAGGAGACGCTCGCGCTCGGCGACTCCGAGTCCGACTTCTACATGGCCGATCACGTGGGCACGTTCTGCCTGGTCGAGAATGGCCTGACGAGCGCCGGCGCGCCCGAGTTCCTGGCTGCTTGCGAGAACGCTTTCGTTACGCGCGGCAAAATTGTCGACGGTTGGGCGGCGACGGCAGAGCTGCTGGTCGCGGCGCGTTCGTAGCGCGGCGTCGCCGCACTTGGACATGTCTTTTCGAGAGAGACTGGTGAGGTAATGTCCGATATCGAGAATCCGGCAGGCGACACGCGCCCGATTGGCGTGTTCGATTCTGGTTTGGGCGGTCTGACGGTTGCGCGCGCGATTGCGACGGCGCTGCCGCATGAGTCCGTCTACTACTTCGGCGACACCAAACGCTGCCCCTACGGCACGCGCACTGAGGATGAGGTGCGCTCGTTTGCGTTGCAGGCGGGCCGTTGGCTGTCGAAGCACGACGTCAAGATTATGGTCATCGCCTGCAACACGGCGACCGCCGCGGCCTTGCGTCTGGCCCAGCAGGTGCTCGATGTTCCCGTCATCGGCGTGATCGCACCGGGCGCACGCGCGGCAATCAACAGCACTCGCACGCGCCGGGTGGGCGTGCTCGCCACCAACCTCACCATTCGCTCGGGCGCTTACACGCGCGCCATTCAGGATCTAGATGCCGGCGTCGACGTATACGGCTGCCCCGCCTCGAGCTTTGTCGAGGTTGTCGAACACGAGCTCGCCTCGGGTGCACATCTGCAGGAACAGTGGCTTGAGAACGAGGACATCTTCGATACGCCTGCCGTGCGTGCGCTGGTGGGTGCCACGGTTGAGCCGCTGCGCGACCACGGTATCGATACCGTGGTGCTCGGCTGTACGCATTTTCCGCTGTTGGTGGGACCTATCCGCCATGCGCTGGGGTCTGGGGTGCGCGTCGTGAGTTCCGCCGAGGAGACCACACGAGAGCTGACCGATATCCTCACGCGCCGCGAGCAGCTGGCGGGTGACGCCGCCGAGCCGCAGCATCGTTTTGCCACGACGGCCGATAACATTGCCGAGTTTGCGGTGGCGGGCAGCTTTATCTTTGGTCAGCCGCTCAAGAGCATCGAACATATCGATATCGATGAGCTGGAATAGATGTAAGGCAGCCGCCAAAGCCTTCGCCACATCTTTTGCCGAAAGGATATTTCTATGGAGTACATGCAGGTTAACCGCGCCAACGGCCGCGCCGCCAACGAGTTGCGTCCCGTTAAGCTCACCCGTGGCGTCATGAAGCACGCCCACGGTTCGTGCTTGGCCGAGTTCGGCGACACGCGCGTGCTGTGCGCCGCCACCATCGAGGAGGGCGTGCCGGGCTGGCGAAAGGGAGCTAAGGCCGGCTGGGTGACCGCGGAATACGCCATGCTGCCGACGTCGACCGGCAAGCGCTGCAAGCGCGAACACGCCAACCGCAAGGGCCGCTCCATGGAGATCGAGCGCCTCATTGGCCGCAGCCTGCGTACCGTCGTCAACATGAAAGCGCTCGGCGAGTACACCGTCACCGTCGACTGCGATGTGATTCAGGCCGATGGCGGTACGCGTACGGCGAGCATTACCGGCGCCTGGGTGGCGCTGCACGACGCCCTCGCCATGTGGGTCGAGGCGGGCAAGATCGAGCGCATCCCGCTTACCGGCCAGGTGGCCGCCATCTCCATGGGCGTTGTCGACGGCAATACGCTGCTTGACCTCGATTATTCCGAGGACAGCCATGCCGAAGTCGACATGAACCTCGTCGCCACCGACACCGGTGAGATGATCGAGCTCCAGGGCACTGGCGAGCAGGCGCCCTTTGACCGTAAGCGCCTCAACGCCCTGCTCGACTTGGGCGACAAAGGCATCGCCGAGCTCATCGAGCTTCAGCGCCAAGCCATCGCCTAACCTGCCAAAAAGGGACAGGTTTATTTTGGCAGGTTTTATCTGGGAAAACGTCGAAGTATAAGACTGCCGTTGATTGAGAGGGGAGAGGCGGAGGCCCTCGTCGCCCTCGGCGCGGCATTGCTATAGAGACAAGGAGACCACTCATGGCACTTGAGAAGATCGACATCGACACCCTCGACCCGGCGGCGACCATTGTCGTGGCAACGGGCAACGCCCATAAGCTCACCGAGATCGAGGCCATTTTGGGCAAGGTCATGCCCGAGGTGCGCTTTGTGGCGCTCGGCCAGCTGGGCGAATTTGAGGACCCCGAGGAAAACGGCACGACGTTTTTGGAGAACGCCATCATCAAGGCGCAGGCTGCCGTCGAAGAGACGGGGCTCATGGCCATTGCCGACGATTCGGGCCTGGTCGTCGACGCGCTGGACGGTGAGCCCGGTGTGTATAGCGCGCGCTACGCGGGCGTTCACGGCGACGATGCCGCCAACAATGCCAAGCTGCTCGTGAATCTGGAAGGCGTGGCAGACGAGGACCGCACCGCGCGCTTTATGAGCGTCGTTGCGCTCATCGATACGGACGGCCTGGTCACCTATGGCGAGGGCGCCTGTGAGGGCGTTATCGCGCACGAGGGCCGCGGCGATCACGGCTTTGGCTACGACCCGCTGTTCCTGCCGGTCGATACGCCGGGCAAGACTATGGCCGAGCTCACGGCGGACGAGAAGAACGCCATCAGCCATCGATTCCATGCGCTCGAGCACCTATCCGCCAAACTGACGGGCGAGGAGTAGGCCGTGCGTGCGGTGGTTCAGCGCGTGCTCAACGCCGGCGTGACGGTCGACGGCGAGTACGTGGGCAAAATTGGGCGCGGCTATCTGGTGCTGTTGGGCGTGGGCCACGGCGACACGCGCGCCGAGGCTGATAAGCTGTGGGGCAAGCTCCGCGGCTTGCGCATTAACGAGGACGAGAACGGCAAGACCAACCTGGCACTTGCCGATGTCGACGGCGAGGTTCTCGTAGTGTCGCAGTTCACGCTGTTCGCCGATTGCCGTCACGGCCGCCGCCCATCGTTTACCGATGCCGGCGCCCCCGATGTTGCCAACGAGCTCTACGAGTACTTCTTGACGCTCGTTCGCAAAGATGTCGAACACGTGGCGCACGGCATCTTTGGCGCCGATATGAAAGTCGACTTGGTCAACGACGGTCCGTTCACCATCGTCCTGGACACGGACAACCTTTAGGTTACTCGGTTTTACCAAACCGCGTAACAACTGGTCATGCGAGGTTGTCGTCTGGTACGTATTTGGGACGGGGCTTATTTAGCTACTTGCGTGTGGTGGCAGCAGGGTGCTATAGTATTAGAGTTTTGTCTATCTTAGGGGTATTATCCCCTTTTTGAATTGCACCTTCTGGAGGCCCTGTTCATGGAAGAGATGGAAGTCAATCACGTCGACGACATCCACGAGAAGCTGACCGATATGGTGGGCGATCGCGTCAAGGTTAAGGCCAACATGGGCCGCACCCGCGTCGTCGAGCGCATGGGCACCATCAAGAGCGTCCACCCCGCCGTCTTTATCGTCGAGGTTGACGAGCGTCGCGGCCGCAAGTCGCGTCAGTCATATCAGTATATCGATGTCCTCACCGGTCAGGTTGAGCTGTTCGACCCCGAGAGCGGCGAGCATATCTTTACCCCGCTCGGCAATCAGCTCGAGGAGCATTAACGGTGACCGATCGGTCCCTGACTCTTTCCGCGCCGGCAAAGATTAACCTTTACCTGGGGGTTCATACCGAGCGCGATGACCGCGGCTACCACAGGGTCGATTCCCTGATGGCAGCCGTCGGTCTTTCCGATACCGTGACGGTCACGCCGGCACAGGCGCTGACCGTCCAGACGGTTCCGGCATCAGATTTTCCCATGCAAAAGAATACGGCGTATCGGGCTGCGGTTGCTATGGCCGAGCATTATGGTCGCGAGGCAAACATCTACGTGACGATTGAGAAGCACATTCCATTGTGCGCCGGCTTGGGCGGCCCCTCGACGGATGCGGCCGCGGTCATTGTCGCCTTGGCGGAGCTCTGGGGAATTGATCGCACCGATTCCACGCTCGACGACATTGCACGGGGCATTGGTGCTGACGTCCCGTTCTTTTTGCACGCGAGCCCTGCGTTCTACGTGGGTGGGGGAGACGTGCTGGCAACCGAGTACCCCGTGCTGCCCGCGACACCCGTCGTGCTGGTCAAGCCGCGGGAGGCGAGCGTTTCGACAATTGAAGCCTATCGACGTTTTGACGAGGCCCCGGTGCCTGCGGACAAGCCCGGCGCGATGGCTTCTGCCTTGCGTGCTGGTGATGCCGAGACGGCATATGCGCTCATCCATAACAACCTGGGTGTCATTTCCGCACAGATGGAGCCGCAGATTCAAACGGTTCTCGATTGGCTGCATAAACAGGACGGCGCCGTTGCTGTAGATGTGTGCGGATCGGGCGCCTGCTCGTTTGCCATTTGCGACACCGCCGCCACGGCCGAAAGGCTTGCCGGCGCTGCCCAGCAAAATGGCTGGTGGGCCTGCGCAACGGAGCTCATTTCCAACACGGTTCAGATCGACGCGCCAAAGAAATAAAAAATTATCTAGCACGTGGCGGAAATCTTTGTTACTATAGTCGAGCTAACGGGTTGTGGCTCAGTTTGGTAGAGCACTGCGTTCGGGACGCAGGGGTCGCTGGTTCAAATCCAGTCAACCCGACCAGAGCATGAGGAGGGACCGCTTCTTGCGGTCCCTTTTTTTAGCTATTGTTGTGATACCGCGATACCCGCGGTATACTCATTCGAGCTTGTCTCGCTGTATTGTGGAGGTCTACATGTTTGGACTGAGGGCTCCTGAGCTCATCATTATTCTCGTCGTTGTCCTGATTATCTTCGGGCCCAAGAACCTGCCGAAGCTCGGCAAGTCCCTCGGCTCTACCGTCAAGAATATCCGCGAGGGTATGGAGGGCGACGATAAGGCCGAGACCAAGCAGGCCGAGGAGGTCGTGGTCGAGCAGTCCGAGGAGGACAAGGAGATCGCTGAGCTCGAGGCCAAGCTCGCTGCTGCCAAGAAGAAGCAGGCAGAGGACAGCGACGCGGACGCAGAGTAGTTCCATCCCTTTGGGGTGAGCACCTGACCGGCTTGCCCGCAGGCTAGCCGGTCTTTTTTGTTTTGTTGACAGTTGATTGTTTGATCAGAGTTGGGGAGATATCCGTATGGACGCAAGCCAGATCGTACTGACCGCTGAGGGCCGCCAGAAGCTCGTCGAGGAGCTCGCTTGGCGTGAGGGCGATTACGCCAAGGAGATCGTCGAGGACATCAAGGAAGCCCGCGCGTTCGGCGACCTTTCGGAGAACTCCGAGTACGATGCCGCCAAGGACAAGCAGGCCCAGAACGCCGCTCGTATTGCCGAGATCCAGGCCATCCTCGCCAACGCTCAGGTTGCTGCCACCACGGGCGATCTGACCGTCTCCATCGGTTCCACCGTTTCTCTGATTGATCCCAACGGTGAGGTCATGGAAGTCACGCTCGTCGGTACCACCGAGACCAACTCGCTCGAGCACAAGATTTCCAACGAGTCTCCGGTTGGCCATGCCATCATCGGTCACGGCGAGGGCGACTCCGTCGAGGTCGTTACGCCTTCCGGCAAGACTCGCGTCTACACCATCGCCAAGATCGCACGCTAGACCACGGTCCCGCGTAAAGCTATGTTTTCGCTCCCTGGGACCGAATCCTGGGGAGCGTTTTAATTTGAGGAGCTAACTTATGGCAGAGAACCAGAACGCCGCCGATCAGGCATCGACGCTCAACGACGAGCGCGCCACCCGCCTGGCCAAGCGCGCCGCCCTGTTCGAGGCGGGCCAGAACCCTTATCCCGAGCACTCTGAGCTTGAGGACTACGTCGCCGATATCGAGGCTAAGTACGCCGGGCTTGCCGATGGCGAGGACACCGAGGACGTCGTGAAGATCGCCGGCCGCGTGGTCGCCAAGCGCGGTCAGGGCAAGATCATGTTCATCGTCGTGCGCGATGCGACTGCCGAGATTCAGCTGTTCTGTCGCATCAACGACATGGACGAGGCTACCTGGAATACGCTCAAGGCCCTCGACCTAGGTGACATCCTGGGCGTGACCGGCGTGGTCGTGCGCACTCAGCGCGGCCAGCTTTCCGTTGCCCCAAAGAGCGCGACCCTGCTTTCCAAGGCCGTTCGCCCGCTGCCCGAGAAGTTCCACGGTCTTTCCGACAAGGAGACCCGCTATCGTCAGCGCTATGTTGACCTGATCGCCAACGACGACGTTCGCGAGACCTTCCGCAAGCGCTCACAGATTCTCTCCACCTTCCGCCGCTTTATGGAAGCCGACGGCTACATGGAGGTCGAGACCCCGATCCTGCAGACCATCCAGGGCGGCGCCACGGCTAAGCCGTTCATTACCCACTTCAACGCGCTCGATCAGGAGTGCTACCTGCGTATTGCCACCGAGCTGCACCTCAAGCGCTGCATCGTCGGTGGTTTTGAGCGCGTGTTCGAGATCGGCCGCATCTTCCGTAACGAGGGCATGGACCTTACCCACAACCCCGAGTTCACCACGATGGAGGCCTACCGTGCCTTCTCAGACCTCGAGGGCATGAAGGCGCTCGCCCAGGGTGTCATTAAGGCGGCTAACAAGGCCATCGGCAACCCCGAGGTCATCGAGTACCAGGGCCAGACCATCGACCTTTCTGGTGAGTGGGCCAGCCGTCCCATGACCGACATCGTCTCCGACGTGCTCGGCAAGCAGGTCACCATCGACACGCCGGTCGAGGAGCTTGCTGCCGCCGCGCGCGAGAAGGGCCTGGAGATTAAGCCCGAGTGGACTGCCGGCAAGATTATCGCCGAGATCTACGATGAGCTGGGCGAGGACACCATCGTCAACCCGACCTTCGTGTGCGATTACCCCATCGAGGTCAGCCCGCTCGCTAAGCGTTTTGAGGACGACCCGCGTTTGACTCACCGCTTTGAGCTGGTCATCGCCGGCCACGAGTACGCCAACGCATTCTCCGAGCTCAACGACCCGGTCGACCAGGCTGAGCGCTTTGCTGCCCAGATGGCCGAGAAGGCCGGCGGCGACGATGAGGCTATGGAGTATGACGAGGACTACGTGCGCGCCCTCGAGTACGGTATGCCTCCCGCGGGCGGCATCGGCATCGGTATCGACCGCGTGGTCATGCTGCTTACCAACCAGGCTTCCATCCGCGACGTGCTGCTGTTCCCGCACATGAAGCCCGAGAAGGGTTTCCAGTCCGGTGCCGCTGCTGCCAAGGCTGCCGAGGCCGGCAACGCCGCGAGCCCGTTTGTCAAGCCGCTCAAGCCCACGGTTGATTATTCCAAGATTGCCGTTGAGCCGCTGTTTGAGGAGTTCGTCGACTTTGATACCTTCTCCAAGAGCGACTTCCGCGCCGTGAAGGTCAAGGCATGCGAGGCCGTCAAGAAGTCCAAGAAGCTGCTGAACTTTACGCTCGACGACGGCACCGGCACCGACCGTACCATCCTCTCCGGCATTCATGGCTACTATGAGCCCGAGGACCTGGTCGGTAAGACGCTGCTCGCCATCACCAATCTGCCTCCGCGCAAGATGATGGGCATCCCCAGCTGCGGCATGCTCATCAGTGCCATCCACGAGGAGGAGGGCGAGGAGCGCCTCAACCTGATCCAGCTCGACGCCTCCATCCCCGCCGGCGCAAAGATGTACTAACTAGTTACGCGGTTCTACGAACCGCGTAACGGCTCGACGCTGCGCGAGCCGCATTTGGACAATCTGACGTTCAACTTCAAGGGCGCGACCAGAAGGTCAGCGCCCTTTCGTTTCACGTCACCTTGTCTCAAATGCGGCCCGCTCGCTGACGTTGCCAATACATCGGCGTTGCCTTGGCCGTCAATAGTCATTGGGGACGTTCTTAAACGACTACCCAACGGCTATTGAGCACATGGCTCGCATGACAGTCGTCTCTTTTATGTTTCCTTTAGCCGTTGCTGCCTAGGATGGGGGTTAGTCGGTAGGAAGGGAGCGTCTATATGGACGACGCGAGCGAGCGTGCAATCGAAGAGGACATGCTCGATCAGTTCAATTACTTTGACGATGAGGATGAGGAGCTAATCGATCGTCGCGAGCCGGCATCGCTTGATTCCTTTGATCTGGTCGATGAAGAGACTGATGAGGTTGAGGACGAATCAACGGAGCCCCCACAGTCTTCGCGCCTTGACTCGCTGCTTTCGAGAGCCCCCATGCACCACGGTGTTCGTGCCGGCGCACTCCATATGAAAACTGATTGGCACCAGATCGTGACGGCAGGCGATGAGCTTGCCGTCGATGCGCCGCTCACCGATAAATCATCCATCATCTGCCGCACCGGCATGCTTATGCTGGCAAGCGGAACAGGTGCCTGGCGCGTGCGCGATACCATGAATCGTGTTGCTGCCGTACTCGGCGTCACGATTCACGTCGACCTGAGTCTTCTGTCGTTTGAGTGCACTTGCATCGAAGATGGCCACTGCTTTAACGAGGTTGTCAGCCTGCCCACAACGGGAGTCAATACCCATCGCATTTGGATGATGGAGAGCTTCCTAAAGGAAATCGAGACGTATGGGCGCCGGTTTACCGTGCACGAATACCACGAGATGCTCAAGACCGTTGAGAGTTCAAAACCCGATTACTCTCCCTGGCAACAGGGCCTTGCGGCAGCTTGTGCTTGCGGCGCCTTCGTCTTTTTGCTCGGCGGCGGCCCTATCGAGATGGCCTGCGCATTCGTAGGCGCTGGTGTTGGCAACTTTGCTCGCTCTCATATTCTCAAGCAGGGTCTTGGCCAGTTTAGCGCGCTGACGATCGGCGTTGCGCTCGCTTGCGTTTCGTATCTGCTGGCATTGCTCGGCCTTGGCCAGGTCATTCCGGGGGCAATGTCGCACCAAGAAGGCTATATCGGCGCCATGCTCTTTGTGATTCCCGGCTTTCCCCTCATTACGGCAGGCCTCGACATCGCAAAGCTCGATATGCGAAGCGGCATCGAGCGACTTTCGTATGCTGTGTCAATTATTGTGATGGCGACCCTCGTAGGTTGGATGGTTGCCGAATGTGTGGGGCTGGCACCGGATGACTTCGCCCCGCTCGGCCTCTCACCGTTGGCTCTTACGCTCTTGCGCATACTGATGAGCTTTATCGGTGTATTTGGCTTCTCGGTTATGTTCAACAGCCCGGTAAAGATGGCCGCGGCAGCCGGTCTGATCGGCGCCGTGTCCAATACCTTGCGCCTTACGCTCGTCGATGCGCCGACGATGCTTCCCTTCCTGGGTTTGAGCGTAGGCATGCCTCCCGAGGCGGCAGCGTTTATCGGCGCGCTGGTATCGGGGCTGCTCGCGAGCTTAGCCGAAATCAAGCTCACCTACCCACGTATCGCCCTCACGGTGCCATCGATTGTCATTATGGTGCCGGGCTTGTATCTGTATCGCTCGATGTATTACATGTGCACCTTCGACACGGTCAATATGCTCGGCTGGTTTGTGCGTGCAGTGCTCATTGTGGCGTTTCTGCCCGTTGGCCTGGGCGTGGCGAGAACCCTCACCGACTCTCGCTGGCGCCACACCAGCTAATTGGTGCAAATGAAACTGATCCGCAAAACATGAACGTGGATAATCTCCCGTTTTTGGCCTGTTTACGGGCTCAAAACGGGAGATTATCCACGCTCGTGGAATGGGTGTCCGAAAATCCACGCTCGTTGGGCCGATGCAGACGCACCTGGCAATTCCTTTTTTGTAGACGTTGTCGCGCGGCTACGGGTGGGAAAGGTCCCAACGGTTAACATATACTCCATATGGGTAAAGAGACCAAAGCGCCGCCACGAGTGGCGCTTTGCGTTTGAAAAAAACTAGCTCGTCTAAGAGGAACTAGCATGTTAGACCGTTTTACCGATCGCGCGCGCAAGGTCATGTCCATGGCCAAGCAGGAGGCGCTCGATCTTCATTCAAATAAGGTGGGTACCGAGCATCTGTTGCTCGCGCTCGCCAAGGAGGACGAGGGCATTGCCGCTGAGGCGCTGCGCTCGCTCGATATCTCCTACGACGACATCATGGATACCCTCAAAGAGGTCCAGACCACGGTTCCCGAGCCCAGCGAGGAGACCGAGGCTGCCAAGCTTGCCTTTACGCCGCTCGTCATTAGCGTGATGGAGCGCTCCTTCCGCGTGGCGCGTGAGAACAACCAGACCTACGTGTCGACCGAGCACTTGCTGATCGGCATCGTCGAAGAGGGCAACGGCATGGCCATGGACATCCTCATGCGCCTGGGTGTGTCGTCCGCCTCCATCAAAAAGGCTATCGAGAAACTCACCGCCAAGGATCAGGACAAGAAACGTCCGCTCGCCGGAGCCGGCGCCGGTCGCCCCGGTGCGGGCTTGCCGTTCTTTAGCGGCTCGGATGCCTCTCAGCAAAGGGGGGGCGGCACCGACACGCTCAAGCAGTTCGCCACCAACCTCACGCAGAAGGCGCGCGACGGCGAGCTCGATCCCGTGATTGGCCGCGAAAAGGAAGTCCAGCGCATGATGGAGATCCTTTCGCGCCGCACCAAGAACAATCCGCTTATCCTGGGCGATCCCGGCGTGGGCAAGACGGCTATCGTCGAGGGCCTGGCGCAGCAGATTGCTGCTGGCAATGTGCCCGAGAATCTTATGAACCAGAATATCTGGACGCTCGATCTGCCGGGTCTTGTCGCGGGTGCCAAGTATCGCGGTGAGTTTGAGGAGCGCCTCAAGAACGTGATCCAGGAGGCGACCGAAGCCGACGACGTCATCTTGTTTATCGACGAGATGCACACCATCATCGGTGCCGGTTCTGCCGAGGGTTCTATCGATGCGAGCTCTATGCTCAAGCCCGTGCTCGCGCGCGGTGCTTTCCAGATCATTGGTGCCACCACGGCCGAGGAGTTCCGTAAGTACCTCACTAAAGATCCGGCCTTTGAGCGCCGCTTCCAGACCATCGATGTCGAGGAGCCGAGCGTCGAGGACACGGTCAAGATCCTGACCGCGCTCAAGCCGCGCTACGAGGAGCACCACCATGTGCGCTATACGCAGGGTGCTATCGAGGCCGCCGCGAACCTTTCCAACCGCTACATTCAGGATCGCTTCCTGCCCGATAAGGCCATCGACCTCATTGACGAGGCCGGTGCCCGCGCCCGCATCGCCGCCAACCGCGCGCCCGAGCCGGTGCGCGAGGCCGAGCATCGCATAGAGGAGCTCAAGGCCGCCGCGCAGGAGGCCACCGAGAGCGACGACATGAACAAGGCCGCCGAGATCACCGAGCAGCAGAAGGCTGCCGAGATTGAACTCGCCGAGGCCAAGGCTGCCTGGACGGCCGAGCTTGACGCCAGCCCGCTCACCATCGATGTGAGTCAGATTGCCGATATCGTGTCCGTGACTTCGGGCGTGCCGGTGTCCTCGCTTACCGAGAGCGAGAGCCATCGCCTGCTGCAGGCCGAAAGCGTGCTCAAGACGCGCATCATCGGTCAGGATGAGGCTGTCGAGGCCGTTGCCAAGGCCGTGCGCCGCAGCCGCTCGCCGCTCAAGGATCCGCGTCGCCCCGGCGGCAGCTTTATCTTCCTTGGTCCCACCGGCACGGGCAAGACCGAGCTTGCCAAGACGCTCGCCGAGTACCTCTTTGGCAGCAAGGACGCACTCATCAGCTTCGACATGTCCGAGTTCGGTAGCGAGTTCGAGGTCTCCAAGCTCATCGGCAGCCCTCCGGGTTACGTCGGTCACGATGAGGGCGGCCAGCTCACCAAGGCCGTTCGTCGCCACCCGTACTCGGTCGTGCTGTTCGACGAGATCGAGAAGGCGCACCCCGATATCTTCAACATCTTGCTGCAGGTGCTGGAGGAGGGCCGCCTGACCGATAGCCAGGGCAAGACGGTCGACTTCCGCAACACCGTGATCATCATGACGTCCAATGTGGGCGCCCGCGAGATTGCGCAGGATGCGAGCGTGGGCTTTGGCACCACCGGCGAGCAGGGTCTCACGTCGAGTGAGATCCGTGGTCGCGCGATGGGCGAGCTCAAGCGCCTGTTCCGCCCCGAGCTGCTCAACCGTATCGACGACATTGTGGTGTTCCAGAAGCTCTCGGGCGAGAATCTCACCAAGATCGCGCACCTGCTGGTGGACGACCTGCGCCAGCGTCTGATTGCCAACGGCATGAACATCAAGCTCACCGATGCGGCCTATGACAAGATCGTGGCCGAGGGCACCGACCTCACCAACGGTGCGCGTCCGCTGCGCCGTGCTATTCAAAAGCTCATCGAGGACCCGCTGTCCGAGGAACTTCTGGCCGGCGAGTGGGGCGAGGGCGATACCGTCCTGTGCGACGTGGCCGATGGCAAGTTTGTCTTTAGCCACGGCACGGGCGAGATTCCGGCACCGCGTCCGGCAGGTACGCTCGGTGGCGATACCACCCCGGCGGCACCGCACACTGGCAGCGCCGCGCCCGTGAGCGGCGGCGTGACCTCGGGCTCCGGCGGCATGATGCAAGCCGGTTCCGGCGCGCTGTAAGGCGTGGCGACAATTTGATACGCGCAATCGAGGCACTCCGGAAAGGGCGCCTCGATTTGTAGAGCTGCGGAAGTTGTGACCGTTACGCTATACGGTCCACCGTTAGCCGATGATGCAAGGGCGCTCGGCGTTTTCGACTGGTTTATGCACGCAAAGTCTGGGAATATACAAGGCGCATGTCTTACTGTCTAACCAGTTGCGCCAAGGAGGCACCATGGATTACAAGATCACCGGCTACGAGCCCGCCCAGCTGTTCCATTTCTTTGAGGAGGTCAGCGCGATCCCCCGTGGGTCTGGCAACGAGAAGGGCATCAGCGATTTCCTGGTTGCGTTTGCCAAGGAGCGCGGCCTCGATGTGTACCAGGACGAGGTCTACAACGTCATCATTCGCAAGCCCGCTTCTGCCGGCGCCGAGAATGCCCCGACCGTGATGCTGCAGGGCCACATCGATATGGTGTGCGACAAGTTGGGCTCTGTTGAGCACGACTTTACGACCGACGGTATCGACCTGGTCGTCAAGGACGGCGTCCTCACCGCTAACGGCACCACCCTGGGCGCCGACAACGGTATTGCTGTCGCTCTGATGCTTACTGTGCTCAACGACGATTCGATCGTTCATCCCGCCCTCGAGTGCGTATTCACCACCGACGAGGAGACTGGCCTGGTCGGCGCCGAGACGCTCGACAAGTCCCAGATTAGCGCCCGCACCATGATTAACCTTGACTCCGAGGAAGAGGGCGTTGCCACCGTCAGCTGCGCCGGCGGCGTCGTTGTTACCTACACCTGCCCCATCGTGCGCGAGCACAAGACCGGCAGCACCCTCACGCTCGACATCTCCGGCCTACTGGGTGGTCATTCCGGCAACGATATCAACCTGGAGCGCGGCAACGGCAACCTCATCATGGCCCGCATCATCGACCGCCTGATGGTCGCCGGCGAGCCCGCCATCGTTAGCTTTAACGGCGGCACTAAGGACAACGCCATCAACCGTGAGTGCAAGGCCGAGCTGGTTTACGCCGACCACGCTGCCGCCGAGGCCGCGGCCCAGATCGCAAAGGACATCATCGCCGACGTCACTGCCGAGCTCGAGGTCTTCGACCCCGGCTTTACCTGCACCGTCGAGATTGCCGACGACGCCGAGGTCGAGGCCATGGATCAGAAGTCCGCGCTTGCCCTCATCCGCGCCCTGCGTCTTGCCCCTAACGGCGTGATTCGCCGCAACGTCGCCACTGACGGCTCCGTCGAGGTTTCCTCCAACATCGGCGTGGTCGCCACTTCCGACGACCAGGTCAAGATCATGCTGTCCCCGCGCTCCTCGATCACCTCGCTGCAGAACGAGTTCAAGGACCGCCTGCAGACGCTGGCCGATGTCTTGGGCTTCGACGCCAAGTTCGAGTTCGAGTATCCCGGCTGGAGCTATGCCGAGCATTCGCCGGTCCGCGACGTTTTTGTCGAGAGCTATCGCGAGCTCTTTGGCTCCGAGCTGCGCATCGAGTCCATTCACGCTGGCCTTGAGTGCGGCCTGTTTGCTGAGGCCCTGCACGGCCTGGACGCCATCGCCGTGGGCCCGACGCTCTCCGATGTCCACACCCCGGACGAGAGCATGGAGCTCGCTTCTGCCGAGCGCTTCTACGAGCTGCTCATCGACGTCCTCAAGCGCCTTGCCGCGTAAGGGTCGCGCTAGCAGCAGTTCGAGCCACGTGCTAGCGGATTGCAAATGACATTACGAGAGGGGGCATCCGAACTTTTGCGACGGGTGCCCCCCTCTTCTTTTAAGAAATGTGGATTGATTGGCGCCTAGCCCATATCCGCCTTGATGAGGTCGAGGGTGCGCTGGCAGTTTTCGCGGACGGGGCCGAGCATATGCTCGCGCAGGTCCGCCATGCCGGGCAGGTCGGCGTATTCGTCCATGATCTCTTCCATACAAATGGGCACCTCGTAGGCGAGGTCCATCATGGTCGCAAAGCAAAACTTCTCGGATAGCCCGGCATCGGTGAGCGCCGCCTCCAGCGCGGGGTCGCCCATACCGTGGTATCGGCGGATAGCGCCTGGACCGATGCGCCCCACTCGATTTTCGCCGCCAACGCTCATGGCAAGGCGCGCCCGGCGGCGCATACGTTCGTACGCCAAGCCCGATGCGACATCGTACATGGGTGCGAGCGCTGCGTTTGTGCCTTTGCCTAGGATGAGCGAGTAGTTTTTAGCGTGTGCGTCAGGCGCTCCGATAATGGCGTTATAGAACAACATATAGGTAAAAAGCACAAGATTCATGTGGTGGGGGACTGTGTTAATCAGTCGTTCTTGGATGTCTCGTGTGGTTGGTCCTCCGTCGGCGGTGTATTTCTGGCTTGGCAATACACCGAGCGCCTGGCAAAAGTCCTCCTGATGCAGCCTTTCGATATTTCCGCTGCTATTGACCATTCTGTCGTACCGTTCAACGACGAGCGCGGCTTCGTCTTCAAATGTGCAATAGGAGACGTTGGCAGTTGGAATGCCAACACGCCGAGCCGTTTTCATGCAGACGAATTCGTTTAAGGCCTGATGTTTGAACCCAACGACACCATTTTTGAAGATATGGGTAGTGGGGGATGACCCTAGACATTCGCACCATTGGCCATCATGCCAAGCCAGTGCAAATTTGCCTTGATTGCCGCCCAGGGACCAGCTTTCGTTGGAGCCCATCCATGTCTCTCTTTCGTCATCGCGAATTGCTTTGAGCTTATGAGCGATTTGAGAATTGGTAAGCGGGCGGTATGCGGAGACCCTGCCACGGACGGCGTCTAATTGATCGGTTCGACAAAACTGAACGGCCCCCGCGCAGTCAAGACCGATATGGCACAAGAGGGCGACGGGGTTGTTGGATGCAACGTCATGCTCGGCGGCAATAGCGCGACGCTGCTCTTGACTGTCGGGCAAAAGGCCAAATAGGAACGGGCGGACGATGTTATGGCCATACGTGCGATTGGAAAGCGGCATTGTTAGCGATAGCGGTGCTCCGCGATAGGTTGGGGCGTATACAAAGCTGCAGAGTCCATGCTCGTCTTGCCGGAGAGTGCCTGCGATTTCGCCACAAATGAGGGTCGCAAGCTCCATCTCTGCCATTTATTTCACAACCTTACAGCCAAAGGAGAGGTCTGAAGTGTCGGAAAGGCCTTGCTCGGCTGCGATTTGGGCCAGCAAGGCACCATAGGAAGATGGCGTTCCTTGTCGGGCGGGTCGTCTGCCTACACTTGGCTTGGGCAGGGCATTCGAGTTCGCGATAGGGAGGTCCGCTATCGTCGTCGGATGTTTAAAGGGTGATGCGATTGGGTCGTTATCGCTTTGCACAAAGAGACTTATGCCGAGTGCGTTAAAGACGGTCAGCAGCTTGTCGAGTCGAATGCCAGTGGCGTCGCCCAGCTCGAGCGATGCGAGCAGGCGCTCCGAAACACCGGCCTTTTTGGCGAGGGCGGCACGGGTGAGACCCTGAGCCTCGCGTGCCTGGCGCACGTAGATGCCAGCTTGGCGCGGTGTGGTGATGGGAAAGGTATCCACGGCGATCTCCTAACATGCAGACTTTTGCATATCAGTATGACATGCAAAAGTCTGCACGAAAAGGCATTATGTAAAACTCTGCATGAGACCTCTACATTGACGTTGAGCTTATGAGAGGCGTTTTTTATATCGCGAGAATCCCCAGATGCTCAAGCAAGATCTTAAGCCCGATGAAGATGAGCACGACGCCACCCACGATGGTGGCAGGCTTTTCGTAGCGCGCGCCAAAGGTGTGGCCGATCGCTACGCCGGCGACGGAGAAGATAAAGGTCGTGATGCCGATGAGCGACACGGCGGGCATGATGTCGACCGAGAGCGCGGCAAATGAGATGCCTACGGCTAGGGCGTCGATTGAGGTGGCGATGGCGAGGATCAGGTACTCGCCCAGGTCAATCTTTTCGGCATCCTTGCCGTCGCCTTCATCCTCGTCCTCGGTAAATGCCTCCCACAGCATTTTGCCGCCAATGAAGGCGAGCAGGATAAAGGCGATCCAGTGGTCGATGGGGCCGATGATGCCCATGAATTGACTGCCAAGCGCCCATCCGATTACGGGCATGCCGGCCTGAAAACCGCCAAAGAACAGGCCGAGCACCACGGCGACCTTAAGGTTGATCTTTTTCATGCCGAGACCCTTGCAGATGGATACGGCAAAGGCGTCCATCGAAAGGCCAACGGCGAGCAACACGAGCTCTGCGAGTCCCATAGTCTGGCTCCATCTCTGCGGGCGAACCCGATTACGCGACTACTCCCTCATTTATATGAGACCCAATGCTATCACATGAGCAGTCAAAGGAGCCCCGTCCCAAATGAGCTACCTAAGCGGTGTTCGCTCATTCTGTAAGCATCGGATTTCGCGAGCGCCGCGGGGACAAACCGTGAGAAACTATTTAGCGTTTATGGAGCGTATACGATGGGAGCGATGCCTTGGATAAGAACGAGCTGCAAAAGCGTATGGAACAGGCTATTCGCCTGACGGCACCTGGCCAGCCGATCCGCACCGCCCTCGATATGATCATCGCCGGTCACCTTGGTGCCCTCATTTGCGTCGGCGATACCGAAAACGTGCTCGCCGCCGGCAACGACGGCTTCCCGCTCAACATTTCGTTCACCTCGAACCGTCTGTTCGAACTCTCCAAGATGGACGGCGCCATCGTTATCGACGGCGACCTCACCCAGATTCTGCGCGCCAACTTCCATCTCAATCCCGATCCCTCGCTCGCCACGAGTGAGACGGGCATGCGTCACCGTACTGCCGCTCGCATGTCGGTGCTCACCGATGCCATCGTGATCTCGGTCTCGGCCCGTCGTGCCGTCGTCAACGTGTACGTCCACGGCAAGAGTTACGAGATCCAGCCCGTCACCACCATCATGAGCTCGGTCAACCAGCTCGTCGCCACGCTTCAGACCACCCGTCAGTCGCTCGACCGCTCCTTGCTGCGCCTGACGGCCCTTGAGCTCGACGACTACGTCACGCTCGCCGACATCACCGGCATCTTCTCGAGCTTCGAGATCATGCAGCAGGCAAAGACCGAGCTTAAGGATTGCATCGTCAAGCTGGGCAACCAGGGCAAGCTCGTGCAGATGCAGCTCGAGCAGCTCGCGGGCTCCAGCATGGATACCGAATACGACTTGATGATCCGCGACTACGCAAGCGATTCCTCTGAGGCCAACGCCGAGAAGATCCGCGCCGAGCTGAGCCGCATGACGCCTAAGGACCTGTCCGACCCGCAGCACGTGGCGGCAGTTCTGGGCTATGACGACCTGGACGAGGATTCCGTCATGACGCCGCTGGGCCTGCGCACGCTTTCGCGCGTGTCCGTCGTGCGCGACGGCGTGGCAGAGAAGATCGTCGACGAGTATGGCTCGCTGCAGGAGCTCATGGACGACATCAGCGAGGACCCGGAGCGCCTGGGCGACTTTGGCGTCAACAACCCTGCCATTCTTGCGGACTCGCTGTACCGCATGAAGGGCACCAAACAGGGGAACGCATAATGGCGCCCGTATGCGCCGTGGTCGTTGCCGGCGGCAGCGGCCAGCGCTTTGGAAATCCCGGCGGCAAGCAGCTCGTTAACGTGGCGGGCCGTCCGCTCATGAGCTGGTCCATCCGCGCGTTCGATCGTAGCGACAAGGTCGGCCACATCGTGGTGGTGTGCCCTGCCGAGCGCCGCGCCGAGATGCGCCGCCTGGCCATCGATCCGTTTGACTATGACACGCCCATCAGCTTCGCCGATGCCGGCGATACCCGTCAGGATTCCACCCGTGCCGGCGTGCATGCGGTTCCGGCGGGTTTCGAATATGTCGCCATCCACGACGGCGCCCGTCCGCTCATCACGACCGAGGCCATCGATCATGCGATCGACGTGCTTGTGGGCGACCGCTCGCTCGACGGTGTCGTATGCGGTCAGCCCGCGATCGACACGCTCAAGATCGTCGACGGCGACAATATCGTCGAGACGCCGCCGCGTGAGCTCTACTGGGCCGCGCAGACACCGCAGATCTTTAGCGTCGACGCCATGAAGCGCGCCCACACCGCAGCTATCGCCGAGGGCTTTATCGGGACCGACGATTCTTCGCTGGTCGAGCGCATGGGCGGGCGCGTCCGCTGTGTCCAGAGCCCGCGCGATAACCTTAAGGTGACGGTGCCCGAGGACCTGCGTCCCGTAACCGCGATTCTGCTTGGCCGCATGGCCGAGGGAGAGGACCTTCCCCATGTTCAGTAACCTGCGCATTGGCCACGGCTACGACGTCCACCGTTTGGTGGAGGGGCGTCGATGTATCATCGGCGGGGTCGACATCCCCTACGAGCGCGGCCTGCTGGGCCACTCGGATGCCGATGTGCTTGCACACGCGCTGGCAGACGCCATTCTGGGAGCCTGCCGCGGGGGAGACATCGGCAAGCTATTCCCCGACACCGATCCCGCCTACGAGGGTGCCGATTCGATGGTGCTGCTCGCTCGCGTGATGGACTATGCGCGCGAGCTGGGCTTTGAGTTTGTCGATGCCGATTGCACCATTGCCTGTCAACAACCTAAGATCACCCCGCACCGCGATGCCATGCGCGCCAACCTTGCCCATGCCCTGGGCGTTGACGTCGAAAACGTGGGCGTCGCCGCCACTACGACCGAAAAGCTCGGTTGGGAAGGCCAAGGCGAGGGAATCGGCGCCTGGGCCGTCTGCCTGCTACAGAAAACCGTTAAGGAGTAACGAATGCGTATCTACAACAGCGCTACCCATAAAAAGGAAGAGTTCAAGCCCATCGAGTCCGGCAAGGTCCGCATGTATGTGTGCGGCCCCACGGTCTACGACAACATCCACATCGGCAATGCCCGCACGTTCATCAGCTTTGACGTGATTCGTCGCTGGCTCATCGCGAGCGGCTACGAGGTCACGTTCGCCCAGAACCTCACCGATGTCGACGACAAAATCATCAAGCGCGCCAACGAGCAGGGCCGTACGGCTGTCGAGGTCGCGACGGAGTTCTCCGACAAGTTCATCGGCGTCATGCGTGCCGCCAACGTGCTCGATCCCGATGTGCGCCCCCGCGCCACCAAGGAGATCGGCCCCATGATCGCCATGATCAAGACGCTCATCGAGCAGGGCCATGCCTACGCAGCCGATAACGGCGATGTGTACTTTGCCGTGCGCAGCGATCCCAGCTACGGTCAGGTCTCGGGCCGCAACATCGATGACCTTATGGTTGGCGCGCGCATCGAGGAGAACGAGGACAAGAACGACCCGCTCGACTTTGCCCTGTGGAAGGCCGCCAAGCCCGGCGAGCCCAGCTGGCCGAGCCCTTGGGGCGAGGGCCGTCCTGGTTGGCACACCGAGTGCGCCGCCATGGTGCATCGCTACCTGGGCACTCCGATCGACATCCACGGCGGCGGCTCCGACCTTGCCTTCCCGCATCACGAGAACGAGTGCGCCCAGGCCACCTGCGCCTGGCACCAGGGCTTCTCCAACACCTGGATGCACACAGGCATGCTGCTGGTAGACGGCGAGAAGATGTCCAAGTCGCTCGGCAACTTCTTTACGCTGGCCGAGGTCCTCGAGCAGCACTCCGCTGCCGCTCTGCGCCTGCTGATGTTGCAGACGAGCTATCGCTCGCCGCTCGACTTTTCTTGGGAGCGCCTGGAGGGTGCCGAAAACTCGCTCACGCGTATCGCCGGTACGGTCGAGAACCTGCGCTGGGCCGCGAACCATGCGACGGCCGATGCCGATGAGGCAGCATCCGAGGCGTTTGCCGCCAAGGCCGCCGAGACCCGCGCCACCTTTAAGGAGTGCATGGACGACGACTTTAACACCGCCGGCGCCATGGGTGCCGTCTTTGGCTTTGTGACCGAGTGCAACCAGTACCTGGAGCAAGCGGGCGACGCTGCCGACAAGACCGCTGCCCTGGCCGCCGCCGATACGCTGGTCGAGCTGCTCGATACGTTTGGCGTTGAGCTCCCCGAGCCCAAGGTCGAGCTGCCGCTGGGTCTGCTAGGCGTTGCCGCCGGCTTGGTCGCCTACACGGGCGACGACGTGGACGAGGCCGCTGCCAAGATTCTCGAGGCCCGCGCCGAGGCCCGCGCCGACAAGAACTGGGATCTGGCCGACGCCATCCGTGACCAGCTCAAGGACCTCGGGCTGACGATCGAGGATACCGCCGCCGGCACTCGTATCAAATCTCTCTAATCCCCGCGGGTTTCCCAAGCACCCGACCTTGCCGTTCAAACCGTCGCTCGCGTACTCAAGTACGCGTCGCTCCTCTTTCACGGCAATCTCGGGCACTTGGAAAACCCGTACCGACCGCCCGAATTAATATTCATGGGCGGTCGTTTATTTTGTTTCGTTTGATAGTTGTATTTAGGAGGTCACTTTATGGCCGACAATCGCAAGCGTGCGCCTCGTGGCGGCAAGCAGGCTGCTTCTGGCTCGCGTCCGATTCGCCGCAATGACCGCGCTGCCGCTCCCAAGGGCCAGCGCGAGCGCTCCCAAGCCCAGGCTGCGCGTCCGCAGCGAGATCGCAACCGCGACAACGTTCAGGTCTCCAAGGGCGAGTTTATCGAAGGCCGCCGTGCTGCCGCCGAGGCGCTGCGTACCGGCTTTCCCGTCAAGTGCGCGCTCATCGCCGAGGGCGGCGAGCGCGATGCCGCCCTGTCTCGTCTGGTCGATGACCTCAACGCCGCGGGCGTCCGCATTAAGTATGTGCCGCGCGCGCAGCTCGATGCGCTGTCGAGCCATGGCGCTCACCAGGGCATTGCGCTCGAGGTGGGCAACTTCCCCTATGCCGATGTCGCCGATATCCTCGACCGCGCGGGCGACGGTCCGGCGCTCGTCATCGTGCTCGACCATGTGACCGACGACGGCAACTTTGGCGCCATCGTGCGTTCCGCCGAGGTTGTGGGCGCGGCCGGCGTCGTCATTGCCAACAAGCGTGCCGCTGGCGTGACCGTGGGCAGCTACAAAACTTCAGCCGGCGCCGTCATGCATCTGCCTATCGCGCAGGTGCCCAACATCGCCCGTGCGCTCGACGACCTTAAGGCCGCTGGCTTTTGGGTGGGCGGTGCCTCCGAGCACGCCGAAGGCAGTTGCTGGGATGCTCCCTTCGAGGGTCGCGTGGCGCTCGTCATGGGCTCCGAGGGCGACGGTATCTCGCGCCTGGTGCTCGAGAAATGCGACTTTTTGACCAAGCTTCCCCAGCGCGGCATGACTGAGAGCCTCAATGTTGCCCAGGCGACCACGGCGCTGTGCTTTGAGTGGCTGCGCCGCAACGCCGGCGAGCTCATGGGGGAGGAGTAGCGCATGTCCAAAAAGAACCGTGCCAAGTCCAAAGCCAAGCGCTTTGGCGAGGGCTCGGCCAAGCCGATTGTTTCGGCCGCGACCTATGGCGTGGGCGGCAATGCGTTTGCGCAGGCCATCGCCGACCCGGTCTCGACGGTGCACTCCAATAAGCCCGAGCTGTTGGTGGTCGACGGTTACAACGTGATCCACTGCACGCCGCGCTACGAAAAGCTCGTGTACGACCATTCCGACGATCCGTATTCCAGCGACGTTCACGATATGGCGCGCACCGCCCTCATCAACGACGTCGCCGCCTTTGCCCAGGGCCGCTACGAGGCCGTGATCGTGTTCGACGGCGCGGGCAATATCTCCAACGAGCGTCCCAACCTGCCTGCTCGCGGCGTGCGCATCGAGTTCTCGCCGACGGGCGTATCGGCCGACACCGTGGTGCAGAAGCTCTGCATCGAGGCACGTGAGGAAGGCCGCGCGTGCTCCGTGGTATCGAGCGACGGCACGATCCAGGCTGTCGTCATGGGCAAGGGCGTCACGCGCATCTCGAGCCGTATGCTGGTGGACGAGATCAAACAGATCGATAACGACGTTCACGAGGCAGAGGAAGCTCCGCAGATCAAGATGACCCTGGGCAGCCGCCTGAGCCCCGAGGCCCTGGCCAAGCTCAAGGCGTTGCGTGGGAGATAGGGGAGCTGACGGGCAATGCTGCCTCGCTAACTCCATTCAGCGATGTTGATCATTCTTTCGAGGCGCCACGTTAGCGCCTCTTTTAGATAAGGCAGTCTCGCTGCTAGGGCATCGTTTTTAGACAGAATCTCGATCGCCTCGTCGACAAAACCTTCGAGTTTGTCCCCGTCAAACCAGTTCATATCCTCAACAAGCAACATTTGTTTCGCGGGACTTGAATGGAACTGCGCGCTGGCAAAACTGTGCTCTCCTGCCCGAAGCTCCTCCAGAGATATGTTGCACCAGAGCGATGAACCCGAATCGAAGATGGGAGCTGGTCTGCAGGCCAGTGAGTTGACGTTTCGCACGAGGCCGAAGTTGCGCCAATGACGATCGTAGTTGGCGATGATGTCGTCGCACACGATCATGCGGTCAAGGGCATCCTTAACGCCTGTCACCCCGAGCTCCTCGCAGTTTGCTACATATCGCTCGTAGTCGGTTAGCCGTTCATCTGCGTTTGCGTGCTGGTTTACATAGAACGCAGGGACATACTCTTCTTCATCAGTTAAGAAGACATCGCATATGCTCATGGCGGAAGTGCCCGTGCCCTCGAGCGAGTAAGGCACATAATCGCAGGCGTTTAGGATGCGCCGGTGGAGCGCGGTCGCCACCAGCTCGTTATAAGGTTCTTGGTTCAGGTGCGCTCCTGCCTTATGCAGAATTCGACGCCCGCCCTCGCACGTCCAGTACTTTTGAAGATTGCCGTCCGAGGTGTTATCGGGCTTTGCGGCAGCCGCTTTTCCCTCTGGGGCAAAGGGCGCAATGGACAGCGAGACGTCATCAAAGGCGTTATTGAAGAAGTTGATATCCTCCCAGGCGAGACCGGAATCTTGGGGTCTAATCCAATACTGGTCGGATAGGGAGAGGCCGAGATTTCGCTGTACGAGTTCATCGGGAACATCGACTGCGGCTTCTGCAAGCAGGGAGGTTAGCCCAATGCGTGCGAGCGGGATACCGCGGCCGCGCCACCAGATGCGGAAGGAGTCGAGCGATACAGGTTTGCTGGGAGCAAAAACTCCAATAGGGGCGTAGGCACGATCGACGTCGGCGCCGATGTGGGTGAAGTCTTTCCGTGATCTGCTGTAGACCAGCTGGGCTACTTCGTGCGTGCGGTTCATGAGGGTAAATGCGATTTCGCTTTTCCCATGCCCGCGACGAGGCCGTCCCCCTCTTTTGGTTGCGGAGCGGAGTCGCGTGTCTACGCTGTCTTTGTCGATAAGCCACACGCCAGAAGCCTTGCGGGCGGTCAGCGCGCCGTTCTTAATGAGCTCCTGCACCCTGCGCGGGGTGATGCCGAGCAGCTCGGCTGCTTCCTTTGTAGTCAACATCGCGAAACCCTTCGCCAAAACGAATAGTTTTATATAGCCAATTGTAATTAAAACTATTCGTTCTGGCGAATGGTTTTAAGATTGAGGGCGCGCTGACAGAAATGAACGGGCCTGGTATGCGCTGTTGCTGGATTTTGCATATTTGTATATCGCCGTGCGGCCTGTTGCGCCTCGTCCGCAATTCCTTTATTCTTAACTGGCTTCGCGCGAAAGCGCTAAGTGTGCCAGTGTGGCGCAACGGTAGCGCAACTGATTTGTAATCAGTGGGTTGCAGGTTCGATTCCTGTCACTGGCTCCATGAGAGTTTCGGGCTCTGTTCCTTGTGGGACAGGGCCCGTTTCTATTTAGGTGGTGCGCCATCGGGTTAGCGCCCATCCCGTTTTTGGTTTGTCTCGTCCTCCAGTTTGTCTAAATCTGTAACACCAAGACCGATATTCGGCATCTAACTGTTACAGATTGAGATGAAACTTAGGGTGTTTTAGGAATATCTTGATCTGTAACATGTAGAAGCGGAATAGGCCTCTTGCTGTTACAGATCGAGACAAGGGCGGGCGCGGATCTGGATGTCCTGCTCGAGCGTGGATTTCTGGATACGCGAGCGAAGAAAATCTCCCGACCGGAGAACGAGCGTGGATAATTAACTTGGATAGGGAGCTAAGGTAAACACCGATTGTCTATCGACGGCTTTAGAAACAACGACCCCGATTTCATTGTGGAATCGGGGTCGTTTGTGCCTCAGGAATCCGAATGGATTGATCGAGCTCCTAAGGAACTTCTTGGGTTCTTGCTAATGGTCTGCCGAGGATGTCCCCAATGCAAACAGCGGGCATCTACTCAATATAGCTGGGGTTCTTCTTGATGATCACGCGTGCGGCGATGAAGGAGACGACGATGGCGACGATGGCGACAACGCATGCCAGCACGAAGTTGCCCATGGACCCATCGGGAGCGATAAAGATGAGTGCCGAAAGAAGGCCGGGGCATGCTCCCGCAACATACTCTTTCAGAACAAAGATGCCTGCAGGGAGTCCAGCGCAGAGCGCGCCGATTGCCGTGCCGACAAGCAGGCGGGGACGCTCGATGAGGCAACCGTAGAACGCGGGCTCGGTTACGCCACAGAGTGCGGTGACGGCAACCGTGGTGACCATACCCCTCTTCTCTTTGTTTCCCTTCATAGCAGTTGCCAGGGCGAGGCTCGTGCCGCCAATGCAGAGGTTCGAGATGAATCCAAAGATAATGGGTGCCCAACCGAGCTGCGCCAGGCTCGTAACTTCGATTGCGATGTAAGCCTTATCGAGACCGAGCATGACGAAATAGGGGTTAAGGGCTGCCAGGATCGGAGTAGCGATAAATGCCACGTTGTCCATAAGCCACGTGACGGCATCGCTCAGCGCGTAGCCCATCATGCTGCCGGCGGGGCCAAGGATAATCAGCTCGACGGGCACGACGATGATCATGGTGAGCAGCGGCTTCAAGAACAGTTTGGTAACGTCGGGAATGATCTTCTGAAGGCCGCGGTCGACAAAGTACATGAATACAACGCCCAGTACGATGGGCACTACCGTACTCGAATAGTCGTTCGTCGGGATGGGAATACCAAGAAAGTCGAGACCCTCGGCACCGCTAATGGACGAGCTGATCATGATCGCGCCCAGCAATGCGCCCATGATGGGCTGCATCTTCATGACGGCCGCGAGCTGATAACCAAGATAAACAGGTAAGAAGCTAAACGAAGCGCTAAAGATCGCCAACAGGACCTGGGCGGTTCCGCTATCGGTGCTCAATCCGCAATAATTGACCAGGAGATTCTTGATCGAAAGAATGAGTCCGCCAACGATGAGCGCCGGGACGATGGGCATGAATACCCGTGCAGAGACGTTCCCGAATTTCTCAATCAAGCCCATGGCGGTGTTACCGCTTTTAATGCCTTCTGCAAGGTCTTTGGCGGTTTGGGCATCGTCGGCAACCGTGCCACCGCCGACTTCGATTCCCGCGAAGTCGAGGAAGTCGTTGTAAGCCTCGGTGACGTTGGGGCCGATGATCACCTGAAGCTGGCCACCGCTGACTACTGCCCCGAGCGCCTGATCGGCCGATTTGGCGAGTTGGAGATCGATGATCGAGGTGTCTCGTGCGTCGATGCGAAGGCGCGTCGCACAATGAGTTACCGATGTAATGTTCTCTTTGCCGCCAACAGCCTTTAGGACTGTTTCGGACATTGCCTGATATTTCATCTCTTTCTCCTAACCTTCCTGCTCCTGATACTTCGAGATAAGGTCTCGGTACCAATACCAGCTCTTTTTGGGGGTGCGCTCCAGATTGTTCTCGAAGTCGATATGGACAAGTCCGTATCGTTTTTCGTAGCCGTTGATCCAGCTATACAGATCCATCGTCGACCAGAGGTAGTAGCCCTCAACGCGCGCGCCGTCGCGCTTAGCCCTCATCATGTGCTCGATGAACTGGCCCAGAAGCTCGATGCGGTCATCATCGTGGATCATTCCGTCTGCGTCTGGTTGCTCATAGGCGCCATGTCCGTTTTCCGTAATAAAGATGCGGGGCGCGTCATAGCGCTCGTGGACATCCATGATGGTTGAATACATGCAACCTGGGAGTATTTCGCGACCCCATTTATTGCGGGGAACATTGCTGTCGCGGGCGCTTTCAAACAAGGGCGCAATGCATTTTCCTTCGACCTTTTTGCTCAAACCGCCCTTATTGTTCGCCGAAACGGCAAGCTCTCCACCGTGCCAGTCGGTTACATACTCTCGGCAATACACGTTGAGTCCAATAAAATCGACTTTACCGTCTCTGAATTCTTCTACGTCATTTGGGGATCGATAGAGCGAGACGCCAAGTTTTTCAAGGATTTCGTCCATTTCTGGCGGCAGTTGACCCTGAAGCGCTGGTGCCAGAATCATGCGATTGGCGAAAAAGTCTGCGTATCGAAATACGTCATCAGGGTGCTCGGTTGCCGGGTCGAGTTCGACAACGCCGCCATCGTGGACGGCGCCGATGATGCCGTCGTAGCCCATTTGACGATATGTTCGGACTGCGAGTGCGCTCGCGCGCATCAGGTTGTACTGAAACTGCATGTACGACTGAACGTCGAGCGATCGATTGGGGGGATAGTTGCCCAACATGTTTACGCAGTAGCTGTAGAAATGCGGCTCGTTAACGGTAGCCCAGATTTTGACGCGGTCTCCAAAGCGCTCAAAGCAAATCTTGGCGTATTTGCAGAACCACTCTGCCATGTCGTTGTTCAGCCATCCGCCTTTGCAAGCAAGCGTGAATGGTAGATCGTAATGGAACAGCGTAACGTTGGGCTCTATGCCATTTTCGAGGCAACAATCAATGACCCGATTATAAAAATCGATACCCTCTTCATTCACTTCGCCGATACCCGTGGGGATGATTCGACTCCATGAAAGAGAGAAGCGATAGGTGTTTTGTCCGCCTTCTTTCATCATGCGGATATCTTCTTCATAGCGATGGTAGAAGTCGCAAGATACATCACCGTCAACATGGTTGATGTTCTTATTGCTTGTGTGGCTAAAGAAATCCCACTCGCCAAGGCCTTTGCCGTCTTCGTTCCAGGCACCCTCGCACTGATAAGACGCCGTGGCGGAACCCCAGAGAAACGGCATGTTGTTCACGTTGCCCATGAATCCCCTTTCCATCATTCAACACGGTGGATACGTGTGGCGGAATTACGATTAAGATGACGTCAACTGATTTGAATCATAGGAGAACGACCAAAGCTGTTTGATTCAATAAATGAACCATGATTTCGAGGAGAGCGGAAAGAGGGATCACGTGAATATCAATGACTTCGATGTGCTCAATCGCATTAGCTCCATCATCAACAGCGAGTTTGGGTCAAACGATGCCGCCATCGCTCGATATCTCATCGCTCACATTAGGCGTTCGAGCGAAATCAATGTTGCCGCAATAACCCGCGATGCATTCGTGACCCGTTCCGCTGTTCGTCGTTTCTGCAATCGATTGGGCTACCAGTCTCTTAGCGATTTGAAAGAATCATTTACTCAATCAGTCTTTCCAAGCGACTTAAGCCATCGAGAGGAGGAATTTGGCTACGAGGAGTACAGGGCAGAGCTCGACGTTCGCATGATCGAGATGTTCGCTGAGGTTGAAAGCGGCGTGTCCGATATCGCTATTAAGCACCTTGCCGACGAAATTGATGGCCATAAAAACGTTGAAATCTGGTGCACCAATAATGTGAGCGCCAATCTCGTACGATTTCAGCAGGAAATGTTTTATGCGGGCAAGATGGTTCGCATAGTTGCTGGGGCTAACGTCGCGGAATTGAAAAACATGGGAGACGTTTCGCAGTCATTGATAATTCTCGTATCGGTCTCCGGGCTATTTGCGTCACAGGCGCGTGAGTATCTTGATTGCCGTTCGGGCAGGAAGATTCTAATTACTGCGTTTAGCAACGATGACAAATCGAGGTCTTTTGACCGTGTATATCGTCTTGGTAATGCGGGAAACGGAATTGACCGACTCGGCGTTTATTCGAAATATGCCATGACTTATTTCTTCGACTTGCTATCGTCGTGTTACTTGAGTCGCTACCCCTGCACCAAGGGGGAGCCGCTCTATGGGTCTACTTTGGCCTGGCCCGAGTAGTTCGGCTCTATAGTTCTCCCGCCTAGAGAATGAGCGTGGATAATCTGCCACTTTGGCCTCAGAAACACGCCAAAAGTGGGAGATTATCCACGCTCGATGTCAAACGGGAGAAAATCCACGCTCGATTGTGCCGGTGAAGCCCGATCACGACCTATGTAATAAGCGCAAGGGATCCGTTATCGAGGGTCGAGACTGCAGACATACTCCATCACGCCAAAGTGTGCCCTTGGGAAATGACGCCGACATTGCCAAATTCATCACTCGACATAATCAAACCCAACAAAACTGCATGTCACAGGTATATAGATACGCCCGGCACCGTGTATCTAGAGGTTTTCGTTGACAGCCCCCAAGGTTGCATCGTATTATCTTTTTCGTTCGCGGGGGCGGCGGTCCAAAAGACCAAAGGACCTGCGGATACTTGAACGATTGGGAGTTTGCCCGAGTGGTTAATGGGGACGGGCTGTAAACCCGTTGGCTCTGCCTACATAGGTTCGAATCCTATAGCTCCCACCCGTCAAGTGCCTGTATAGCTCAGTCGGTAGAGCACTTCGTTGGTAACGAAGAGGTCACCAGTTCAAGTCTGGTTGCAGGCTCCATCCGGCGGTGTAGCTCAGTTGGTTAGAGCACACGGTTCATACCCGTGGCGTCACTGGTTCGAATCCAGTCACCGCTACCATAGGTAACACGGTGGCTTCTCAATAGTATGTTGAGAGGCCACTATGGTATAAAGGCAAAGTCCCGTCCGGGGACGACCTGTTTAGAGGAGGGCTTTATGGCCAAAGAGAAGTTTGAGCGCACTAAGCCGCATGTTAACATCGGCACCATTGGTCACGTCGACCACGGCAAGACCACGCTGACCGCCGCCATCACCAAGGTTCTCTCCGAGACCGAGGGCTGCAAGGCTGACTTCACTGCGTTCGAGAACATCGACAAGGCTCCCGAGGAGCGCGAGCGCGGCATTACGATCTCCGTCTCCCACGTCGAGTACGAGACTGCTGCCCGTCACTACGCTCACGTTGACTGCCCGGGCCACGCTGACTACGTCAAGAACATGATCTCCGGTGCTGCTCAGATGGACGGCGCTATCCTGGTCATCGCCGCTACCGACGGCCCCATGGCTCAGACCCGCGAGCACATCCTGCTCGCCCGTCAGGTTGGCGTTCCCTACATCGTCGTCTTCCTGAACAAGTGCGACATGGTCGACGATGACGAGCTCATCGACCTCGTCGAGATGGAGACCCGTGAGCTCCTCTCCGAGTACGATTTCCCCGGCGACGACATCCCCGTCATCCGTGGTTCCGCTCTGGGCGCTCTCGAGGGCGACGCCAAGTGGATGGACGCTATCCGCGAGCTCATGAACGCCGTCGACGAGTACATCCCGACGCCTGCTCGTAACAACGACCTCCCGTTCCTGATGGCCGTTGAGGACGTTATGACCATCTCCGGCCGTGGTACCGTTGCTACCGGTCGTGTCGAGCGCGGTGAGCTCAAGCTCAACGAGCCCGTCGAGATCGTCGGCATCAAGGATACCCAGAACACCGTCGTTACCGGTATCGAGATGTTCCGTAAGTCCATGGACTTCTGCGAGGCTGGCGACAACGTCGGTCTGCTGCTCCGCGGCATCAAGCGCGAGGACATCGAGCGCGGCCAGGTTCTCTGCAAGCCCGGTTCGGTTACCCCGCACACCAAGTTCACCGGTGAGATCTACGTTCTGACCAAGGAGGAGGGCGGCCGTCACACCCCGTTCTTCGATGGTTATCGTCCTCAGTTCTACTTCCGTACCACCGACGTTACCGGTACGGTCAAGCTCCCCGAGGGCACCGAGATGGCTATGCCTGGTGACCACATCACCATCGAGGGCGACCTCATCCACCCGATCGCCATGGAGGAGGGCCTGCGCTTCGCTATCCGCGAGGGTGGCCACACCGTCGGTTCGGGCATCGTCTCCACGATCATTGAGTAAATTAGCTCTTTGATATAGCTGACTTAAAGAACCCGGCACTTATTTGGGTGCCGGGTTCTTTTCTGCAATGGATATTGAGCCGTTGCTGGTGTCGAGAGGATCGATAATGGTTCTGGGTACACCGTCGATTAGATCTCGCTGGCCCCATTGATGTGTTCCAAATATGAATGGATCCACCGAGAACCAATTGATTCGAGGTTTTCATTGACAGCACTTACATAGAGCTGATAAAGTACCATCTCGTGCCCGTACGGGGCGGATATGAAAGGTTCAGGATACATGCGTACTCTAGTTACTCTTGCGTGCACTGAGTGCAAGCGCCGCAACTATACGACCACCAAGAACAAGGCGAACATGCCTGATCGTATGGAGATCAAGAAGTATTGCCCCTGGTGCCGTCACCACACGCTGCACAAAGAGACTCGCTAGTCTTTAGTCATATACGCCAGTAGTTCAATTGGTAGAGCATCGGTCTCCAAAACCGAGTGTTGAGGGTTCGAGTCCTTCCTGGCGTGCCAGTCATTATTCCGTAAGCTCCCAATTGGGGGCTTACGGTTTACTCATGTATAAGCGCATTGCGCGGAGGTAACCCAAATGGCCAACAAGAAGAACAAGAAGAAGGCTCAGCAGCCGGCACCTGCCAATAACGCTGCCGCCAACTCCAAGGTTGAGGCCAAGAAGGCCGTTGCCAAGAAGAACGAGAAGGCTGCGAAGTCCAAGAAGAACGAGAAGCCTGGTTTCTTTGCCCGCACCAAGAAGTATTTCGCTTCGGTGAAGTCCGAGATGAAGCGTGTCACGTGGCCCGATAAGAAGGAGCTCGTGAACTACTCGGTCGTCGTTTGCGCTTCTCTGATCGTCGTCGGCGTCGTCATCGCTCTGCTCGATGCTGGCTTTGGCGAGGCTCTTGCTCTGTTCTCTGGATTGAGGGGCTAAACCATGTCTAAGCGTTGGTACGTCGTTCACACTTACTCTGGATACGAGAACCGCGTTAAGTCCGATCTCGAGCATCGCATCGAGACTATGGGCATGCAGGACCGTATCTTTGATATCGAGATTCCTATGGAGCGTGTCACCGAGATTAAAGAGGGTGGCAAGCGTGAGACCAAGGATTCCAAGATTTTCCCGGGTTATGTTCTGGTCCGTATGGAGATGGATGACGATGCATGGACGTGCGTTCGCAACACGCCCGGCGTTACCGGTTTCCTGGGCGGCAACGGCAAGCCCGCTCCGCTTTCCCGCGACGAGTACAATAAGATGACTCGTCGTCCCGGTAAGGGCGATTCGCCCAAGCGTACCTCGGTTGATATTGAGGTCGGCACGTCCGTCCGCGTCACCGATGGCCCGCTTACCGACTTTGATGGCAAAGTCTCCGAGGTTAACACCGAGGCTGGCAAGCTCAAGGTCACGCTGATGATCTTTGGCCGCGAGACGCCGGTCGAGCTCGACTTTAACCAGGTCGCTGTCATCGCTTAAGTTTTCGTCCGTTCGCGCGAGCGTGCTTCTTCTGTGACTGCTCATCTCAGGAGTGCTTCTAACACGTGCGTGCTTACGATATAGCAAGTACTTCACACTCGTGATTCGAAAGGAATGACCATGGCTGAGAAGAAGGTTGCCAACGTCATTAAGCTCCAGATTCCTGCTGGTGCCGCTAACCCCGCTCCTCCCGTCGGTCCTGCCCTGGGCGCTGCTGGCGTGAACATCATGCAGTTCTGCCAGGCCTTTAACGCCGAGACGCAGGACAAGAAGGGCGACATCATCCCCGTTGAGATCTCTGTCTACGAGGATAAGTCCTTCTCCTTCATCACCAAGACCCCGCCGGCGGCTCACCTCATCAAGAAGGAGCTGAACCTCAAGTCTGGTTCCGCTAAGCCCCAGGCCGACAAGGTTGGTCAGCTTTCCCAGGAGCAGCTCACCAAGATCGCCGAGATCAAGATGCCGGACCTCAATGCCAACGACATTGACGCCGCCAAGAAGATCATCGCCGGTACCGCCCGCTCCATGGGCGTCACCATCGCTGAGTAGCGATTTCTTTAGGTAATGACGGGTGTTCCGACCGGGGCGCCCGTTATATGTGTGCAATAGGGCACACGATACGATGTGGGAGGGCTCACGCCCGTTTAACCACAGGAGGTAATGCACATGGCTAAGCATGGTAAGAGCTATAACGCCGCTGCCGAGAAGATCGACCGCGCCACGCTCTACACCCCCCTTCAGGCTGCCAAGCTCATCAAGGAGCTCGACACCGCCAAGTTCGACGAGACCATCGAGGCCCACTTCCGTCTGGGCATCGATACTCGTAAGGCTGACCAGAACATCCGTGGTTCCATCTCCCTGCCCCACGGCACCGGCAAGACCGTTCGTGTTGCCGTCTTCGCCGAGGGCGAGAAGGCCCGCGAGGCCGAGGCTGCCGGCGCCGACATCATCGGTTCCGACGAGCTCGTCGCCCAGATCCAGAAGGGCGAGATCAACTTCGACGCCGCTATTGCTACGCCGAACATGATGGCCAAGGTTGGCCGCATCGGTAAGATCCTTGGTCCCCGTGGCCTCATGCCGAACCCCAAACTCGGCACCGTGACCATGGACGTCGCCAAGATGGTCTCCGAGCTCAAGGCTGGCCGCGTTGAGTACCGCGCCGACCGCTACGGCATCTGCCACGTGCCCCTGGGCAAGAAGTCCTTCTCTGAGCAGCAGCTCGTCGAGAACTACGCTGCCCTGTACACCGAGATCCTGCGCGTCAAGCCCTCTTCTGCTAAAGGCAAGTACGTCAAGTCCATCTCCGTGTCTTCCACCATGGGCCCTGGCGTCAAGGTCGATCCCGCTGTCCAGCGTGACTTCCTGGCTGAGTAACTGCTAGTTACTGCCTCAGCAAAGCAAACATTGCTAAAGGAACCCAGTTCTGCCTCGTGCAGGACCGGGTTCTTTGCTATCTCGGGGCAAAACCACCACAAAGGGGACAGGCACCTTCGTGGTGGTTTTGCCTCGGTTGCTCCAAAATCCCCATTGCACGTCGTTTCGACTGTGTTGCACTTTAGCGCGATGTAGTGAATACCCGAGGCTGAAAGGAGCCAGGCATGTTCTATAACACGCAGCAGCTCCTAGGCCTAGCGCTACTAGATGGGATAGCGCGCTAGGGTTGCAATCTCGCTATAACGATGAGTTGTACCCGGGTGCGCTATCGTCCGCTGCTTTTGGGCGTGATGAGCGACACGGGTATTTTTCTATCTTGGGGCACTCCATCTCTCCTGAAAGCCATCTGTATCTCAGGCCTATCAGGAGGAAATCATGAGTCGCAAAATCGCAATCTTTGACACTACGCTGCGCGACGGGGAGCAGCCTCCCGGCGTCAGCATGAATACTGAGGGAAATATCGTTATCGCACGTCAGCTGGTGCGCATGAACGTCGATGTGATCGAGGCGGGCTTTCCCATCACGAGCCCCGGCGATTTTCGCTCGGTGCAGGAGATTGGCAAGATCGCGGGCGACCGGTGCACGGTATGGAGTCTCACCCGTGCGGTCGACTAGGATATCGAAGTGGCCGCAGAAGCCCTCAAGACGGCTCAGAGGCCCCGTATCCATACCGGCCTGGGGTAAGCCCCAGCCATCTGCGCGACAAGCTCCATATGACCGAGGATGAGGCTAGCATCAGTCGGTGGCCCTAAGTGGGATTCGACCGATCCGGCTGCCCCACGCCGCGAGCTTACCGGCGGCATTTACTTTGGCAAGCACGATCGTTTCTACGACGAGGACGGCGCGGGCGCTAATGGCGCTGCGGGCCAGCGTGCGGTCGATGTGATGGAGTACCGCGAGTTCGAGGTGGAGCGCATTGCCCGTCAAGCGTTCGAAGCGGCCCGCAAGCGTCGCGGTGACGTGACGAGTGTGGATAAGCGCAACGTGCTGGAGACGAGCCGCATGTGGCGCGAGGTCGTGCATCGCGTGCATGATGAAGAGTGCCCCGATGTGCAGCACGAAGACCTGCTCATCGATAACGCCGCTATGCAGCTCATCAACCGACCGGGCGACTTTGACGTCGTAGTTACGGAGAACATGTTCGGCGAAATTCTCTCCGACGATGCTGCACAGATTACGGGCTCACTCGGCATGCTCGCCTCTGCTTCGCTGGGCGACGGCGTTTCGCTGTTCGAGCCGAGCGCTGGCAGCGCGCCCGATATCGCAGGGCTCGGTATTGCCAATCCGCTCGCACAGATCCTGTCGGCGGCAATGCTGCTCACGTACGCGCTCGACATGGGCGAGCAGGCCGTCTTAGTCGAAAATGCTGTGGCCCATGTGCTCGACGAAGGTTGGCGTACCCGCGACATCGCCGACGCCAACACCCCTGCTGATAAGATCCTCCGCACCGCTCAGATGGGCGATAAGGTCATCGCTGCCCTGTAGCGTCGAGAGTCCGGAACCACCACAAAGGTGCCTGTCCCCTTTGTGGTGGTTACCAGGGGGTTCTGGCGGTCGAGGACTCGATGACCTCATGGCGCTTGAGCTCGCGGCGCATGGTTTGCGAATTGAGCCAGGCTGCTTGCCAGCCACGGATGGGGTAGCGCGTCTCGTCGAGTTCAAACTGCGTATAGCCGCAGGCGTTGACGATCGTTGTCCCGCATGCGTGCTGACGCTCGCGCTGAAAATCGCAACCGTAGCTTTGATGCACATGCCCGTGCACCATGTAGTCGGGATTCCAGGATTCGAGTGCCGTGTTAAAGCATTCGAATCCTCGATGCGGCAGATCATCCAGATCGCCCACGCCGGCGGCGGGCGCATGGGTGAGCAAGATGTCGCAGCCGCCGACCATCCTCACTTTGTGGGACAGCTTGCGCACGCGCTTGGCCATCTCGCGCTCGGTGTACATGTTGGCGCCATCTCGGTAGCGCATGGAGCCGCCAAGCCCCGCAATGCGAACGCCGCGATACACGTACACGGTGTCTTCGACACAGATGCAGCCGCCCGGTGCATGACGTGCGTAGCGGTCATCGTGGTTGCCGCGGACGTAGATGAGCGGTTTGTTGATGACCGTGACCAAAAACTCAAGATAGTCCGGGTCCAGGTCGCCGGCAGACAGAATCAGGTCGACACCCTCAAAGCGCTCCTTGCGAAAGCACTCCCAAAGGCATCGTTCTTCGGTATCTGCTATGGCAAGGATCTTCATAGGGCGGTAACCCCCGGCTCATCGTCGAGCTGCGGAATGGTGCCCACCACGTTGTCCGCCAGCCAATTCATCTCGACAATTTGCGTGCTCGGCAGTGGGGGAAAGCCCTCAATCTGCACCACGCCGTCTTGGCTATGGAGCTCGCCGCCAAATGGATTGATGGAGCCCTCGACGATGCCATTGCGGAGTAGCTGAACAAGCTTGCGCGTCTGGTAGGGTAGGCCCGGAGCATAACGGATGTCGATAACACCTGAGCTCATGCCGTACCAGTAGTTGACGGCGCGAACCTGGCTGTCGTCACTGGTCTCATCCCAGGTGCCATGCAGCAGGCTTCGCACGATAAGCTCGTAGTATCGGCCCCAGTTCCATACCGGCATGGCAATGCCGACAGCCTTGCCATCGACTAGACGGTGGAGTCCGTAGGCCGTGGGGTCTTCGAGTGACTTTGACATGTCGGCGCCGGTCATGACGCTCACACCTTCGCGACACATGGCCTCGGCAAGGCCTCCGGCGGGCACATCGCCCCAGGTCAGGATAATTTGCGCACGGGGGTCGAGCAGCGAGGCGCCAATCGCAAAGGCGTTGATCTCGCTGAGCGCGCCCGAGGCGAAGACCGACGCGTGGTAACCGATGCGGTGGTTGTCCGCCATGCTGGCGGCAAGGGCGCCCAAGAGAAATTTGGCCTCGTACATCTTGCCAAAGTACGAACGGACGCTTTGGTGGGGAAGGCCGATAGAGCAGTTGAGGAATCGCACCTGAGGATACTCGACGGCAGCCCTGAGCGTGTATTCCATCAGGCGGTGCGAGGTCGAGAAGATGACGTTTGCTCCATGTTTGACAGCCGTTTCCACGGCGGCGTAGAACACGTCCGGATCGTGGCAGTTCTCGAACGCCTCGGTGCGCACGATGCCGCCAAAGTGCTCGTCAAGATATTGGCGCCCTTGATCGTGCAGGCTGTCCCAGCTCGATGTCGCACAGGGGAATTCGTGGATAAAGGCGATGCGCAGGGGGTTGGCGGCCGAGTAGACGGTCTTGCCCATAAAGAAGTTGAGCACGCCGGAGGTGGACTTGGCGGGCGACTCTTCCTCGTTGGGTTGAGGGGCTTCGACAAGATCGACCTTGTCCTCGTCACTTTTGCCGGCAATGACCAGCTCGCGCCAAATCTTGCACAGGCGGTTAACGACGATATCCGTCGGCGTATCCAGCAGGCGGTCCTGGTTGTACACATTGAGGTAGACGAGCATGGCGTCGGCGGGCGTAATGTCCAGATGGTCGCCACCTGCGCGAAGGTAGGCGCGCTTAAAGAGCAGGAAGGTGTGGCGCAGGTAGTCGACCTTTTTCTGCGGCCATTTTTCGATGAGGTTCTGACCGAGCATCTTGGCGAGCGTCTCATAGCTTCCCTCGCGCGAGAACTCGATCTCGTATAGGGGACAGACGTGCCAAAACGCACAGAACTCACCGTACAGGCGGCTTTCGACGGAATCCCATTTGCCGGGGTAGAGACGGGTGACCTTGGCCGAAACCGTCGGGGCGTCCAGGAATTTGAGGACACTGACGCGCTTGTTGCCCTCTTGGACGTAAAACCGATGCATGAACTCGGTTACGATGACGGGATCGCGATAGCCCTCGGTCACCTGGATGTCGTAGAGGTTGGACCACTTGCGGGCGAACTCGGTACTAAACGGCAGCAGGGGCATAAAGTTGCACGAAAAGGCGGACTGACGGCCCTTGGTAACCGTACCGACGACCATTTCGAGCGGAATATCCCGCAGGCCGACGTTCTCTCGCTGACCTAAGGGGAGCTGAGCAACCAGGCTATCGAGGTCCGTAAGGTACGGGTGCTCGCTTTGGCTGATGGCGCGACGACGCCCTTGCTCGCCGCGTTTGCGTGCTTGACGATAGGCCTCTTCCATGGTGTCTACTCCCTTAGTCGTTTAAACAACTATATATACCATGGTACCACGAATGAAAACCACCACAAAGGTGCCTGTCCCCTTTGTGGTGGTTTAGGCAATGATGGGGGCGATGGCGCGGATGCAGGCGTCGGCAGCGGTGAAAGTGGTGCTGTCGTCGCTGACGATAAAGATGATCTTTCCTTTGATGCCAAAGTCGCCGATCTCGCTAAAGAGCACGTAGGGCTCCTTGTCAAAGCCCGAGATGGGCGAGACAGCCGTTTTGGTTGCGCTCGTGAGCTCGTCTGCCAGCGCGTCAAGGGAAGCCCATTTAGACGTGTCCTTTACGGCGACGGGCACGGTCACGCGCCCAAAGGGCATCAGATGCACGAGTGTGTTCTTGGAGATGTTGGAGTTGGGCACAATGATGGTCTGTCCACAGGCATCTTCGATGGTCGTGTGGCGCCAGGTGATGTCTTGGACCACGCCGGATACGCCGCCGACCTCGATATTGTCGCCGGGTTTGATGATGCCCATAAACGTCACTTGCATGCCGCCGATAAGGTTTGAGAGAGTGTCCTGAAAGCCGAGCGAGATGGCGATGCCGCCGACGCCAAGAGCGGCGACGAGTGCGTTTGCGTTGATGCCAAAACAGTTGTCGAGGATAAAGCTGCCGCCGATCATCCAGATGACGGCGCGCGCGATGTTGATGAAGATGCTCGATGAAGGGAGCGGGTTATCGTCGCGGTTAAGCAGGTGGTGCAGGGTCTTGGACGCGACTTTGGCGGCAACGGCGGTGCCGATGGCCAAGATGCCGGCCCAGATGATGTTGTGGACCCATCGTTGTGCAAAGAAATGAAGAATTGGCTCAAGCAATTCCATGTAGGGAAACCTCCTCATGATCGTCCAACCATGATACCCACCAAGAAGCCCGTCCGATCAAATTCTGACGGGCTTCTGTGCTCGATATAAGGTTTGCACGGCGGGGCTGCAAGGCCCGGCGGTGTAGCTTAGCGTCGACGCTTCCAGATAATGCCGAGAATGATGATGACGATGCCGCCGATGAGGCATGCGCCGACCATAGCCAGCGTGCGGTCTCCCGTTGCGGCGAGCTTACCGGTCGTCTTCTTGGTGATGACCTTCGTGGTCGTCGTATCCGTCTGAGGCGAGGGCTCAGGCGTCGGGGCCGGTGTGGGCGTGGGGTCCACGGCGGCGGAGCCAAAGCTGATGGTGCCCGCGAGCGAGGCCATCTTGCTCTCCCAGCTGTTCTGCCCGATCAGCGCCCTTAGTGCTGACTCGCAGGTACCCCACTCGGTGTGCTTGGTGGCGTTTGCGAAGGTGGGGAAGTCGGTCGTGTTGGTGATGATGTAGTTGTTGGTGGCGACGGTATAGGTCTTGGCGGGGTCGAGCGTGCTGCCATCCTTGGTGAGTGTAGCGCTCACGATGCGCTTGCCTTCGGACTGCGTCCAATCGATTGTCACGTTGATGCCGCCGAAGGAAAGGACACTGCCGGAGTCGTCGCGCCACTTGTACATGTCTTGCGCCTCCTGCTCGGTGTGGTCGGCCGCCACGTAGGCTTGCTGAAGCTCGTAGCTGTGATTGCACTCCTCACTGATCTGCAGCGAGTGCTCGAGCGCTGCCAGGAAGTCCGCACCGGTCATAGTCCAGGTCTCCACGGTGTTGCCGTAGGGCGAGATAGCGATGACGTTGCCGGCGGTCACATCGCCCGCCGCGATGCCGCCGCGGATGCCGCCCGCGTTCTCGATGGCAAGGTCTGCGCCCGTCAGGTCAAGATAGGAGCCGCAGATCACATGTCCGATGGTCTGGGCCTTGGTGGTGTCGCCCTTCTTGCTGGGACGGAAATCGGTGGTGCGCACCATTTCCCAACCATGCGTGCCTGCGGCGTCCTCGCCGTAGAAATAATTGGTAGAGCTCGTGCCGAGCACCTCGCTCGATGCGGCGCTAAAGGCATCGTCGAGCGGCTTGATCTTGTTGTTGCTGACCTCATCAAGGATGCTCTGATAGGTGGAGCCCTTGTTGGGGTCGGTCAAAAGAACGTTTACGTCCTTGGCGGTATAGAGCTTCTCGTCGCTTTTGCCTGCGTATACCGCCACCGTGTCATCGTCGGTGGTTTCGGTGCCCTTGGTGTCGTACTCGTAGGAGACGGAAAGCAGTCCCACCTCGGCAAAGGCACTGCCCGCCTCGACAACGTGGATTGTCTTGCCGTCGGCTCCCGTCACCTTCTCGTTAAGGTTGATGTGCTCGTGGCCTGCGATAAGGGCATCGACGCCACGGAGCCGCGTGGCAAAGGTCTTGGCGTCGAGCGTGTGCGCGATACACACAACAACATCGCAGCCCTCCTTGCGCAGCTGCTCCGCCTCGGCATTGATGGCGTTCGCGGCACTCGAGAAGCTGGTGCCCGCGACCAGGTCCGCGCGCAGCGAGGAACCTAGCGACTCATCCATGGCTCCGACGACGCCGACCTTAATCTTGTAGTTAAACGTGGAACTGTCCTCGCCGTCCTTCCAAGTGCGGTTGAGCGTCTTGGTGATGCTCGAGCTCCATACGCCGTTCGAGGACGTTGCATTCGCGCAAAGCATGGCGAAGGGCGTGCCGGTGGTGCTGTGGCCGGTCATGGCGCGGAGCTTGTCCGCGCCGTAGCTCCAGTCGTGGTTGCCCGGCGTGGTCGCGTCGTAGCCGTCGGCATAGAAGGTGTCCATGAGCTCGGCGATGCTTTTGCCCTCGCTCATGGTGGCGAAGGACTGTCCATGGAAGGTGTCACCCGCATCGAGCAGAAGATCGGGGGCGTTGCCCTGGTCGCTATAGAGGACTGCCAGTCCGTCAAAGCCCACAGTGCCGGTGCCCTTGCTTGCGTTGTAGCTGTACTTGTAGCTGCCGTGGATATCGTTGGTGTGCATGACGGTCACGGAGTCGTTGATCGCCTGGGGCAGATCGCTCGCAAGGGCGAGGCTGGGTGCGCCAGTGAACACGCCGGCAAGCAGCGCGGCGGTTAACGCAAGGCGGGGGACGAATCTTTTCATGGCAGTCTCCTTAGTCCTTAACAAAAACCACCACAAAGGTGCCTGTCCCCTTTGTGGTGGTTTTCTAAGTCGTTAGCTTAGCAGCATGCGGTCGTTGGCGAGCTCGCCGCCCGAGACCTCCTCGAACTTCTGCAGCAGGTCGGCGACGGTGAGCGACTTTTTCTCGTTGCCTGCCACATCGTAGATCACGTGGCCCTCGTGCATCATGATCAGACGGTTGCCCAGACGGATGGCGTCGTTCATGTTGTGTGTGACCATGAGCGTGGTCAGGTGGTTCTCGTCGACGATTTCCTCGGTCAGGTTGAGCACCTTCGATGCCGTCTTGGGGTCGAGGGCCGCCGTGTGCTCGTCGAGCAGCAGCAGGCGCGGCTTGGTGAGCGTGGCCATCAGCAGGGTGAGTGCCTGGCGCTGGCCACCCGAGAGCAGGCCGACCTTAGCGTTGAGGCGCGTATCCAGACCAAGGTCCAGACGCTTGAGCAGCTCAACGTACTCGTCCTTCTCGGCCTTGGTGACGCCCCACGAAAGACCGCGATGCTGGCCGCGGCGCTTGGCGAGGGCCAGGTTCTCGGCGATCTGCATGTCGGCTGCGGTGCCGCGCATGGGGTCCTGGAACACACGGCCCAGGTACTTGGCGCGCTGCGACTCGCTCAGGCGCGAGATATCGGTGCCGTCGAGCTCGATAACGCCCGAATCGAGCGGATACACGCCGGCGATCATGTTGAGCAGCGTGGACTTGCCGGCGCCGTTGCCGCCAATCACGGTTACAAAGTCGCCGTCGTTAAGGGTGAGGTCGACGCCGGTGAGCGCGCGCTTCTCGGTGACGGTGCCCTTGTTAAAGGTCTTCTTGACGTGTGAGAGCTTAAGCATCTGCCTCATCTCCCTTCGTGTAGGAGCTGCGGAGCTTATAGCGCTCCCAAACCACGGGCACGCACAGGGCCACGGCCACGATCACGGCGGAGAGCAGCTTCATGTCGTTGGCGTCCATGCCCAGCTGCAGCACGATGGCGCGGATAAGGAAGTACACCACGGAGCCAAAGACGGCGGAGGCAAGACGGACGCTAAACTGCGTGAGTCCGCCGGGCAGCAGGCGACCGAGCACCTCGCCGATGACGATGGCGGCAAGGCCGATAACGATGGCGCCTGTGCCCATGCCAATGTCGGCATACTTTTGGCTCTGGCAGATAAGCGCACCCGAAAGGCCGATGAGGGCGTTGGAGAGCACGAGAGCGATCATCTTGGTGGAGTTGGTGTTAACGCCCAAGGCGCGGATCATGTACTCGTTGTTGCCGGTGGCGCGAAGCGCCGAGCCGATCTCGGTACCAAAGAACCAGTACAGGATGGCGACGATAGCCATAGCGAGCAAGATGCCCAGGATGATGGCGACGGTGGACTGCGGCAGGCCCGTCATGTTGCTAACAGACGAGAAGATGGTGCCCTTGGCAAGGATGGGCGTGTTGGATTTGCCCATGATGCGCAGGTTGACGGACCACAGGCTGATCTGGGTGAGGATTCCAGCGAGGATCGCGGGAATCTCGAAGACGGTGGTCAGAATGCCCGTGACCGCGCCCGCGATGGCGCCGGCGCACATGCCGGCCAGCACGGCGAGCAGCGGGTCGACGTTATTGTTGACGATGAGTACGGCGCAGACGCAGCCGCCGAGGGCAAAGCTGCCGTCGCAGGTCATATCGGGGATGTCGAGCAGGCGGAACGTGATAAACACGCCAAGCACCATAATGCCCCAGAGGACGCCCTGCGAAACGGCGCCCTGCAATGCAATGAGCATGCTTCATACCTCCTAGGATAGGGTGGACACGTGAGTCACCATGATAGCGGTAACAATGTATAAAAGAGCTGCGGACGGTTGTTTTGTCTCATCCGAAACAAGCAGGGCGAACGCCGGTCTTTAGCGTTCGCCCCAAGGACTCAGATATTGAATAACGCAGCTATAGTGCGAGAACGAACCCTAGATGCGTTATGGCGCATGGTGCTACTCGTCCAGGGCGGAAAGGTCGATGCCCAGCACCTCGGCCATCTCGTCGTTCTTGACGACGACCAAGTCCTTGCTCGAGAGGTGCTCGATAGCCATATCCTCGGGCTTGGCCTCGCCCTTCAGGATCTTAACGGCCATCTCGCCCGCGGCATAGCCCAGGTCCTCATAGTTGATGGAGAGGGTGAACAGACCGCCGGCCTTGCACATGCCCTCCTCGCCGGTAACGAAGGGGAGCTTGTTCTCCTTGCAGATCTGACCGACCTGCGAAGCGCCCGCGGCGATGGTGTTGTCGGTGGGGGAGTAGAGCGCGTCGACCTTGCCCACGGCGGACTCGACGACGGACTGGATCTCGTTGGAGCTCGAGACGGTGAAGTCGGTGTACTCCAGGCCAAGCTTGTCGAGTTCCTTCTTGGCGGCCTTGATTTGGACGTCGGAGTTGGACTCAGCGGTGCAGTAGAGCAAGCCGACCTTCTTAACGTCGGGCAGGACCTTCTGCATCATCTCGAGCTGCTCGGCGACCGGGGTGAGGTCGGAGGCGCCCGTGACGTTGGTGCCGGGCTTGTCGTTGTCCTGGACCAGGCCGGAGGCGGCGTAGTCGGTGATGGCGCAGCCCACGATGGGGATATCGGCCGTGGCACCGGCGGCAGCCTGCGCGGCGGGCGTGGCGATGGCATAAATCAGGTTGACGTTGTCGCCCGCAAACTTGTCGGCAATGGACTTACACGTGGACTGGTCGTTCTGGGCGTTCTTCTGGTCGATCTTGACCTTAAGGCCGCTCTCCTTGATGGCCTTGACAAAGCCGTCGTTGGCGGCATCGAGTGCGGAGTGCTCGGTGAGTTGCAGAACGCCGATGGTGTAGTCGGAACCGGCGGAAGCAGAGCCGGAACCAGAGTTGCCGCCGCATCCGGCGAGCGGGGCGAGCGAGAGCAGACCGGCGGAGACCAGAAGGCTCCTGCGGCTGATGGTGATGTCCTTCATATCATTACCCCCAGTATAAAAATGGCTGGAAACACTGCACTGGGACAAAGTGCAAGTGGAACTATAGTAGCGCTGATGTCCATTTTTACAACAGCCTGGCGGGTTTTTTAATACAGAATCGGATGGGCGGTACGGGTAGTCGAATGGGCGGCGGAGGGTCTTATGCGGCGGAGGAGGCATCGTCCTCGTCCAGGACGGCGAAGAGCTTCTTGCCGTCAAGGAGACGTGTGGTGACGTTTCTCATGCGGCCGATCTCAACGGTACGCAGCGTGTCGTCGGCGCCTCGCGCGTCATAGACCGTTCCCAGCAAATACGAGATGCCGTCTCGTTGCTTGATGGCAAAGGGCCGGAGTGTCATCCGCGCCACTTCGACCTCTCCGCGTGCCGTGACACTCGAAATATCAAAACTCACCGTGGTTCCGTGGTCGATGGCCTGCTCGATGAGCTCGCAGGCATCGATGCGCTTGACGGGCGTGCGTGTGGCCTTGGTGGATTTGTCGCCTGCGCTTGGAGCAGGCTCGGGTGCATCGAGGTAGCCGCGAACGTCGGCACTCGCCATGGCGACCAGGTGCTGCGCTATGCTCTTTCGAATGGCGATGGGCGTGGAGCGGTTGCGCATGACCATGCCGTGGAGCCGGATGATCTCTTCGTCGGTGAGCGGACGGGTCAAGAGTCGATAGCCCACGCCGCGCTTGTACTCAATTTCGTATCCGGCATGGCGAAGTGCGGAGATGGCGGTGTAGATGCTGCGCCGCGCCGCCGAGATGGGCATGCGGGCGGGGTCGTCGGGATGGGCGAGACGCCGGATCAACTCATCGGAAAGCATGGCCTTGTCCTCGCCGGTGTTTTCGCTTAATAGTTGCAGGATGCGAACGGCGCGATAGGCTGCCATCGAGGCGGCGCCCCTCGTCGTGGTCTCGTAAGTTTCAACGGCGGTTTCGGTCATGGCGTCCACGTCCTTTCCGTTTTGGGTGGCGACGGTACGGAGCCTAGGGCGCGGGGCTTTCCCAGGGGTGCAGGACGCTCCGGGCGGTCGGTAGTCGTCGGCAAGCGGCGGGTCGAGTTTTCAACAGCCCTGCTCAACTGACCAAAATCTTGCCAAAAGCTTGACGGATACTGTTGAAAAAAGCGCCCCTCGGCTTGCCGAGAGGCGCTGGCGTGATGCGCTGGAACGCGTTTGGTGGCGCTGTGGCGATTAGAAGTCGGCGTTGCCCACGGTGCGCGGGTGCGGCAGGACGTCGCGGATGTTGCCCACGCCGGTCAGATACATGACCAAGCGCTCGAAGCCCAAGCCGTAGCCGGCGTGCTTGCAGGAACCGTAGCGGCGCAGGTCAAGGTAGTACTTGTACTGCTCTGGATTCATGCCCAGGTCCTTGATGCGGGCCTCGAGCAGATCCAGGCGCTCCTCGCGCTGGGAGCCGCCGATAATCTCGCCGATACCGGGAACCAGGCAGTCGGCGGCGGCGACGGTCTTGCCGTCCTCGTTCATGCGCATGTAGAACGCCTTGATCTCGGCCGGGTAGTCGGTTACGAAGGTCGGTCGCTTAAAGTGCTCCTCGGTCAGGAAACGCTCGTGCTCGGTCTGCAGGTCGATGCCCCAGCTGACGGGGTAATCAAACTGGTGGCCAGCAGCGACTGCCTGCTCCAGGATTTCGACAGCCTCGGTGTAGGTAACGCGGGCAAAGTCGGAGTTTGCCACATGGTCCAGGCGCTCGATCAGGCCCTTGTCCACAAACTTGTTGAGCATATTGAGCTCGTCGGGGCAGGTGGCCATAACGTCCTTAAGGACGTACTTGAGCATGGCCTCGGCGTTATCCATGTAGTCGTTCAGGTCGGCAAAGGCCATCTCGGGCTCGATCATCCAAAACTCGGCGGCGTGGCGCGTGGTGTTGGAGTTTTCGGCGCGGAAGGTGGGGCCAAAGGTGTACACGTCGCCAAAGGCCATGGCAAAGTTCTCGGCATTGAGCTGGCCGGACACGGTAAGGCTCGCGTGCTTGCCAAAGAAGTCCTGGCTCCAGTCGACCTCGCCGGACTCGGTGAGGGGCGGATTTTTGGGGTCGAGCGTGGTCACGCGGAACATCTCGCCGGCGCCCTCGCAGTCACTCGTGGTGATGATGGGGGTGTTGACGTAGACAAAGCCCTGCTCCTGGAAGAAGCGGTGGATGGCGGCAGCCGCGACAGAACGGATGCGGAACACGGCGCGGAACAGGTTGGTGCGCGGGCGCAGGTGCTGCTGGGTGCGCAGGAACTCGACGGTTGCGCGCTTCTTCTGCAGCGGGTAATCCGGGGCGCTGACGCCCTCGACCTCGATGGAGGTGGCAGAAAGCTCGAAGGGCTGGGGCGCATCGGGGGTCAGCTTGACGGTGCCGGTGCAAATGAGTGCGGCCGAGACGTTTTGATGGGCGATCTCGTCGTAGTTGTCGAGTGCCTCGCGGTTCATGACGACCTGCAGGTCGCGGAAGCAGCTGCCGTCGTTGAGCGTAACAAAGCCAAAGTTCTTCATGTCGCGGATGGACTTGACCCAGCCGGCGACGGTGACGGTCTGGCCGCCAAGCGACTCGGCATCGGCGTAAAGCTGCGCGATTTTGGTGCGGTTCACGTATCCTCCCATAACGGTTGAATGATAGTTATCCATATAGTTCGATATTCTAGCAGCTCGGCTCATTTGGGCTATACAGATAAGGCATTGGCGGGATGGTTTTTCAAACGAAAAGCGCCCACGGCAAATGCTCGTGGGCGCTTTTCGTGTTGCCTTTTGGCTGTGTGGCGCGGGGCCTGGCTACTTGGTCTTGGCTACCAGCAGCGGGTCGCCCAGCTTGACGAGCGGGTTGCCGCCGATAAGCGTTCCGGACTCGCCGACATGGTCGATGCTCTTAAGACGATCGAGCTCGGAGATGATGACGGTCACGATGTCCTCGTGGCCGGCGGCCTTGATGGCCTCGCGATCGAAGCTGATGAGCGGCTGGCCGGCCTTGACCGTGTCACCCATCTCGACAAAGCGGGCAAAACCCTTGCCGTTCATTTCCACGGTGCCCAGGCCAACATGGATGAACACGCGAAGACCGTCCTCGGTGATCATGCCGATGGAGTGGTTGGTGACGGTGGTGGCGCCGATACGGCCGTTAGCGGGGGCGTAAATGGTGCCGGTAATGGGCTCGATGCCGTAGCCCTGGCCGAGCATGCCCGAGGCGATGGTCTCGTCGGGAACCTCACTCAGATTGACGAGCACGCCGTTGACAGGAGCGTAGATGACGCCTTCGCGGGTGGCGAAGCTTGCTGCGGGCGGAACGGACGCCTCGCCCGACGAAGTGAACGTGGACTTGAGCGAATCGAGCAGACCCATAGATGCCTCCAACGTATCAGGCGCGCATGTTGCACGCGTGTGGTTTGCCGGAAACGTTTCGTACGTGTTTCCCAGCACGGTCAGCGCTCCTATTTTACGCTGTCCAACGATACCTCTGAACAGCGATTTTGTGATATATCAGTTGAAGGCCAACTTATTGCGGGGGTGTTTCTGCGCCGCGGGCTCAAGTGGGGTACGCTAAGGTGCGAAAAACGAGTGCGCACGAATCGCACGGAGGGAGCACCTATGATTATTGAGAACCATGCGCTGTGGGGCGAGGAGCCGACCGAGGATTATCCGGCGACGTTTACGTATCTGGGTGCCGAGCCGCTGCCCGACAAGCCCAATGGCCGCCGCCCCGCGGTGATCATCTGCGGCGGAGGCGGGTTTACGCATATCGCTCCGCACGAGCAGGACCCGGTGGCGTTTGCGTTTTTGGACCGCGGCTACCAGGCCTTTGTGCTCAACTATGTGACGAGCGCCACGGGCGACGTGAGCTTTCCGCACCCGCAGGCGGACCTCGCCAAGATGGTCGCTACCGTGCGCGCCAACGCCGACGAGTGGCATGTCGATCCCAAGCGCGTGTGCATCGTGGGTTTCTCGGCGGGCGGCATGATCTGCGCCTCGTTGGCAACGCAGTGGAAGACCGGACCTTTCGCGGGCCTTGCCGGGGCTCGTCCGGAGGATATTCGTCCCGACGCCGTGGTGCTGGGCTATCCGTTGCTCGACCTTGACTATGTGCGCGATATGCAGACGCGCGACCCGCGCATCGACCTGCGCGTGCCCAAGACGGGTGGCAAGACGGGGCGCGATTTGCTCAACGACTATCTGTCGATGGTGACGGGCGGCGAGGCGACCGATGAGCACCTGGCCGACATTTGCCCTACCACGCACGTTTCGCGCCAGATGCCCCCGACCTTTGTGTGGGGCGTTTCGGACGACAAGACGGCGCCGATTGCGCAGGTCTATCCGTTTGCGCAGCGCATGGCCGAGGAAGGGGTCGCATGCGAGATGCACGTCTTTGACCAGGGTGGCCACGGCCTTTCGCTCGGCAACGCCAATACCGCGGTCGACAACGAGGACAAGCAAGTGGCAGTCCGTCCTTGGATCCGCCTGGCCTTCCGCTTCCTGGAGCGCCACGGCTTCTAGTTACGCGGTTTTACCAAACCGCGTAACAACTCGACGCTGCAAGCCCGCCGGAGCAGCAATCTGCCTTTCAACTTCGGCGGCATGACCAGAAGGTCAATGCCGCCTCGTTTCAAGGCACCTTGCTCGCTCTGACGGGCTTTCGCTGTCTGCGCCAAAACATCGGCGTTGTCTTGGCTGCCAAAAGAATGATCCTTCGGGGACGGAGGAAAACGGATCAGTTTGGGCGGTGCTGGCGCCAAGGTTTAAGACCGACGTCGTCCCTTGTTGCTTTCCTACCAGACGGTGAACTGGGCGTTTTCTGTGTTCCAATGGACATCGCGAACGTAGTCGCGCACGCCCGTCGCATCTCGTGCTTCGAACAACTCAAGAATATGAGCATGTTCGTTGTTGGCTTTATTGAGCAGTTTGCAAGCCGTCTCTTGGTCGACAGTCTCGTAATCGCGCTTGATAAAGCAACGCTCGAGCTGCGAGATCATATCGCGCAGACGGTCGTTGCCGCAGCGGTTGAAGTACGTAAGGTGAAAGTCTCGCTGAATATCGTCGTACTTACGGATGAGGCCGCCTTGGATCGCAAGGTCCATGGAGCCGACGAGAAATTTAAGCTGCGTAATGTCATCGTCGGTTAGGTTCGGACAGGCGAGATATGCGGCCTGCCCGTCGAGCGGCCCCATAATCTCAAAGACTTCAACGGCGTTTTGCTGATCGAACCCACGGACGCGGAATCCGCGGCGGGGGAGATTGTCCAGATAGCCGTCGCTTGCGAGCTGGATGAGCGCTTCGCGGACCGGCGTGCGCGACACGCCCATGGCATCGCAGATCGCTTGCTCGCTCAGCCGGTCGCCGGCCGAAAGCTCGCCGGCGTCAATACGGCTCGAAATATAGTCGTATACGTGGTCCTTCAGGGGCCTTCTGAGCGTTTCCATGAGCTTATGTTCCTTAACGGTATATTTCTAAAATTAAATACGTTTCGCTTGAATAGCTCAGTTGAATTATAGAACGACCAGCTAAATCGTGCTACTTTGCGCCGATAAGCAGGAATACGCTTACCGAGGAATATCTACCGTTCGGGATTGTATACAATATACAAAACAAGAAAACCGCCCTAAGATAAAGCCATCGAAAGGAAGGCGGGCGCAAAGAAGTCCCGCTCTCTGCCAAGAGATCCAAGGAGGATCATCATGACCAAGTTCAGCCACGTCATCATCCGCCGCCCCGGCAAGTCCCTGAGCAATGGCATCACGAGCGCCCCCGAGCTTGGCCAGCCCATCTACGAGCGCGCCATCGAGGAGCACTACGATTACGAGCATGCGCTCGAGCAGTGCGGCGTGGACGTCTCGGTGCTGCCGGCACTCGAGCAGTATCCTGACAGCTGCTTCGTCGAAGATCCGGCCGTTATCACTCGCTGCGGCGCCATCATTACCAACCCCGGCGCCGATAGCCGCAACGGCGAGAAGGACGAGATCGAGCCGGCCGTCCGTCGCTTCTTTGACGACGAGCATGTCAAGCACATCGTTTCTCCGGGCACGCTCGACGGCGGCGATGTCATGATGGTCGGCGACCATTTCTACGTCGGTCGCTCCGCTCGCACCAACGAAGAGGGCATCCGCCAGTTCTGCGAGATTCTCGAGGGCTGGGGCCTCGAGGGTTCCGAGGTTCCGCTGGAGGAGGTCCTGCACCTCAAGACGGGCGTCAACTACATCGAGGACAACAACATGCTCGTCTCTGGTGAGTTCATCGATAAGCCCGACTTTGCCCAGTACAACAAGATCGTCGTGCCCGAGGACGAGGCGTACGGCGCAAACTGCATCTGGGTCAACGGTACGGTCATCGTTGCCGAGGGCTATCCGACTGTGCTCAAGGCCGTGCAGGATCTGGGCTACAAGACACTCGTCGTTGACACCTCCGAGTATCGCAAGGTCGACGGCGGCCTTTCTTGCCTGTCGCTGCGCTTCTAACGCGATAGCTGTAACAGTCTGATGATCGCTTGACCGATGGCCCGGCACCCGATTCGGGACGTCCGGGCCATCTTTCGTTCGATCACATGATGAAGGGGGTGCACATACAATGGCCTCTAAAGCTCAAAATGAAGAGATTATCGACCCTAATGGCCTCGATCTCTTTCGTCTGACCATGATGGTTATTACCGCCAGTATTTGTGGCGGCATCTTTTCGCTTGCCGGCGATATGGCAGCAGGCGGGGCAAATACCGGTGCGGTTATCGTCTCGTGGGGAATTTGCTTTATTGGCGTCTTTGCGCTGATGATGGTGTTCAACGGTTTGTCTCAGGCCCGTCCCGACCTGACCGGCGGCATCTATGCATACGCTGCGGCCGGTTTTGGCGATTACATTGGATTCAACTCCGCTTGGGGCTACTGGATCAGCGCATGTCTTTCCAACGTGAGCTTTGCGCTCTTGCTGTTTAGCGCGCTGGGCTATTTCTTCCCCGCGTTTGGCGCGGGTAACAACCTGCTTTCTATCGTCTGCGCCAGCGTGTTTTTGTGGTTCCTTACCGCCCTTGTGCTTCGTGGCGTTAAGGAGGCTGCGGGCATTAACACAATCGTCACGTTGGCGAAGCTGGTGCCGTTGGGGCTCTTTGTTCTGAGTATCGTGCTCCTGGGTAAGTTCAACGTCGATATCTTTATGGACAACTTCTGGGGAGAGCCGGCTGGTCCTGGCTTTGGCGAGCAGGTTGTCTCGACCATGATTGCCCTTGTCTGGGTCTTCACGGGCATCGAGGGCGCTGTCGTTATCTCGGGCCGTGCTAAGTACGTGCGTGACGTCGGCCGCTCGACGGCGCTCGGATTTGCGGCTGTATTCACGCTGTATCTGATCATCTCGATGCTGTCGCTCGGCATTATGCCGCGCGAGGAGATGGCACAGCTTGCAACGCCCTCCATGGCGGGAATTCTCGAGTGCGCAATCGGTCCGGTTGGTGCTGCCATCGTAAACCTTGGCGTTATCCTTTCGTTGGTCGGCGCGCTGCTGGGCTATGTCATCATTGCGTCCGAGACGCCGTTCGAGGCGGCGCGCCAGGGATCCTTCCCTCTGGCGTTTGCCAAGACGAACAAGCACGACGCCCCGGTGGTAACGGTTCTCGTGAGCTCCGGCATTACGCAGCTCTTCTTGATCGTGTCGTATGTGGCGGCGAGCACCTACCAGTTCTTCTATAGCTGCGCAGTCAACACGATTCTGGTTCCGTATGTCTGCTCGGCTGCCTATTACATGGTGATTGGTTGGAAGAAGGAGCATCTGGACGGACCGCATGCGCCAAGCGTCGGCAAGGCGCGATTCTTCGGCACGCTCGGCTTCATTTACACATTGTTCCTTGTGTGGTCGACGGGCCTCCAGGGCGTCATGATCACGACGATCCTTTTTGCTCCGGCCATTCCCGTTTATATGCTGGGCGAGCGAGGTCGCGGTAAGCCGGTACTTCCGCACCTGCACGACAAGCTGATCGCAGCGGTGGTCATTGTCGTGGCGGTCATCTCGCTGTATCTGCACTTTGCCGGCATTGCGCCGATAGTCTAAGACTGCGGCAAGCTTCATCGCTTGGTAAGCCGACGGAGGCGTCGCGTGCCGGTGCCGTTCGGTAATCCATAACTGACGTGGGCCTCTGTAACGTGCCTTTGTGAGCGCCCACCAAGCCCGCGCAGGTGACATTTGTTGCCAGCGCGGGCTTTTGCTGTTGCGGCGAAATAGTTCCTGTTTTTGCTGGTTAAAGCATCAAACAGGAACTATTCCACCGCAACTTGTTTTGATTCGCTGGGGGACGGAGGAAGCGGCGATCCAGAATCCACCTGCACAGTCGCTCCGCATCCCGTCCGTTGGCGCAAGTGGTGCCAAATGTAATCTGCCCCCCCTTGCACGCTTGTCCTCCTTGCAGCAATCTGTTGGTTGAACGTCGTTATGTGCTTGCAGTTTCTGGGCAAGCCGTCTCGCAGCAAAGTAGACTAGATGGCCATTTCAAAAAGCCTACTCAGAGGAGGAACCATGCTTGAGGGTACGTATGTGGTTTCGGTCCAGACGCCGGTGGGGAGTAGACGCGGCGAGGTGACGTTTTCACATGGGGTGAACGGCGCGCTCAGGGCAGTACTAAACGTCAGGGGTCTCAATATCGCTCTCTCGGGTGCCCGCGCTGAGTGCGATTTCTTTGAGCTCTCGGGTACTATCTCCCACGTCTTGATGGGCAAGGCGCCCTTTACATGCACGGGGTCGGTTGAGGGCGATCGACTCACTGCTACCGCGCGGTCGGGTTCCATTTCGATCTCGCTGAGCGGTATGCGCAAAGAGCTTTCGGGGCGCACCGCATAAAGTTTGCGCAGGTAAACATCGGTATTTGACTTTATAAAATAGTTCAGAGCGCTATCATTTGTCGTTACGAGTTGGTTAGCCCCGGTAAACGGTTAACCGCGTCTAACGAAAGGATGAGCGCGTGAAGCTCGATACACTCGAGATTGGAAAGGACGCCGTTGTCGCATCGGTGGCATCGGACGATCAGGCACTCCGACAGCATATTTTGGACATGGGCCTAACGCCGGGCACCGAAGTCACCATGATGAAGTACGCTCCTATGGGCGACCCGCTCGAGATTCGCCTGCGTGGCTACGAGTTGACGCTGCGCAAGGACGATGCTGCTCGCATCGAGCTCGTGGGTGTTCACGACACAGACACGGGTCCGCGCACTAACGCCGCAATCGGCATGACGGAGCACCCGGCACTTGGCGAGGGGACGTATTCGCCCCGTGCGGCAAAAACGGCCGTGCCCGAGGGCGCACCGCTGCATTTTGCCCTCGCCGGCAACCAAAACTGCGGTAAGACCACGCTGTTCAACCAGCTTACGGGCTCCAACCAGCACGTCGGTAACTTTCCCGGCGTGACGGTCGACCGCAAGGACGGCACCATCCGTAACCATCCCGAGGCAAGCGTTACCGACCTGCCCGGCATCTATTCGCTGTCTCCGTACACGGGCGAAGAGATCGTCAGTCGCCAATTTATCCTGGACGAAAACCCCGACGCCATCATCGACATCATCGACGCTACTAATATCGAACGCAACCTGTACCTGACGCTGCAGCTTATGGAGCTCGACCGCCCCATGGTCATCGCGCTCAACATGATGGACGAGGTGACGGCCAACGGCGGCGCCGTGGACGTCAACCTGCTCGAGAGCCTGTTGGGCGTGCCTGTTGTCCCCATTAGCGCTGCCCGCAACGAGGGTATCGGCGAGCTGGTGGATCATGCCTTGCACGTGGCACGGTTCCGCGAGCGCCCCGGTCGCCTGGACTTCTGTGCGCCCGATGGCTCGGACGGCGGTGCACTGCATCGCTGCATCCACGGCATTGCCAACCTGATCGAGGACCATGCCGTGACGGCGCACATTCCGGTGCGTTTTGCGGCGACCAAGCTGGTTGAAGGCGACGAGCTGGTGACCGAGGCGCTTCACTTGGATCGCAATGAGCTCGACGCTATCGAGCACATCATTACCCAGATGGAGGGCGAAGCCGGCACCGACCGCCTGTCCGCGCTGGCCGATATGCGCTTTAGCTTTATCGGCGACGTGTGCGGGCGCTGCGTCGTCAAGCCGCATGAGAGCCGCGAGCACGTGCGCTCCGTCAAGATCGACCGCATCCTGACGGGTCGCTACACGGCCATTCCGGCGTTCCTGGTGATCATGGGCCTCGTCTTTTGGCTGACGTTTGGCGTGATCGGCGCGGCGTTGCAGGGACTCATGGAGGACGGCATCGCTGCCGTCATCGCCTCGGCCGATGCGGGCCTCAAGGCGTTCGGCACCAACGACGTGGTACGCTCGCTGGCTGTCGACGGCGTGCTTACGGGCGTGGGCAGCGTGCTGACCTTCCTGCCGATTATCGTCGTGCTCTTTTTGTTCCTCTCCATTCTGGAAGACTCCGGCTACATGGCGCGCGTGGCCTTTGTCATGGATAAAGTGCTGCGTCGCTTTGGCCTGTCGGGCCGCAGCTTCGTGCCTATGCTCGTCGGTTTTGGCTGCACCGTGCCGGCTATCATGTCAACCCGTACGCTCCCATCCGAGCACGACCGCAAGATGACCGTCATGCTCACGCCGTTCATGAGCTGTTCGGCCAAGTTGCCGGTCTACGGTCTGCTGTGCGGGGCGTTTTTCCCGCAGGCGACGGTTCCCGCCATGGTCTCGCTCTATTTGATTGGCATTGCGGTCGGTTGCATCGCGGCTTTGGTGCTCAATCGCACGGCATTTAAGGGTGACCCGGTGCCGTTTATCATGGAGCTTCCCAATTACCGTCTGCCGAGCGTCAAGACGACGGTGATGCTGGCATGGGATAAGGCCAAGGACTTCATCACCAAGGCCTTTACCATTATCTTTGCCGCTACGGTGGTCATTTGGTTTCTTCAGACGTTCGACATTCGCTTTAATGTGGTCGCCGATCAGTCGCAGAGTCTACTTGCCGGTCTGGGTAGCATCATCGCGCCGGTGCTGGCGCCGCTCGGCTTTGGCGACTGGCGTGCGTCCACGGCGCTCGTCACCGGACTTATCGCCAAGGAGAGTGTCATCTCGACCCTCACGGTGCTTCTGGGCGCAACCTCGCCCGCCGCACTGTCGACTATGTTCTCGCCGTTCACCGCCTATGTGTTCCTGGTCTTTACGCTGCTGTACCCGCCCTGCGTGGCGGCCATCGGCGCCGTCAAGAGCGAGCTGGGCGCGCGCTACGCCGTGGCCGTGTTCGCGTTCCAAGTGACGGTTGCCTGGATTGTGGCGTTTGTCGTGCATTCGGCAGGCATATTGCTGGGGTTGGCTTAGTTATTTATTGATGGCGCAACCTCTGTGTATTGAGTTGATTACGGCCCCGCATCTGTTGCTGACGGATGCGGGGCCGTTGCTATATAATCGCCCATCGCTCAAGACAATCGGAGAGGGTTCCTACATGACTCAGGCAAGACAAGATGGCATCTCGCTCAAGCAGTGGCTCCCGCTTATCGGGCTCGCCTGCTGTGCGTTCGTGTTCAACACGTCGGAGTTCATGCCCATCGGCCTTCTGACTGATATCGCCGCGTCGTTCTCGCTCACCGAGGCCCAGGCAGGCATCATGATCTCGGTCTATGCTTGGGGCGTCATGCTGCTGTCGCTGCCACTCATGGTGTTTGCCTCGCGCTTTGAGTTCAAGCGTATGCTGCTCGGCGTGCTCGCCGTGTTTTCTCTGGGTCAGTTCCTGTCCGCTGTGGCACCGACATATCCCATCCTGGTCTGTGCGCGCCTGGTGGTCGCCTGCGCGCACGCCGTGTTCTGGTCGGTCGCTTCGATCATAGCCTCGCGCCTGGTCGATACGCGTCATGGGGCGCTCGCCATCAGCATGATCGCCACGGGCTCGTCCATCGCGCAGATCTTCGGCCTACCGATCGGTCGCGCCATCGGCCTGGCCGTGGGCTGGCGCATGACGTTTGCCGTGGTTGGAGCCTTCTCTGCCGCCGCGGTGGTGTACCAGGCAGCGGTGTTCCCGGTCATGCCGGCGGGCGAGCGCTTTACCGTCAAACAGCTGCCCGAGCTGCTCAAGAACCCGTTCCTGATTGCGCTCTACGCGGTCACGGTCTTTATGGCGACCGGCTACTACGCGGGTTACAGCTATATCGAGCCCTTCCTGGCGCAGGTCGCCCATGTCGACGCAAGCGCCATCACCATGACGCTGACGGCGTTTGGCTGCTCCGGTCTGCTCGGAAGCTGGCTGTTCGGCCGACTGTTCGATGGGCATCGCTTTCCGTTCTTAGCTATCACGCTCTCCGGCGTGCCGGTGGCTCTGCTGCTCATGGGTCCGGTCGCATCGTCGCTCGTAGCAGTGCTTGCCGTCTGCGCGCTATGGGGCTGCTGCTCCACAGCCTTTAACGTGGCGTTCCAGGCCGAGCTCATCAAGTACACGCCGGCAGATTCGTCGGCCGTCGCCATGTCGATCTTCTCGGGCCTGTTTAACCTCGGTATCGGCACGGGCACCGCGGTCGGCGGCGCCGTGGTGTCGGGTCCCGGCATCGCCTGGATCGGTTGCGCGGGCGGGGCGATTGCCGTCGTGGGTGTCATTCTCGCTATCACGGTGCTATTCCCGGCCATACACCGCGCAAAGCCTGTCGCCTAATCACGTCCCCTCATCAGTTGCGGTGGAATAGAGACTGTTTGCCCGGTTTATTGGTCTCAACAGTCCCTATTTCACCGCAACTTATTTTGGGGGAGGGGATGCGCGGCGGGCATACAATGGATGGCGTTGCGTGAAAGATTGCCGGGAGGTTGCTATGTGGGCATACGAGACGACGTTCTATCAGATCTATCCGCTGGGCTTTTGCGGAGCTCCGCGCGAAAACGCCGCGCCCGTTGCCGAGGATGAACTCGCCCAGGCTGCCAACGCCGCGCCTAACCCCGATGCTCCCATTATGAAAATCGCCCAATGGGCCGACTACCTGCAGGAACTCGGCGTTGGCGCTGTGCTCATCAACCCGCCGCTCGAATCCGACAGCCACGGTTACGACACGCGCAGCCTGCGCCATATCGACCGTCGCCTGGGTGGGGATGCCGACTTTGCCGCCGTGTGCGAGACACTGCATGCCCATGGCATCCGTGTGGTGCTTGATGCCGTCTTCAACCATGTCGGTCGCGGCTTTTGGGCCTTCCGCGATGTTCAGGAGCGCAAGTGGGACTCGCCCTACAAGGACTGGTTCCACATCAGCTTTGACGGTGACTCGTGCTACGGCGACGGCTTTTGGTACGAGGGCTGGGAGGGCCATTTTGAGCTTGTGAAGCTCAACCTGCAAAACCCCGCCGTGGTCGATTACCTGCTCGAGTCCGTGCGCCGTTGGGCTGACGTGTTTGGCGTCGACGGCCTGCGCCTGGACGTTGCCTATATGCTCGACCGCGACTTCATGCGTCGTCTGCATACCTTTACCCGCGAGCTTAAGCCCGATTTTGTGCTGATCGGCGAGACGCTCCACGGCGACTACAACCAGATCGTCAACGACGAGATGCTCGACTCCTGCACCAACTACGAGTGCTACAAGGGCCTGTACTCCAGCTTTAACTCGGTCAACATGTTCGAGATCGCCCATTCGCTGCACCGCCAGTTTGGCGGCGACCCGTGGTGCATCTACCGCGGCAAACACCTGCTGTCGTTTGTCGACAACCACGACGTGCCGCGCCTGGCAAGCATCCTCACCGACAAGTCGTGCCTGCGTCCCGCCTATGGCATGCTCTTTGGCATGCCAGGCATTCCGTGTGTCTACTATGGCAGCGAGTGGGGGATTGCTGGCGAAAAGGGCGGCCCCGATGGCGACTGGGCGCTGCGCCCTGCGCTCGATGAGCCTGCGCCCAACGAGCTGTCGGCCTTCATCAAGCAGCTCGCGCACCTGCGCTCGACAGACGGTGCGGCGGCACGCGCTCTCAACTACGGCGCGTACCGCAACGTGGTGATCCAGAACAAGCAGCTGCTGTTCGAGCGTGCCTGCGACGACGCGACGGTGCTCGTGGCGGTGAACGCCGTGGGCGAGCCTTACACCTTTGGCGCCGGCGAGCTCAATGGGTCCTTTGTCGACCTGCTGGCCGACGGCGCGCCCACGGTTGAGCTGACGGGTGCCCTTGAGCTTGCGCCCTACGAGGTGCGTTATCTGCTGAGGGCCTAGGCCATGGCTGCGTCCGACGAGGGCTATCAACATATTGAGCATGGGTTTGAACCCGTGTTTGACGAGCACTCGCGCGTTTTGCTGCTGGGGTCGTTTCCCTCGGTGCTTTCGCGCGCCAATGCCTTTTATTACGGCAACCCTCAGAATCGCTTTTGGCGCGTGATGGCCGCGTGCCTCGGTGTGCCCGTGCCGCCCAACGAGGGAGACTTTTTGGCGAGCGGCGAGCCCGCGACGCTCGACGCCTCGATTGCTGCCAAGCGATCCATGCTGCTCAACGGCGGTGTGGCCCTGTGGGACGTGATCGAGAGCTGTGATATCAAGGGCTCAAGCGACGCGAGCATTCGCAACGTTGTGCCGGCACATATCGAGCGCATTACCGGCGCAGCCCCCATTGAGCAGGTGATATGCAACGGTGGTACAGCTGGCCGGCTCTACAAGCGCTATCTACAAGAACACACCGGGCTGCCCGCTATCGTCCTGCCCTCGACAAGTCCCGCCAATGCCGCCTGGCGCCTGGAGCGTCTTGTTGAGCGTTGGCACGAAGCCGTTGACTGGGCTGTTATTTAATTTAGATTTTTGTTTGAGCGTGGGCGCCCAGACGTTTCAGAACGCCTCGCCAGATCGGCGCGGGCACGGCTGGCTCGGCGCAAACCATGCCGTCGGCGTCGACGTTGGCGGCATTGCCGCCGCCAAGTCGCTGTGCATGCTCGACGGAGCAGCCCATGCGCACGGCGCCCACGAGCTTGTCCATGGCCTCCGAAAACGGTCGCCGCAAGAGTCCCATGCGCGGGGAATGGCGAAGCGCTGCGATGCCGCTGCCGGCGCAGATGGCAACGCCGCCACACCACAATTGGTCATGGCGCTCACATGCCTTGTGCAGGCGAACGGCGGTCCCACGCGCCTGCTCAGTGCCCTCTTGTGCGGCTCGAATCGCGGCATAGACGCGCGTTCCCGTACCGCCAAAGCGCTCAAGCGCCTGCTCGATAGCAGTCAACGTCTCATCGTCAGCCACATCTTCAATGGCCAGCACGATGCCATCGGCAACGCTGCCGGCGTCATTTGCCTTCAAGTCGACCGGGCGGGGGAGTGCGGTGCCGGAAAGTTGAGCATAGGCGGCGATGGCATCCTGCAGGTCCCAGAGCAAAAAATCAAGATCGGCGCTATTGGGAATACTGATATACGCAATGGTGTGCAGTGTTTTTGGTAAGTCGCCGCGCGCGGTCGTCTCCATGCCATCTCCTTTCCGGCTCGTTTCCGTTTAGGTTACACCGTCTGGTGGCGCCCCGCCGCGCTATCCTAGTGCAACCCTTACGAAAGGAACGCCATGCGTCTGCCCATGAATACCTCGCTTGCCATGCTCAAGCCCTCCGGTATCCGCCGGATTAACGCGCTCGCCGCCCAGCATCCGGGGTGTATCGCGCTCGCGCTCGGCGAGCCCGATTTTCCCACGCCCGATGTGATTAGCGCCGAGGTGACCGCCGCGCTGGACCGCGGTGACACGCACTATCCGCCCAACAACGGTCGCCCCGCCCTGCGTGATGCACTGTCCGAATATATGGATGACGCGGGCCTGGCGTTTTCCGCCGATGAGGTCATCCTGACCGACGGCGCGACCGAGGCACTGTCGGCAACATTTATGGCTATGCTCAACCCCGGCGACGAGGTCATCATCCCCACGCCGGCCTTTGGCCTGTACGAGAGCATCGTCGTGGCCAACCACGCCAAGGCTGTCTTTTTGGATACGGAGCCTGCGCAATTCCAGATTGACGAGGATGCGCTTCGCGCCTGTGTGACCCCGGCGACCAAGGCCATCGTCATCTGCTCGCCCAACAATCCCACGGGTTGCATCCTCGACACGGCATCGCTCGACGCCGTGGCGCGCGTGGCAGAGCAGGCGGGCATCTACGTAGTCTGCGACGACGTATACAACCGTCTGGTCTATGTGGATGGCTACGAGCGCTTTGCCCAGCGCCACCCGGAGCTGCGCGACCAGACGGTGGTCATCGAGAGCTTCTCCAAGCCCTGGGCTATGACCGGCTGGCGCCTGGGTTGGCTCGCGGCAGCGGCACCCGTCATCGCCGAGATCGCAAAAGCTCACCAATACCTAGTATCGAGCGCCGTCTCCTTCGAGATGGACGCCGCAGCCCGAGCCCTGACTGTCGACCCAACCCCCATGCTCAAAGTCTACCGAGCCCGCCGCGAACGCGTCCTCGCAGCCTTAGACGCCATGGATCTCGACGTAGTGGAACCAGCCGGCGCCTTCTACGCCTTCCCCAGCATTAAACAGTACGGCCTGACAAGCGAAGACTTCTGCATCAAAGCCATCAAAGAGGCCAACGTAGCCCTAGTCCCCGGAAACTGCTTCGGCACCGAAGGCTACATCCGCCTCAGCTACTGCGTCTCCGACAAAGATCTGGACGAAGGCCTCCGCCGCCTGTCCACCTTCGTTTCAACTCTGTAGCCCAACGGGACCCAAAATCATCAGCCCACCGACTTAAGGCTTATGAGTGGGGGTGCCGGCCAACGGGAAACCGGGCTGCCCCAAAGTCACCGCAGGCCGCGCCGCCGAAGGCCAGGCGCAAGGTTTTCGTAGATTCCGCACGAGCCGAAGAGCACTTAATGTGCTCTTCGTGCGAGCCCAGGACCTGACCGAGCGAAAACCTTGCGCCTGGCCTTCGGCGGCGCGGCCGGATGGTGGAATTGTGTGCAGCCCGGTTTCCCGTTGACCGACGCCGGGGTCCCCGCCATAATACTTTCGGTTCACGCACGAATCCGCTGCCAGAGACAGCCGGTGCAAACGGGCATCGCCCGCGAGCTTAATGGGATATCCCGCCAGCCGAGGTGGTCGAGTAGAAATGTCTTCTCGCCCCCGTCGCTCATGCAGCGCGGGGGCTTTCTTTTTGGACATGCCCCCGTCACGTCCTTGTGGCGGACCGTGCCCGGAAAGAATTCGAGGAGGTGTAATTCATGCCCCAGCAGTACAAAATCGACAAGGTTGCAGAGATCGAGTCCCGTATCGCCGAGAACGCCGGTCTGTTCGTCGTCAACTACAACGGTCTGACGGTTAAGCAGGCTCAGGAGCTGCGTCATCAGCTTCGCGAGTGCGGCGCCGAGATGAAGGTCTACAAGAACAACCTGGTCAAGATCGCTCTCAAGAACCAGGAGCAGCCCGAGCTCGACGAGATCCTCGCCGGCCCCGTCGCTTATGTGTTCTACGAGTCCGAGCCGGTCGAGGCCGCTAAGGCCCTTAAGGACTTCTCTGCTAAGTCCAAGGGCGTCCTTGAGATCAAGGGCGGTATCTCCGACGGCAAGGCCGTTTCCGCTGATGATGTTAAGGCTATCGCCGAGCTGCCCACCAAGGATCAGCTTCTCGGCCAGATCGCCGGTCTCATCTCCGGTTTCGCTCGCGACATCGCTGTCTGCGTCAACGGCGTTTCCTCTGGTCTCGCTCGTTCGATCCAGCAGGTCTCCGAGCAGAAGGCGGCCTAGTCGCTGTTTTCACCCGCGGCGGCAACGCCGCACCCCTGGCGCATTCGCGCCGTGTTTTAACTGATCTCCGTGCACAGGCACGGAAACCGAAAGGACTTAGAAATGGCTAAGCTTACCACCGATGAGATCATCGATGCTCTTAAGGAAATGACCCTTCTCGAGGCTTCCGAGCTCGTTAAGGCTATCGAGGACACCTTCGGCGTTTCCGCCGCTGCTCCTGCCGCTGTTGTCGCCGCTCCCGCTGCTGGCGCTGCTGAGGCCGAGGAGAAGACCGAGTTTGACGTCGTGCTCGAGGGCTTCGGCGACAACAAGATCCAGGTCATCAAGGCCGTCCGTGAGCTCACCAACCTTGGCCTGAAGGAGGCCAAGGAGGTCGTCGAGGGCGCTCCCAAGGCTGTTCTCGAGGGTGCCAAGAAGGAGGACGCCGAGGCTGCCAAGGAGAAGCTCGAGGCTGCTGGCGCTGCTGTCACCCTCAAGTAATCAGGCTTTCTCGCCAGATTTCTTTGCAGACGGGGTTCGCATTGCGAGCCCCGTCTTTTTTGTTTTTCGGTCCCTCGGCATCGGTTGCTCAAACTGCCATGTTCTGTGATTTGCGTCGTATCGGGTGCCCTGCCGTTGGGCAATAAAATTGCACCATTCGAGCAATAATTTGCGTTGACCTGCTGAAGAATTGTCTCTGCCTTGTAGCGACATATAGTTCCAGCGGTAAGATGCTTGGGTATCGCAATTTGGTCTGCGGCTGTGTGCCGCACGCATGGGGCGCTTTTGCGCCTGCGAAAGGATCTTTGAATAACATGAAGGCAATCATCCCCGCCGCCGGTCTTGGCACGCGTTTTCTGCCTGGCACCAAGTGCACGCCCAAAGAGATGCTGCCGGTGCTCGACAAGCCCGTCATTCAGTACGTCGTCGAGGAGGCACTCGACCCCGAGGAGGTCGACGACGCCATCATCGTTACTTCTCCCGGCAAGCCCGAGCTGCTGAACTACTTCCAGCCCGACCGTTCGCTCGAGAACCTGCTGCGCGAGCGCGGCAAGAACGCCTATGCCGATGCCGTCGCCCACGCTGGCGGTATGCCGGTCGACTTCCGTTATCAGTACGAGCCCAAGGGCCTCGGCCATGCTATTCGCTCTGCTGCCGACGCCGTGGCAGGGGAGAACTTCCTGGTTCTTCTGGGCGACTACGTTGTGCCTAACCGCGATATCTGCGACAAGATGCTCGCCGTTTCCAAGGAGCACGGTGGCGCTTCGGTTATCGCCGTCGCTGCTTGCTCGCCCGAGGAAGTCAGCCGCTACGGCGTTATCGCCGGCGAGCGCGTCGGTTCGCTCGAGGGCGCCGAGGACGTTGCCGATGCCGAGCCGGGCGCTGTCTGGCGTATCGGCGGTCTGGTTGAGAAGCCCGCTCCCGAGGCTGCTCCGTCCAACCTGTACATCGTCGGTCGCTACCTGTTGAGCCCGCTGGTCATGGACCTGCTGGCCGATCAGCAGGCCGGCAAGGGCGGCGAGATCCAGCTCACCGACGCCATGGCCCGTTCGCTCGACCGCGAGGCCATGTATGCGGTCGTCATCGACCCGCTGTCGGGCTACGACACCGGCACTCCCTCTGGCTGGATGGCCACCAACGCCCTCATGGCTGCAAGCGACCCCCGCTTTGCCGATGCCTTCTGGGACGCTATCGACGAGCGCGGCGGATTGATGCGCAAGTAAGCCTTCGGGCATCGACATTTACGGGCGCGGACTTCGGTTCGCGCCCGTTTTTTATAAGAGCTGCGATTGCCGGCTCTCTGTTCACAGAAAATATATGAACAGATGTTCGATACACATATATCTACCTGCGTGTTTTCTGTCGAAAAACTTTGCTACTCCAAAAACTCAATCGCGTCAAGGCTTTTCTTGCCCAACGGTCGGTACCTGATAAACTATTAGGTTGCGATAACTGGCGAAGCTATGCCTCGCCAACCCACCGAGCATTTCCGTGAAGGAGGAAAAACCTGGTGACCTACGCATACACTGCCACTGAGCGCAAGCGCGTCAGCTTCGGGAAAATCCCGGAGGCCATGGAGCTCCCCAACCTTATCTCTGTTCAAAGGGAATCCTTTGAGCGTTTTAAGGACGAGGGTCTTCGTGAGGCGTTCAAGGAATCCAGCCCCATCCAGAGCCAGAACCATGTTCTCGAGGTTACCTTCGGCGAGCATCAGTTCGGCGACCCCGCGCACACCGTCGAGGAGTGCCGCGAGAAGGACATGACCTATCAGGCCCCGCTTCTGACCGACGTTCGTCTCACCAACAAGGAGACCGGCGAGATCAAGGAGCAGCTCGTCTTTATGGGCGACTTCCCCATGATGACCGATCAGGGCACCTTCATCATCAACGGTACCGAGCGTATCGTCGTCTCGCAGCTCGTCCGCTCCCCGGGCGTGTACTACAGCTCCGAGATGGATTCGGGCAAGCAGATCTACAAGGCCCAGATCATCCCGTCCCGCGGTGCCTGGCTCGAGTTTGAGGTCGACAAGCGCGACCAGCTCATGGTCTCCATCGACCGTAAGCGCAAGCAGAGCGCCACGATGTTCCTGCGCGCCCTTGGCATCGCCGTCACCAACGACGACATCATCGAGCTGCTCGGCAACTCCGATGTGATCAAGCGCACCCTGGAGCGCGACACCGCCCTTACCCGCGAGGACGCCCTCATCGAGATCTACCGTCGTCTGCGCCCGGGCGAGCCTCCCACCGTGGATGCTTCCCGCAGCCTGCTCGAGGGCCTGCTCTTCAACCCGCAGCGCTACGATCTGGCCCGCGTCGGTCGTTACAAGGTCAACAAAAAGCTCAACCTCACCACCGAGGAAGAGGTCACGGTGCTCACCGACGAGGATATCGTCGCGACGCTGCGCTACCTGCTGTCCCTCGCTGCCGGCGAGCAGGGCTTCAAGGTCGACGACATCGACCACTTTGGCAACCGCCGCATCCGCACCGTCGGCGAGCTTGTCGCCAACCAGTTCCGTATCGGCATGAGCCGTATGGAGCGCGTCGTCCGTGAGCGCATGAGCTCCCAGGACATCGACGAGATCACCCCGCAGTCGCTCATCAACATCCGCCCGATCGTGGCCTCCATCAAGGAGTTCTTCGGTTCCTCGCAGCTCTCGCAGTTCATGGACCAGGCGAACCCCCTGACCGGTCTGACCCACAAGCGCCGTCTGTCCGCACTCGGCCCTGGTGGTCTTGCCGGACACAAGTCGGGCTCCAGCCGCCGCACCAACGTGCCGACGGCCGTCCGCGACGTTCACAACTCGCACTACAGCCGCATGTGCCCGATCGAGACCCCCGAAGGCCCCAACATCGGCCTGATCGGCTCGCTCGCTCTCTACGCCCGCGTCAACGAGTATGGCTTCATCGAGGCCCCGTTCCGTCGCGTCGAGAACGGCGTTGCCACCGACCAGATCGACTGGATGACCGCTGACGAGGAAGAGAAGCACGTCATCGCGCCGGCCAACACGCCGCTCGATCCCAAGACCAACGAGTTCATCACGACCGATGCCGAGGGCAAGATCGTTCGTCCGCACACCGTGATCGCCCGTACCCGCGACTTCGACGGCTCCTTCGGCGCTCCCGCCGACGTGCCTGTCGAGGACGTCGACTACATGGACGTCTCGCCGCGTCAGATGCTCTCCGTCGCAGCCACGCTGATTCCGTTCCTCGAGCACGACGACGCCAAGCGTACGCTGATGGGCGCTAACATGCAGCGTCAGGCCGTGCCGCTGGTTCACCCCGCCGCTCCCTATGTCGGTACCGGCATGGAGCGTCGCGCCGCTCTGGACTCCGGCGAGGTCACCCTGGCCAAGAACGCCGGCGAGGTCATCTTTGCCGACGCTGCCAAGATCATCGTCAAGCATGCCGGCGGCATGGACGAGTATCACCTGGCCAAGTACCAGCGCTCCAACCAGTCCACCTGCATCAACCACCGTCCGCTCGTGCGCGTCGGTGACACCGTTGAGCAGGGCGAGCCCCTGGCTGACGGTCCTTCGACCGATCATGGCGAGCTCGCACTGGGTCAGAACCTCACCGTGGCCTACATGCCGTGGGAAGGCTTCAACTACGAGGACGGTATCGTCGTGTCCGAGCGCCTGGTGGCCGAGGACCTGCTGACGACCATCAACATCACCCGTCACGAGATCGACGCCCGCGACACCAAGCTCGGCCCCGAGGAGATCACCCGCGAGATCCCGAACCTCTCCGAGGACATGCTTGCCAACCTCGACGAGGACGGCATCATCCGCATCGGCGCCGAGGTCGGCCCTGGCGACATCCTGGTCGGTAAGGTCACGCCTAAGGGCGAGAGCGCTCTGACCGCCGAGGAGCGCCTGCTGCGCGCCATCTTCGGTGCCAAGGCCCACGATGTCCGTGACACCTCCCTTAAGATGCCTCACGGCGCTTACGGCCGCGTCATCGACGTCGTCCGCTTTAGCCGCGAGAACGGCGACGACCTGGCCCCCGGCGTCAACGAGCAGGTGCGCGTCTACGTCGCCCAGCGTCGTAAGATCCAGCAGGGCGATAAGATCGCCGGCCGCCACGGCAACAAGGGTGTTATCTGTAACGTTCTGCCGGTCGAGGACATGCCCTACATGGCTGACGGTACCCCGATCGACGTTATCCTCAACCCGCTGGGCGTTCCTTCGCGTATGAACGTCGGCCAGCTGCTCGAGTGCCACCTTGGCTGGGCTGCTGCCTGCGGTTGGGATACCGAGCAGGCCGACTCCGACAAGTACGTCCCCGGTCCGTTCTTCACCGCGACGCCCGTCTTCGACGGCGCCAAGGAGGACGAGATCGCCGAGGTCATCCGTCGTGCCAACAAGAACATGCTCAACAAGGCCACCGCTGCCTTTGGCGATCACATGCGCCCCGAGTTCGTCACCCAGCTTGACGAGCGCGGCAAGACCCGTCTGTTCGACGGCCGTACCGGCGAGGAGTTCCGCGAGCCCATTACCGTGGGTACGTCCTACATCCTCAAGCTCGGCCACATGGTCGACGACAAGATCCACGCCCGTTCGACTGGCCCTTACAGCCTGGTTACCCAGCAGCCTCTGGGCGGCAAGGCCCAGTTCGGCGGCCAGCGCTTCGGCGAGATGGAAGTTTGGGCACTGTACGCTTACGGCGCTTCCAACGTCCTGCAGGAGATCCTGACCGTCAAGTCCGACGATACCGTGGGCCGCGTCAAGACCTACGAGTCCATCGTCAAGGGCGAGAACGTTCCTGTCCCGGGTATCCCCGAGTCCTTCAAGGTTCTCGTCAAGGAGATCCGCTCCCTCGCGCTGGACATCGAGCCCATGCACGATGCCGACGAGGACGCCTCCGCCCCTGTGACCGCCGAGGAGACCTCTGCTCTCGACGACCTGGCTGCGCTCGCCGGCGTTGACACCGACGTCGAGGCCGAGGATGCCGAGACCGCCGAGGCACCCGAGGCTGTCGCCGCCACGACCACTGATAAGGAGTAGTTGACTGTGGCAGATTTCGAAGCTACTGATTTTGACTCGGTAAAGATCTCCCTTGCCTCCGCCGACCAGATCCGTTCCTGGTCGCACGGTGAGGTCAAGAAGCCGGAGACCATCAATTACCGTACCCTCAAGCCCGAGAAGGACGGCCTGTTCTGCGAGAAGATCTTCGGTCCCGCCAAGGACTGGGAGTGCTCCTGCGGCAAGTACAAGGGCATCCGCTTTAAGGGCATCGTCTGCGAGCGCTGCGGCGTCGAGGTCACCTCGGCCAAGGTGCGTCGCGACCGCATGGGCCACATCGAGCTCGCCGCTCCCGTGTCCCACATCTGGTACTTCAAGAGCCCCACGAGCTTCCCGATGAGCCGTATGCTCGACATCAAGTCCAAGGACCTCGAGAAGGTTCTGTACTTTGCCAGCTACATCATCACCGAGGTTGACTACGAGGCTCGCGAGGCCGACGCTGACGACCTGCGCGAGGAGCTCGCCGCCGATCTGGAAGAGATCGATGCCGAGTGCGCCCGCCAGATCGAGTCCCTCAAGGAGCAGGGCGACCCCGAGAACTTTGACGAGTTCTCCGACGAGGAGCCGCTGACCCCCGAGGAGATCGCCTCTGGCATCGTCGACATCGAGGAAGAGTGCAAGGACGAGAAGCAGCTCCGCACGGACGCCTTCAACGCCTTCATGAAGCTCACCGAGCGCGACCTCATCTCCGATGAGCCGCTGTTCCGCGAGATGACCCGCTACTACTCCATGTACTTCAAGGGTGGCATGGGTGCCGAGGCCGTCCGCGACCTGCTCGCTGCCATCGACCTTCCTTCCGAGGCCGAGAAGCTCAAGGCCATCATTGCCGACGAGGATTCCCAGAAGCAGAAGCGCGAGAAGGCCGTCAAGCGCCTCGAGGTCGTTGACGCCTTCCTGAAGGGTGGCAACAGCCCCGCGAACATGATCCTGGATGTCATCCCGGTCATTCCGCCCGATCTGCGCCCGATGGTCCAGCTCGACGGCGGTCGCTTTGCCGCGTCCGACCTCAACGACCTGTATCGTCGCGTGATCAACCGTAACAACCGACTCAAGCGCCTGCTCGACCTGGACGCCCCTGCGATCATCGTGAACAACGAGAAGCGCATGCTCCAGGAGTCCGTGGACGCCCTGTTCGACAACGGCCGTCGTGGTCGCCCGGTCTCTGGCCGTGGCGGTCGCCCGCTCAAGTCGCTCGCCGAGGCCCTCAAGGGCAAGCAGGGTCGTTTCCGTCAGAACCTGCTGGGCAAGCGTGTCGACTACTCCGGCCGTTCGGTAATCGTTACCGACCCCAAGTTGCTGCTGCACCAGTGCGGTCTGCCCAAGACCATGGCGCTGGAGCTCTTCAAGCCCTTCGTCATGAAGCGCCTGGTCGAGCTCGGCAAGGTCGAGAACATCAAGGGCGCCAAGCGTGCTATCGACCGTGGTGCCACCTTTGTGTGGGACATCCTCGAAGAGGTCATCGACGGCCGCGTCGTGCTGCTCAACCGTGCACCGACCCTGCACCGTCTGTCCATCCAGGCCTTTGAGCCGGTGCTGGTCGAGGGCAAGGCTATCCACCTGCATCCGCTGGTCTGCTCGCCCTTCAACGCCGACTTCGACGGCGACCAGATGTCTGTCCATGTGCCGCTGTCCAGCCAGGCTCAGGCCGAGGCTCGCGTGCTTATGCTCTCTGCGAACAACCTGCGCTCGCCGGCATCCGGCAAGCCGGTTAACATCCCCTCGCAGGACATGATCATCGGTGTGTACTACCTGACCCAGGTCCGCGACGGTCTGCCGGGCGAGAACCACGTGTTCGCCAGCTTCGACGACGCGCTGCACGCCTATGACTGCCGCTCCGAGGTCGACATGCAGGCCAAGATTCAGGTCCGCGTGTCCGCTGCCGACGCCAATGTCATCAACGAGGACGGCACCCGTATCTTCCGCGTCAAGAACGGCAAGAACGAGTTTGTCGACTACGACGTCACCGGCAACAAGACCGCGCGCTTCGAGACCTCTATCGGCCGCATCATCTTCAACCGCCAGTGCCTGCCCGAAGACTACGAGTTCATGAACTACAAGATGGTCAAGGGCGACGTGGCCAAGCTGGTTGCGGACTGCTGCGATCGCTATCCCGAGGCCAAGGTCGGCCCGATCCTCGACGCCATCAAGTACTCCGGCTTCCACTACGCTACCCGCGCCGGCCTCACCATCTCGGTGTGGGACGCTCTCATCCCTGCCGAGAAGCAGGAGCTGCTCGATCGCGCCCAGGCCAACGTCGACCAGATCAACGAGTACTTCGAGGAGGGCTTCATCAACGAGACGGAGCGCCACATCGAAGTCGTTAACGAGTGGACCGCTTGTACCGATAAGGTTGCAGCGCTCATGCTCGACTTGTTCGACGAGGAGAACCCGCTCTACATGATGGCCGACTCCGGCGCCCGTGGTTCTAAGACCCAGCTGCGTCAGCTCGGCGGCATGCGTGGCCTGATGGCAGACATGTCCGGCGAGACGATCGACCTTCCCATTAAGGCGAACTTCCGCGAGGGCCTGCTGCCGCTCGAGTACTTCATTTCGACCTACGGCGCCCGTAAGGGCCTGGTCGATACCGCATCCCACACCTCAGACTCTGGTTACCTGACCCGTCGTCTGGTCGACGTGGCCCAGGACGTCATCGTCCGCGAGGAGGACTGCGGTACGCACGAGGGCGTCACCTACAACCTCATCATCCCCGGCACCACCGACCTCAACACCGACCTCGTCGGCCGTTGCTTCATTGAGGACGTCGTGGCTCCCGATGGCACCGTGCTCTTTGAGCAGGACGGCTACATCGAGAAGGTCGCTGACATCCAGAAGATGGTCGATGCCGGCCTTAAGAAGGTCAAGCTCCGCGCGCTGCTCACCTGCCGCTCCAAGTACGGCGTGTGCCAGAAGTGCTACGGCTGGGATCTTTCCACCCGTCGTCCGGTCGCCATCGGTACCGCGGTCGGCATTATTGCCGCCCAGTCCATCGGCGAGCCCGGTACGCAGCTTACGATGCGTACCATTCACTCCGGCGGCGTCGCTGGCGTCGACGATATTACGCAGGGTCTGCCTACGGTCAGCCGTATGTTCGATATCGTCGGCAACGTCAACGAGAAGATCCTGGGTCGTGAGGCCGAGCTGGCTCCGTACTCCGGTCACCTCTCGATTAAGCCCGAGAAGTCCGAGTACGTGCTGACGCTCACCGACTCCGAGGATCACACCCGTGTCCTCGACGAGCGTCGCGTCCCCGCTTCGGTGCGCTTTATGCCCGAGATCGAGGACGGCTGCGAGGTTCGCGCCGGCGACCAGATCACCAAGGGCTTCGTCAACTTCCGCAACCTGCGCAAGCTGACCGACATCGAGTCGACGATGCACACCTTCGTCGAGAGCGTTAAGGACGTCTACACCAGCCAGGGCGTCGACCTGAACGACAAGCACATCGAGGTGCTCGCACGTCAGATGCTGCGTCGCGTTCAGATCACCAACCCCGGCGACTCCAAGTACCTGCTTGGTCAGTACGTCGACCGCTACGAGTTCGCCGACGAGGTCGAGCGCGTTGCCCGTCTGGGCGGTCAGGCTCCCGTGGCCGAGCCCGTCATCCTGGGTACGCTCAAGGTCGCGTCCAACATCGACTCCTGGCTGTCGAGCGCTTCGTTCATCCGTACCGCTGGTGTCCTTACCGAGGCTGCCATCGAGGGCAAGGTCGACCACCTGCTCGACCTTAAGTCCAACGTCATCGTCGGTAAGAAGATCCCGGCTGGTACCGGCCTCAAGCCGTACGCCAACGCCAAGCTGACGTATCGCACGGCCGACGGCTACGTGGACATCGATGGTCCGGCTTCGCCCAACGCCAAGTCGCTGCCCGAGTGGGCTCCTGTGGAGCTCAAGGACCTGGACGAGCAGCTTCCGCAGCAGCTCGACTGGGCCGGCTACGACGAGTTCGGCGGTGCTGACGGTTCGTTCACCCGCAACGGCCACACCATCTCTGCTGAGAAGGCTCGCCTGTACCTGTTCGACGACCTGGGCGTGTCGCAGCGCTGGACCAACAAGTTCAGCGAGGTCGGCATCGAGACGGTCGGCGACCTGGTCGGCAAGTCCGAGGAGGATCTGCTGCGCATCGATGGCATCGGTGCCAAGGCGATCGAGGAGCTCCGTGACGGCCTGGAGGCCCACGACCTGCTCTACATCCTCGAGAACAACGACGACGTTGCCGACGAGGAAGACCTCTCGCAGCTGCTGCAGATGGTCTTTAGCCCCGACGGTCCGGACGACATCCTGCTGGGCACCTCCGCCACGCCGACGCATCACGCCGACGCCGACGAGGAGCTCCTGGGCGCCCCGATCGACGACAAGAAGGCTCCCGCCAACGGCGCGATCAACGAGGACATGGCTTCCCTCGACGAGCTACTCAACCAGCTCGTAGACACCGACGACGCCGAAGAGGCCAAGGACAACGACGAGGAGTAATTAGTTCCGCCGTTCTAACGAACGGCGGCGACCTCCGTCGCTGCGCGGCCCCCAGAGCTACAATCTGTCATTCAAAAGGCAGGGCATGACCAAAAGGTCAATGCCCTGCCTTTTTCATGCCACCTTGTACGCTCTGGGGGCCGCTCGCTTGCGTATGCTCAACCTGTTGCGTTCCGTTGATCCCTTGCCAAAAAGGGACAGGTTTATTTTGGTCGGTTTTTCATGCTTGAATTTGAAACATTTCGCCCGACAAGAGCGTATCTATGGTGAGGGCCTCATCGAGAACCATTAATGTCACCGGGAGGTGATTATGGAAGAACAAGCTTTTAGACAGGCGGTCGAAGACCACCGGGATGTCGTGTTTCGGATCGCATTGACGTATCTGCGTGATCGCGCTGACGCCGACGATGTCGCTCAAGACGTCTTTCTTAAGTTGCTCAAAAGCGACGCGCAATTTGAAAACTGGGAGCATCTTCGTCGATGGCTTATCCGGGTCACGATCAATGAATGTAAATCTCTCTTTCGAAAGCCGTGGAGGCGCGTGGAGGATATTGAGAATCTGGCCGATTCGCTTTCGACGGCGCAGGAGGAGACCAAGGCGGTCCTGTCAGACGTTATGCGACTTCCGGAGCGATTCCGTATTCCTATCGTGCTCTATTACTATCTGGGCTTCTCGACTTCAGAAATTGCCGAGTTACTGCATGTGCCAGCCGCGACCGTTCGAACGCGTTTAGCTCGCGGCAGATCGAAGCTCAAGTTCATCCTAGAGGAGGGCGACCGTGAAATCCAACCAGATCAAGCAGGCCTTCGAGTCCGTCCAAGCCGATAGCGATCTTGCTGACCGTGTTCTTTATGCCGCTGCTGGCGAGCCGCTTCGCCGAAAGGGTCACGCGAAGCCTCTGTATGTTGCCGTAATCGGATGTCTTGCCGGAGTGCTGGCGACCGGAGGGGTCGCCTACGCTGTTGTCAATTCCAGTTATTTTGCCTCTGCCTGGGGAAACCATGGCAACGGAGAGTCCGTTACCTGGACAAATGGCGGCTCGTCGGGGACGAAATATACCTACACCAGAGAGTTTGGTGATGGTATCGCGCCCCAAAGCCTGGAGGGTGCAGTCCAGAAGGTCAATCTGTCCGTCGAGGGCAACGGCTATACGCTCGACATTCATGAGATGGCAATCGACGAGAACGGTTGCGGTGCTGTGACGTTTACATTGTCCAATCCGAATGGCGTTAACTACTACAAGCCGGCGGCAGAGCTTGGCGAACTTGTTCTCTATGGTGAAGAAGAAGGGGGCGTCAGTACACCCAGCATGAACTTCGGCGAGGAATGGGCTGATACACGCTGCACCATTGATAAAGACACATCAAGCGACACGGTCATTAACGGCACGATGTACTTTGCATCTTGGAATCGCGATCGAGATTTACGACATGCGGTCACCTGGAATATCAGTTGGACGGAGGGCAAAGGTGAGGATGCGAAGGTGATCGAGGTATCGACGCCAGAGTTTAACGTCGGAGCGCACGTCGATACAAAAGAACTCAGCTCCGATGACTCGCCTCTCGAGATCAGTCCGTTTTCCATCCAGACGCACATCGATGATCTGGGCTATGAAGCAGTTGATCATAAACTGACCGTCACCTACAAGGATGGGTCAGAGCAGATTATCGAAGATGACGACGCAGGGGCGTACAATTTCTATGTTTCGATGGGACGCAATAGCGGAGAGAACATTTGGGTGCCAACGAAGTTGATTGATGTCGACCAAGTGGTTTCAGTAACGCTCGAAGGCACACGCTGCACTTCAACAGGGGGCGCCGAAACGTCGGAACCCTTTACCATCGTCTATTCGTAAGATTTGGGGCCGCTTTCTACTAGGGGAAGCGGCCTTCTTTGCGGTAAATGGGCGGTTAGACCGCACGATATTCGCCTGCATTCCTGAAGTATGCGGCAAAATCTTGATGGGTCGACCACACCGTATATGCTCAAGCGCTCTACCTGCGGGTTTATTATCGCAAAACCCCGGTGCGCTCGGCGGGTCCAGAATTTGCCGCATACTTCCGAAAGCGCCGCCGATTTCCATGCGACAGGTGAGAGCAGATCACCGTTGGAGCGCGACGTTTCCCCAGATAAAACTGACCAAAATAAACCTGTCCCTTTTTGGCAGGTAACGTTGCCCCGACGAGCACGTCGGATTCCCGGGCCGGGCGGCGCAGGGGTTAAGATTGTCGCGAGTTCCGCACGAGCCGGAGGCCACTTAATGTGGCCTCCGTGCGAGCCAGGACTGTAGAGCAGCAAACTTAACCCCTGCGCCGCCCGGCCCGGGAATCCGCCCCCCGCGCACAGGAGGGGATTCCTTTTGTGTAGGCTTTGCGGAAATGTGCCAATTTTGGGATACGCCCGGCGGCGTGGTCTGTTGACGGCACAGCTAACGCCACGTATCCTATCGAACTGCGTGTTTCGTAGGGGGATGCTGACCCCTCGATTCAAGCCGTTGCACTTTACAGAAAGCTGGAATCATTCGAGAAGGAGTACGCTTTGCCTACTATTAACCAGCTGGTTCGCCAGGGCCGTCGTTCCGTGCCCAAGAAGTCCAAGAACGCTGCTCTGCAGCACAACTCCCAGAAGCGCGGCGTGTGCACCCGCGTCTTCACCACGAGCCCCAAGAAGCCGAACTCGGCTCTTCGTAAGGTTGCCCGTGTTCGCCTTGTCAACGGCATCGAAGTTACTGCTTACATCCCGGGTGAGGGCCACAACCTGCAGGAGCACTCCATCGTGCTCGTCCGCGGCGGTCGTGTCCGTGACCTCCCTGGTGTCCGTTATCACGTCATCCGTGGCGCCTACGACGCTGCTCCGGTCCAGAACCGTATGCAGGCCCGTTCCAAGTACGGTGCTAAGCGCCCCAAGGCTAAATAAGCCAGATAACGTTTTGATACTTTCGCCGTGTGCCGTCTTGAGCGCCGCACGGTAGACACTTAAGGAGATTTCACATGCCGCGTCGTGCAGCAGCTAATCGTCGTGAGGTTCAGCCTGACGCCGTTTACAACAACCGCCTGGTGACTCAGCTCATCAACAAGGTCCTTCTTGACGGCAAGAAGGCCACCGCTGAGCGCATCGTTTACACCGCTTTCGAGATCGTTGCCGAGAAGTCCGAGGGTGGCGACGCTCTCGCTACCTTCAAGAAGGCTATGGACAACGTCAAGCCCACGCTCGAGGTTAAGCCCAAGCGTGTCGGTGGCGCTACCTATCAGGTCCCGATGGAGGTCAACTCCCGTCGTTCCACCGCTCTGGGTATCCGCTGGATCGTCAACTTCTCCCGCGCTCGCAAGGAGAAGACCATGGCCGAGCGTCTCGCCAACGAGATCCTCGACGCCTCCAACGGCCTGGGCGCTTCCGTCAAGAAGCGTGAGGACGTCTTCAAGATGGCCGAGGCCAACCGCGCGTTCTCTCACTATCGTTGGTAAGTTAAGGTAAGGAACTAACATGGCTAAGCCTAAGTACAAGCTTTCCGATACCCGTAACATCGGCATCATGGCCCACATCGATGCCGGTAAGACCACCACGACCGAGCGTATTCTTTACTACACCGGTAAGACCCACAAGATCGGTGAGGTCCATGAGGGCGCTGCTACCATGGACTGGATGGTTCAGGAGCAGGAGCGCGGCGTAACCATTACCTCCGCTGCTACCACGTGCTTCTGGAACAAGGACGGTAAGGACTACCGCATCCAGATCATCGACACCCCGGGCCACGTTGACTTCACCGCCGAGGTCGAGCGCTGCCTGCGCGTCCTCGATGGCGCTGTCGCCGTCTTCGACGCCGTTGCCGGCGTTCAGCCCCAGTCTGAGACCGTTTGGCGTCAGGCTTCTACCTTCAACGTCCCCCGCATCGCCTTCATCAACAAGTATGACCGCGTGGGCGCTGACTTCTTCAACGCTATCGAGACCATGAAGGATCGTCTCGACGCCAACGCCGTGGCCGCTCAGGTCCCGATGGGCGCCGAGGACAACTTCTGGGGCGTCATCGACCTGGTCACCATGACTGCATGGGACTTCAAGGCCGACGAGAAGGGCATGACCTACCCCGAGCCGATGGACGAGATCCCGGCTGAGTTTGCCGACATCGCTGCCACCAAGCGCGAGGAGCTCCTCGACGCTGCTGCCAGCTTTGACGACGAGCTCATGGAGAAGATCCTCATGGAGGAGGACTTCACCGTCGAGGAGCTCAAGGCTGCTCTGCGCAAGGGCGTTCTGGCCAACGAGCTCAACCTCGTCTTCGTGGGTTCCGCCTACAAGAACAAGGGCGTTCAGGAGCTGCTCGACGCTGTCGTCGACTACCTGCCCAGCCCGCTTGACGTCGAGGCCGTCACCGGTACCGATCCGGACACCGGCGAGGAGATTCAGCGTCATCCTTCCTTCGACGAGCCCTTCTCCGGCCTGGTCTTCAAGATCATGACCGACCCGTTCGTCGGTAAGCTCACCTACGTCCGCGTTTACTCCGGCCGCGCCGAGTCCGGCTCCTACGTTGTCAACGCTTCCAACGGTCAGCGCGAGCGCCTCGGCCGCATCCTCGAGATGAACGCCGCCGAGCGTATCGACCGTGACGACGCTGCCGCCGGCGACATCGTCGCTTGCGTCGGCTTCAAGAACTCCACCACCGGTGACACCCTGTGCGCCGAGGGCAAGGAGATCGTCCTCGAGAAGATCGAGTTCGCTAAGCCCGTTATTGACGTTGCCATCGAGCCCAAGACCAAGGCCGAGCAGGACAAGATGTCCCTGGCTCTGACCAAGCTCGCCGAGGAGGACCCGACCTTCCAGGTGTCCACCAACCACGAGACCGGCCAGACCATCATCGCCGGCATGGGCGAGCTGCACCTCGAGATCATCGTCGACCGTCTGCTCCGCGAGTTCAAGGTTGACGCTAACGTCGGTAAGCCCCAGGTTGCCTACCGCGAGACCGCTGGTCACGACGTCGAGAAGGCTGAGGGCAAGTTCGTCCGTCAGTCCGGCGGTCGCGGTCAGTACGGCCACGCCGTCATCAAGCTCGAGAAGATGGAGGAGGGCTTCGGCTACGAGTTCGTCAACGCTATCGTCGGCGGCGTCGTGCCTAAGGAGTACATCCCGTCCATCGACAAGGGCATCCAGGAGGCCCTGAACACCGGTGTTATCGCCGGCTTCCCGGTCCTCGACGTTAAGGTCACCCTGTTCGACGGTTCTTACCACGAGGTCGACTCCTCCGAGGCCGCCTTCAAGATCGCCGGTTCCATGGCTATCAAGGACGCCCTCAAGAAGTCCGACCCGCAGCTGCTCGAGCCGATCATGGCTGTCGAGGTCGAGACCCCCGAGCAGTACATGGGCGACGTTATGGGCAACCTCTCCGGTCGCCGCGGCAAGATCGAGGGCATGGAGGATCGCAAGAACAGCAAGCTCATCCGTGCCAAGGTGCCGCTGGGCGAGATGTTCGGTTACGCTACCGACCTTCGCTCCCAGACCCAGGGCCGTGCATCCTACACGATGCAGTTCGACTCTTATGAGCCCGCGCCCAAGTCCATCGTGGACGAGGTCATGAGCAAGAACGCCTAAGTTCGAGCTCCCTGTTACGTAATCCGCGAGAGCATCTCTCTCACTCTTTGGAGGTTTAAGTTGGCTACCCAGAAGATCCGCATTCGCCTCAAGGGCTATGATCACGAGGTCGTCGATCAGTCCGCGAAGCTCATCGTCGAGACCGCTCAGAAGACCGGCGCTCGCGTTTCCGGTCCTGTCCCCCTGCCCACCGAGCGCAACCTGTACACGGTTATCCGCTCGCCGCACGTGAACAAGGACTCCCGTGAGCAGTTCGAGATGCGCACCCACAAGCGCCTCATCGACATCCTCGACCCCACCTCGGGCACCGTTGATTCGCTTATGCGTCTCGACCTCCCCGCTGGCGTCGACATCGACATCAAGCTCTAAGCGATATCGCTCATAGCTTAAAGGGCCCCGCTGCCGTTACGGTAGCGGGGCCCTTTTGTTTTGCATGATGGGTTTGGATCGCCGGGTAAGGCTGCCGAGCGGCTGGCTGTGGCGACCTACTCACTCAAGGGGCGCAATGACGCTTCCTCAAAATGGAAGGATCGCAAGCCGTCTTTTGTTTCGATGCACGCACGACCAAAGCCATCGACCGTTTTAAAGATGCCTCGCGCCAGCTCGTCACCGGCAGGGGAGCGGGCGATAACGTGCTTTCCAATCCAATTGAGGTGAGCGACATATTCGCCGTGGACGGGCGCGAGCGGTCCGGTGTTTTCTTCCATGGCGTTGAGGCGTTCTGCCCAGGCATCTATAGCGTCTATAACTGCGTGATAGACCTCATCGAGGAGCATGTCGACAGCTGGAACGTTCTCGTTAAGGTCCGAGAGACCGATTGCCGGCAGGCCGCCATCGGGCACCTCTTGGGGCGCATAGTTCACATTGACACCAATGCCACAGACGGCGAAAGGTTTGCCTTCGTTATCGCGTGCGGCCTCGACCAGAATGCCGCCGAGTTTGCGTCCACGCGCGACCAGGTCGTTGGGCCATTTGAGGCCAATCTCGTTTGCAAGACCCTGTTTTTCGAGCGCCTCGAGCACCGCTAGGCCGCTGACGGCAGCAAGACCAGAGTACTTCGCAGGATTAACGCATGGACGCAGGACAATCGAAAGCAATAGGTTGCCGGCGGTTGAATCCCACTTGTGGCCGCGCCGGCCGCGTCCTGCTGTCTGAGCCCGGGCGGCAAGTCCTGTGCCGTGCGGCGCTCCCTGTTTTCCTGCTTCGAGCAGGTCATCGTTGGTCGATCCGGTTACGTCGACTATCGTTAATTTGGCATCCATAACGGCTGCTACCTCCTTAATGAATAAGTGAATAACGCAATAGTGTCGAGAGAGACACAATGTGAAGCCTTTGTCGCATTTGGACAATTTAATGTTAACACGTTAACAACGACTGAAATGCGCTATCCTCTCTTGGTCGATGTAAACACGTCAACAACTCAAAGGAGGTTAGTGATGGGTTTCACGATTCTTGGAACAGGCTCGGCGCTTCCTAAGCGCAGTGTTTCCAATGACGAGCTGTCCGAGTTCCTCGATACCTCGGATGAGTGGATTTTTACCCGCACAGGTATTAAGAGTCGCCACGTCTGCACCACCGAGTCACTTGACGACCTTGCCGTAGCGGCGAGCGAGCGGGCACTTCAGGTGTCCGGAATCGACGCGAGCCAGTTGGATCTGATCGTCTGCTCGACGACGACGGGTGACCACCTTGTTCCCGCCGAGGCGTGTGCCGTTGCTGAGCGACTGGGCGCGACGTGCCCTGCCTTCGATGTCTCGGCTGCCTGCGCCGGCTTCGTATTTGCGCTCGATGTTGCCGAGGGCTATATCGCCCGAGGACGAGCCAAGCATGTGCTTGTCGTTGCCGCCGAGCAGATGACGCGCGCGCTCGACTGGACCGACCGCGCCACCTGTGTGCTCTTTGGCGATGGGGCAGGCGCCGCGGTGATTGAGGCTGGGGGAGACAGCCCCCTTGCCGTTGAGCTTTCGACGGCGCCCGACGTCGAGACGTTGTGCGTTCCCGGTCTGGTCGGCACCTCGCCGTTTAAGGCCTCCGCAGATAGCGAGAGCGTGCTGTCCATGAATGGCCGCCGCGTGTTCAAGTTCGGCGTCAACGCGATTTGCGACACGGTCCATAAGCTTGCGAGCGATGCGGGCATTTCGGTCGAGGACATCGACCATTTTGTATTCCATCAGGCTAACGAACGAATCCTGAGTCAGGCGGTCAAGCGCCTCGGTGTGCCAGACAAGCGCGTGGTTCGAACGCTGCGCGAGACCGGCAACATTTCGAGCGCATGCATTCCGCTTGCCCTCGACCGGCTGGCAAACGCCGGTGCACTTCACACGGGCGACACCATCACCCTCGTTGGATTTGGCGCCGGTCTGGATATAGGTGGCTATCTACTTCGTTGGAAGTAGTCGCACATAGGAAATAAAAACGCCCCTAGGGCACAAACAAAGGAGAACTACCATGGCAGATCAGAAGACCTTCGAGCGCGTTTGCGATGTTATCCGCGAGACCGCCGGTCTTGACGATGTCGAGATGAAGCCCGAGTCCACGCTCGAGGAGATTGGTCTCGACAGTCTGGGCACCGTCGAGATCCTCGTCGCCGTTGAGGACGAGTTTGGCATCCAGCTCGATACCGAGGAGAACCCCAAGACGGTCGGCGAGTTCGCCGATACGGTCGAGGCGGCATTGGAGAAGTAGAGATGCTCAAGACTCCTCTCTGCGATCTACTCGGCATCGAAAAGCCCGTGTTCCAGGGCGGTATGGCCTGGATCGCCGACGCCTCGCTGGCGTCCGCAGTGTCCGAGGCGGGCGGCTTAGGGATTATCGCGGCCATGAACGCCGACGCCAACTGGCTGCGCGACCAGATTCATGAGCTGCGCGCCAGGACGGATAAGCCCTTTGGCGTCAACGTCATGCTCATGAGCCCGTTTGCCGACGAGGTCGCGCGGGTCGTGATTGACGAGCGGGTACCGGTCGTCGTGACGGGTGCCGGCAATCCCACCAAGTACATGAAGGCGTGGAACGAGGCGGGCATCAAGGTCATCCCGGTCGTTGCCTCGGTGGCGCTGGCGCGCCTCGTGGCGCGTCGTGGAGCCACTGCCGTGGTTGCCGAGGGTACCGAATCAGGCGGCCATATTGGCGAGACCTCGACGATGGCACTGGTGCCGCAGGTTGTCGATGCGGTCGATATTCCCGTGGTTGCGGCTGGCGGTATCGCCGATGGCCGCGGCGTGGCGGCCGCCTTTATGCTGGGCGCCGCCGGCGTGCAGGTGGGTACGCGCTTTCTGATCGCAGATGAGTGCACCGTATCGGAGCAGTACAAGGAGATGGTTCTGAAGGCCAACGACACCTCGACGCGTGCGACCGGCCGCTCGACGGGACACCCGGTGCGTGCCCTCAAGAGCCCCTTCACCAACGCCTACGCCAAGAGCGAGGCGGCGGGCGTAAGCGTCGAGGAGCTCGGGGCCATGGGCACGGGCGCCCTTCGCAAGGCCGCCAAGGACGGCAATTACGAAGAGGGCTCGTTTTTGTGTGGACAGATTGCCGGCATGGTCAACGAGCGCCAAAGCGCACGTGAAATCGTTGACGACCTGGTCGATGGCGCCGAGCACGTCCTGAAGGGTGCGTGCGCATGGGTGGCGTAGCGTTTCTGTTTGCCGGCCAGGGCGCCCAGCACCCCGCGATGGGCGTCGACCTGATCGAGGCATCGCCGGCGGCCGCCGAGGTGTTCGCCATTGCCGACGAGGTGCGCCCGGGGACCAGTGAGCAGTGCCGAAGCGCCTCCAAGGAGGAACTCTCGCAGACCGAGAACACGCAGCCGTGCGTGTTCGTTCACGATCTGGCAGCGGCTGCCGCCCTGCGTGAGCGCGGCGTGGTACCTACCGCCTGTGCGGGTTTTTCGCTTGGTGAGGTCGCCGCGCTCACCTTTGCGGGGGCGTTCGATACGCGAGCGGGTTTTGAGCTCGTATGTGAGCGTGCGGCATTGATGGCCACGGCGGCCGAGCGTCACCCCGGCGGCATGCGCGCCGTCATCAAACTCGATGCGGCGCAGGTCGAGGGCTTGGCAAAACAGGCCGGCGAGGACTGCTGGCCGGTCAACTACAACAGCCCCCAGCAGACGGTTGTGGCCGGAGCGCCCGAGGCGCTGCAGGAGCTCGACGTTCTAGTGAAAGAGGCTGGCGGTCGCGCCATGAAGGTCGCGGTGTCGGGTGCATTCCATAGCCCCTATATGGCCGAGGCGACCTGTGGCCTTGCTGCATATATCGAGGCCGGTCACGCGCCGTCCCCGCTGCTGATTCCTGTTATGGCAAATATGACAGCGGCGCCCTATCCGGCCGACCCGCAGGCGGCAGCGGAGATGCTGGCCAACCAGGTGAGTCATGCCGTGCGCTGGGTCGACACGCTGCATGCTCTGCAGGATCAAGGCATCGATACGTTTATTGAGGTCGGCCCTGGCAAAACGTTGTCCGGCTTGGTCAAGCGTACGTTGAGCGACGTTCGCGTGTATTCGTGCGAAACGGCCGAGCAGGTCGCAGCTATTGCCGACGAGCTCGCATAGTCCACAGGGCTGTAACCCGAAAGGAATGACATGGGCAACTTGAACAACGGCGCGCTCGAGCGCAACGACTCACGTCGCGTGGCACTGGTCACGGGCGGCTCGCGGGGTATCGGCCGCGCCTGCGCTGTCGGTCTGGCGGAGGACGGCTTTGATATCGCCGTCGTCTATGCCGGCAGCGTCGATGCGGCGCGCAAGACGTGCGAAGCCTGTGAGGCGGTTGGCGCCACGGCACGCGCATATCAATGCGACGTGACCGATCCCGCTGCCGTCAACGCGTGCGTGGAAGCGGTCCTCAACGACTTTGGTTCCATTTGGGCGCTCGTCAACAACGCCGGCATCACCCGCGATGGCCTGCTCATACGCATGGGCGATGACGCATTCAATCGCGTGCTCGATGTCAATCTCAAGGGAACATTCAATATGACGCGCGCGCTCACCAAGACCTTTATGCGCCAGCGCGGCGGTTGCGTCGTCAACATGAGCTCGGTCGTGGGCCTGATGGGCAATGCCGGGCAAGCCAACTACGCTGCTTCCAAGGCAGGCGTGATAGGGCTTACCAAGGCGGTGGCGCGCGAGCTTGCGCCTCGTGGCGTACGAGCGAACGCGGTCGCCCCCGGGTTTGTCGAGACAGATATGACGGCAAAGCTCTCGGAGAAGGTGCGTACGGCAACCGAGGAACAGATTCCCCTTAAGCGCATGGCACGTCCCGAGGAAGTGGCCGGCGTGGTGCGCTTTTTAGCGAGCGATGCGGCTGCTTACATTACGGGCGAGGTCGTGCGCGTCGACGGCGGAATGGCGATGTAGAAACCAGGGCCGAAGAACGGCTTGGATGAGGAGACCATGATGGAACAGAGAGTTGCAATCACCGGCATCGGTGCCGTATCGCCGCTCGGCAACACCGCGCTTGCCACCTGGGCGGCCATGTGCGCCGGGACCTGTGGCATCGGCCCGATCACGCACTTCGATACCGATGCGTTTACCGTCAAGGTGGCGGCCGAAGTCAAGGGCTTTGACGGCAACGAGTACTTTGGCAAGCGTGACGCCAAGCATCTGGACCCCTGCGTTCAGTTTGCGATGGCGGCTTCGGACGAGGCAATGCACGATGCGGGCTTTGATGTCGAAGGCGCCATCGATCGTGAGCGCCTGGGCGTCTACGTGGGCTCGGGCGTGGGCGGCATGACGACGCTCGTCGACAACGTCCACACGATCGCCGATCGTGGACCTCGCCGCGCATCGCCCTATATGATTGCGATGATGATCCCCAACATGGCTTCGGGCAATATCGCGATCCGCCACAAGGCAAAGGGACCGACCCTGCCAGTCGTGACTGCTTGCGCGACCTCGGCCCATGCGGTGGGCGAGGCGTTCCGCGCCATCAAGCACGGCTATGCCGACGCGATCCTCGCGGGCGGCGCCGAGGCGGCCATTATCCCCGATGCTGTTGCAGGCTTTACGTCCTGCCGCGCATTGACCACCAACCCCGATCCCGCGACGGCCTGCCGCCCGTTCGACGCAGACCGCGATGGCTTTGTGATGGGTGAGGGCGCCTGCGTGCTGGTACTCGAGAGCATGGAGCATGCGCAGGCGCGCGGTGCGCACATTTATGCCGAGGTCGTGGGCTACGGCAACACCGATGATGCCTATCACATTACGAGCCCCGACCCCGATGCCGCCGGCATTGCCCGTGCGATATCGCTGGCGGTGGCCGAGGGCGACGTTAAGCCTTCCGAGGGCCTCTACATCAACGCTCACGGCACCTCGACCAAGCTCAACGATTCGTCCGAGACGGCGGGCATAAAGCGTGCGCTCGGCGAGGACGCGGCACGCGCCGCGCACGTCTCGTCGACTAAGTCGATGACCGGGCACATGATCGGTGCCACGGGTGCCATCGAGGTCATGGCCTGCGCCATGGCGCTCGAGCAGGGCGTGGTGCCGCCGACCATTAACTACCACACGCCCGATCCCGCCTGCGATCTTGACTACACGCCCAATCGCGCGGTTCGCGCCGACCTTACCTGGGCGCTTTCGACAAACCTGGGCTTTGGCGGGCACAACGCCGCCATCGCGCTGCGTAGATATACGAGGAGCTAGAGCATGGATTCCAAAAGACTTGCCGAGATAGCCGATGTTATGGAGGACCGCGGCCTCACGCGCGTACGCGTTGAGGAGCCCGATGGCACCGCGGTCGAACTCGAGCGCGCGAGCGCCGCGCAGCCGGTTGCCGTGCCCATGCCTATGCCGGGTGCCGTGACTGCTCCGGCGGTGGCTCCTGTCGCCATGCCTGCCGCCGCACCGGAGCCCGCCGCGCAGGCGCCTGCCGCCGCACCGGAGCCCAAGGGCACCGAGGTGACCGCTCCCATGGTCGGCGTTTTCTATACTGCCCCGGCGCCGGGCGACGAGCCGTTTGTGCACGTGGGCTCCAAGGTCAAGGCCGGCGAGACCCTCTGCATCATCGAGGCCATGAAGGTTCTCAACGAGGTAACGGCAGAGGCGGATGGCGAGGTGCTCGAGATCTGCGTGGCCGACGGCGACCTTGTGGAGTTTGGCAGCTGCCTCATGAGGATCGGATAGGTGATATCCATGAACAAAGAAGAGCTCAAGAAGCTGTTGCCGCATCGCGAACCGATGCTTTTGCTCGACGAGGCCGAGCTGGTGGGCGACGAGGCCCACGGCAAGATCACGATTACGGGTGACGAGTACTTTTTGCAGGGGCATTTTCCGGGAAACCCGGTAGTCCCCGGCGTGATTCAGTGCGAGATGCTCGCCCAAAACTGTTGCGTGCTGCTGATGGGCGACGAGGAGGCGCGCGGCGCGACGCCGTTCTATACGAGCCTCGATAAGGTGCGCTTTAAGCGTCCGGTGCGCCCGGGCGACACGGTTGATCTGGTGTGCACCATCACGCGTGCGCGCGGGCCGTTCCGCTTTGCGACGGGTACTGCGAGCGTCAATGGTGAGGTTTGCTGCCGCGCCGATATGTCTTTTGCACTCATGCACGAAAGTTAAGGAAGGCTTCATGTTCGACAAAGTGCTCATCGCCAACCGCGGAGAAGTCGCGGTCCGTGTTATCCGCGCGTGCCGCGATATGGGCATCAAGACCGTCGCCGTTTATTCCACGGCCGATGCGGACGCGCTGCACGTGCAGCTTGCCGACGAGGCGTATTGCATCGGTGGCCCGCGTCTTGCCGAGAGCTACCTCAACGACGATGCCGTGCTCACCTGTGCCGTGAAGTCGGGGGCAAAGGCAATTCATCCCGGCTATGGCTTCTTTTCCGAGAAGGCGAGCTTCGTGCGCGACTGCGACAAGTATGGCCTGGCGTTTGTCGGTCCTTCGGCCAAGGTGATCGACAGCATGGGCGACAAGGACGCCGCGCGTCGAACGGCCGCCGCGGCGGGCGTGCCCATCGTGCCGGGCTGCGATTTGCTCAAAAGTCCCGAGGAGGCAACGGCCGAGGCCGAGCGCATTGGCTGCCCCGTGCTTATTAAGGCGCGCGCCGGCGGTGGCGGTCGCGGCATTCGCAAGGTCGAGCGCGTGGAAGATGCGGCAAAGGCGTTCATCGAGGCACGTGCCGAGGGCGAGGCCGTCTTTGGCGACGGCGAGTGCTACATGGAGAAGTTCGTCGCGCCGGCGCACCACGTTGAGGTGCAGATTATGGCCGATAAACAGGGCCATGTGTTTTCGCTCGGCGAGCGCGAGTGCTCGGTTCAGCGTCGCAACCAAAAGCTGATCGAGGAGAGCCCCGCGCCGTGCCTCGACGGACACGACGACATTCGTGCTCACATGCACAAGGCAGCGCGTGACCTGGCTCGTGCCGTCGGCTACGAAGGAGCCGGTACCATCGAGTTCCTGTATTCGGACGACGGCAATTTCTACTTCATGGAAATGAACACGCGCTTGCAGGTGGAGCATCCGGTTACGGAGTTTGTGACCGATACCGACTTGGTCAAGTGGCAGCTACGCGTGGCAGCCGGCCAGCCTCTGCCCTTTGAGCAGGAGGACATGCCGGTTCGCAACCACGCCATGGAGTGCCGCATCAATGCCGAAACGCCGGACTTTCTGCCGTCATGCGGAACGGTCACCGCGTTGCGTGTGCCGGGTGGTCCGCGCGTGCGCTGGGATTCCGCCATGTTTACCGGTGCGAACGTTCCGCCGTACTACGACTCCATGCTTGGCAAGCTCATCGTGTGTGCGCCCACGCGTGACGGCGCCATTCGCAAGATGCGTTCGGCCCTGGGCGAGCTCGTGATTGAGGGCGTGAGCGAAAACAGCGAGCTTCAGCTCGACGTGCTGGCAAACGACGAGTTCTTGTCGGGCATGTATCACACCGATCTGATGGGGCATCTCTATGCTGATGAATAGAAAAGCGAAGACGGTCAACGTCCTCGAGGGGCCGATAACCGAGTCGTGCGCCGAGTTTCCCGCGCGCCACGTGTTTATCAAGTGCCCGGAGTGCCGCCGTGTGATCGATGAGGCACGCCTGCACGACAACCTCGAGGTCTGCCCCCGTTGCGGCAAACACTTTCGCGTGAGCGGTCGCGCGCGCATGCGCATGACGGTCGACGCGGGTACCTTTGAGGAATGGGATGCCAATCTGGCGTCGAAGGACTTCCTCTCGTTTCCCGGTTATGCCGACAAGCTTAAGAGCGTGAGCGAGCGTTCGGGCGAGCGCGATGCCGTTGTGTGCGGCAGGGGCAAAATCTGCGGCTGCGATACCGCGCTCTTCTTTATGGATGCCAACTTTATGATGGGCTCAATGGGCTCCGTGGTGGGCGAGAAGATCTGTCGTGTCTTTGAGCGCGCGGCCGAGTTGGGGCTGCCGGTCGTTGGCTTTACCGTATCGGGCGGCGCCCGCATGCAGGAGGGCGTGACCTCGCTCATGCAGATGGCCAAGATTTCTGCGGCGGTTAGGCGCCACAGCGAGGCGGGCGGCCTGTACATCACGGTGCTCACCGACCCCACGACCGGAGGCGTAACCGCGAGCTTTGCCATGGAGGGCGACATTATCCTGGCCGAGCCCGATGCCCTGACAGCATTTGCCGGCCCGCGCGTGATCGAGCAGAACATGCACAAGCGTCTGCCCAAGGGATTCCAGCGTTCCGAGTTTTTGCTGGAGCACGGCTTTTGCGATGCCGTTGTTCCGCGTGGTGAGATTGCGCTCACGGTAGGCGAGCTGCTGGCGCTGCACGAAGGGCACGCGCCCGGCCTGGGGGCACCGCATGAGATCGTGCATACGGGTCGTCGCGACAAAAAGCTGGGACACTTGTTTAAGCGCTCGGCCGCACCAAAAAGCGCGCTCGAAATCGTCAAACAGACTCGCTCGGCGAACCGCGCCACGGCAGGCGAGATGATCTCGTTGGGTCTCGACGGATTCGTAGAGCTGCACGGCGACCGCTACTTTGGCGACGATGCTGCCGTGGTGGGCGGCATCGGCTGGAAAGACGGGCGACCCGTGACGGTTATCGCCATCGAGCGCGGTACCACGACCAAAGAGCGCATGCGTCGCAACTTTGGTATGGCACATCCCGAGGGCTACCGCAAGGCACGTCGCCTGATGCACCAAGCCGAGAAATTTGGTCGGCCGGTTCTGTGCCTGGTTGATACTTCGGGCGCGTTTTGCGGCATCGGTGCCGAGGAGCGCGGCCAGGGCGAGGCGATTGCCCAGAATCTCATGGAGATGAGCGGCCTTAAGACGCCGATTGTCTCGGTGGTGACAGGCGAGGGCGGCTCTGGTGGCGCGCTGGCGCTGTCCGTGGCCGACCGCATCCTGATGCTCTCGAGCTCGGCCTATTCGGTCGTGAGCCCCGAGGCCTGTGCGTCGATCCTGTGGAAGGATACCGAGCGCGCGAATGAGGCCGCTGAGGCGCTTAAGCTCACGGCCCCCGATCTGTTGGCGCTCGGCATCATCGACGGCATTGTTGACGATAGGGGCCTGTCGCATGAGGAGATCGCCGGTGTCGTCATGTCCTCGGCATTTGATGCCTTCGATACGCTTGGGCAGCTCGACGACGCGACCCTCACAAACCTCCGCTACGAAAAGTACCGCGCAATCGGTCAGTACCGCACGATGTGACAAAGGGACAGTCCGCATGTCACATTGGGAAAGGCGTTCCATGTCACAAGTTTCTAACACCTCGTTTACAACGACGGTTTCATCAAACGCCATGGCCGTGGTGGACTATCTGTCCAAAAGCATGATGTCGGCGTTGCCGTTTATTGTCTGCGCGGCGCTGTTCCGCACCGTTGCCGTCATTATGGGCGAAGGCATGCTTGGTCTATGGCCTGCCGATTCCGAAATCTATCGCCTGTTTTACAGCTGGCTGTATAACGCTGGCTATTACTTTTTGCCCATCTATCTTGGTTGGGCCGCTGCCCGCCAGCTCGGTTGCTCGGAGCAGCTGGGCATGATGCTGGGCGGCGTATTGATTGTGCCCGATCTGCTTAAGCTCGTTGATGCCGCATCGACGACGGGGGCATCGATGACTTTCGTGTATGGTCTACTTCCCGCGCCGGTCAACGATTACACGACGACTGTTATTCCGGTTCTCATCTCGGTGCCCGTGCTATGGCAGGTGGAGCGTTTCTTTAAGCGCACTATCCCTCAGGCTGTGGCGTTTTCTTTTGTACCGTTTGCAACCATGCTTGTCATGGTTCCGGTGTCGCTGTGTGTTACGGCGCCGGCAGGCAGCTATCTGGGCATGCTGTTGGGACAGCTTATGTTTATGCTTGGCAATTCCGGTGGCATCGTGTCGCTGCTCACGCTCATGGGGCTTGCCGCGGGCTGGGAGTTTCTTAAGATCGCGGGTGTCAGCAACGTTGTCCTATCGCTCGCCTATGCGCAGTTTATGAGTGTGGGAACGGATTCGTGCATCCTGATCGCCGCGACGATGGCAACGTTCGCCGTTTGGGGTATGCCCTTTGGCGCGTCGCTCCGCGTTGCGGATAAGGACGAGAAGGCGCTCATGCTGGGCTATTCAATCTCGGGTATTCTTGGCGGCGTAAGCGAGCCAGCGCTGTACGGATGCGGCTTTAAATATGGCAGGTGTCTGACGTGCATGGCCGTTGGCGGCGCCGTCGGAGGCCTTGTTGCGGCCGTAGGCCACGTTACGGCTTATACCATCGGTATGACGAATGTTCTTATGGTCATTGGCTTTGCCACGGGCGGCATCTCGAATCTGCTGTGGTGCTGCGCTGCCGGCGGCGCAGCATTTGCTGTGTCTGCGGCGCTGAGCTGCTGTTTTGGCGTGGTGCCGACAAAGATGCAGGTGGCAGAAGACGCAGCTGATTCGCTCGAAACAGTGGCGAGCGCTGCTGAAGCAAGCGCATAAATCTGTGCGACAAAAGGACGATTCCTTTGTCATATTCCAAGGCTGCGGCCCGTGTGGGCTGCGGCCTTTTTGTATCTGGAGGACAAAGTGGCTACACTACAATCCGTTTGAGCAATAGATATATAGGTAGTACCGTGGGGACTGATGAGGATGGTCGAGTGGATTGTTCGTCGTGCGCAGGGCGACCGTGCGCGCGTGGGAACGTTGACGGGCATAGTGTGTATTCTCGCCAATGTTGCGCTTTGCGCTGCGAAGGGTGCAATTGGCGTGCTGTCGGGATCGGTTTCGATTGTGGCGGACGCCATGAACAACCTGTCCGATGCCAGCTCGAACATCGTGAGCGTGCTTGGCTTTAAGCTGGCGGGCAAGCCGGCCGACCCCGAGCATCCTTACGGACATGGCCGCTACGAGTATCTCTCGGGTCTGGTCGTGGCGGCGCTCGTGCTGCTGATTGGCGTTGAGCTGGTGAAGTCCTCGGTTGAGCGAATTGTCAACCCCGAGCCTGTCGAGTTCTCGCTTGCCCTGGTGGCGGTTCTAGTGCTTTCGATGGTCGTAAAGCTCTGGATGGCGGCCCTCAACCAAAAGCTCGGCGATCGTATTGAGTCCGAGACGCTGCATGCGACCGCTCAGGACTCAAAGAACGATGTCCTAGCTACGGGTGCTGTGCTGGCGTGCGCAATTGTTTCGCAGGTGACGCACATCAATCTTGACGCATGGGTCGGCCTTGCCGTTGGCGCCTATATTGGCTGGAGCGGCTTTGAGCTCATCCAGGATACGGTAAGCCCGCTTTTGGGCCAGGCACCCGATCCCAAGTTGGTCAAGCACATCCGAGACAAGATCATGAGCTACCCCGGCGTTTTGGGTGTTCATGACCTAATGGTTCACGATTACGGTCCGGGCAGGAAGTTTGCAAGCGCGCACGCCGAGATGGCGGCCGAGGCAAGCCCGCTGGAAAGCCACGACACGCTCGATAACATCGAGCAGTCGTTTAGGAACGAAGACGGCATGATCGTCACGCTCCATTACGACCCCATCGTGACCGACGACCCCAAAGTGGCGAGCATGCGCTTGCGCATTCACGCCATGGCTCAGGAGATTGATAGCCGCCTTTCGATTCACGACTTGCGTTGCGTACCGGGCCCCACGCACACCAATGTGATTTTTGACTGCGTGCGACCCTCGGATTTGGCGATGAGCGCCGAGGACCTGAAGCGCGCGCTGGCGAAACGGGTCGAATCGGAATATCCCAAGTCGGTCGCCAAGATCACGATCGACGAAGACTACGTAGGGCATACCCACGAGTAAGGCTGTGCCGGCAAAGCAGGTTATGCAGAAGGGGAGAGCATGAAGAAGCTGTATCTACTCCGCCACGGTCAGACAGAATTCAACGTTAAAAAGCTCGTCCAGGGCCGCTGCGATTCTCCGTTGACCGATCTGGGCCGCAAGCAAGCGGGAATGGCAGCCGCATGGCTCAAAGCCCACGGCGTCGTCCCCGACAAAGTGGTCTCTTCGCCCTTAGGCCGAGCCATGGACACGGCAAGTCTCGTCGCAACCGAACTCCTCGGCCGGGATGCAGCAGTCGAGCCCTGCGAAGGCATCATCGAGCGCAGCTACGGCACCTTCGAAGAAGGCCCCCACGACGCCCTACCCACCGACGTCTGGGACCCCGGCGAGGACTTGGTCCCCTTTGGAGGAGAAGGAAGTCATGCCCTGCAGGAGCGCATGGTAGCCACCCTCACCAATCTCATGGGCGCCGAGGGGATCGAAACCCTCCTAGCAGTAAGCCACGGCAGCGCCAGCCGCCAATTCATCAAGGCTGCAGCCCCAGAGGGCTTCGAGCTCCCAACAAAACTCCCCAACTGCGCCATCATGATTTTTGATTTCGATGAGGCAAAGCCACAAGTAGAGGGCGAGCCAATGCAATGCAAGTTCACCCTCCAGCAAATAGTGGACCCCCAACAAAGTCATTAGCCTGAGCGAGCAGAGTTAAGCAGACATCAACGTGTCGTCTCCCGAGCACGGCGGAGGGCCGGAGAAATATATTAAGGTCCCTGCTCTACAGTCCTGCGCAAGACGGAGAGCACATTAAGTGCTCTCCTTTGCGTGCGGAACT
>CAUDQR010000002.1 GCA_958451615.1 uncultured Collinsella sp. | reverse complement strand
ATATAGGCACACAAGGTCAAAGGCGGCACCATGATCCTCCTGGTCGACAAGATCGAAAAAAGCTTCGGCGCACGCGTCCTCTTTAGCGGCGCGTCCTTCCAGATCAACCCCGGCGAGCGCTTCGCGCTCGTGGGCCCCAACGGCGCCGGCAAAACCACCATGCTCAAAATCATCATGGGCATCGACAGTCCTGACTCCGGCCAGGTCCAGTACGCAAAGGACTGCCAGGTGGGCTACCTAGAGCAGGAAACTAATCTGGAACAAAAGGACACCACCATCCTCGCCGAGGTCATGGCCGCCGCCAAGGAAATCCGCCGCATGGGCGAGCGCGCTAACGAGCTGCAGGCCCAAATCACCGAGCTCTCCGAGCAGGGCAAGGACGTCGACGCACTCCTCAACGAGTACGGCCAGGTCCAGGACCGCTTTGAGCACCTGGGCGGCTACGAGCTCGAGAGCAACGCCCGCAAAATCCTGTCCGGCCTGGGCTTTAAGGTCACCGACTTTGAGCGCCCGTGCTCCGAGTTCTCGGGCGGCTGGCAGATGCGCATCGCGCTCGCCAAGCTCTTCCTGCGCCATCCCGACCTGCTGCTTCTGGACGAGCCCACTAACCACCTGGACCTCGAAAGCGTCCAGTGGCTGCGCGGCTTTATAGCCAACTATGACGGCGCCGTCCTCATCGTCAGCCACGACCGCGCCTTTATGGACGCCTGCGTCGACCACGTCGCCGCGCTCGAGAACCGCCGCGTGACCACCTACACCGGCAACTACAGCAGCTACCTCAAGCAGCGCGAGGACAACCTGGAGCAGATGCGCGCCAAGCGCGCTGCCCAGGAGCGCGACATCGCCCATATGCAGGTCTTCGTCGACAAGTTCCGTTACAAGCCCACCAAGGCAGCCCAGGCCCAGGAGCGCATCCGCAAGATCGAGCAGATCAAAAAGGAGCTTGTCATCCTACCCGAGGGCCACAAGCACATCGACTTTAAGTTCCCTGACCCACCGCGCTCAGGCGATATGGTCGTGGGCCTGGAGGGCGTCTCCAAGTCCTACGGCGACAAGCACATCTACAGCGATATCGACCTCAAGCTCTACCGCGGCGAGCACGTGGCGCTCGTCGGCCCCAACGGCGCCGGCAAGTCCACGCTCATGAAGATCATCGCGGGACTGGAGCCGCCCACCACCGGCACCCGCGACCTGGGCACCAACGTGGGCGTGGCCTATTACGCCCAGCACGCGCTCGAGGGCATGACCGAGTCCAACACCGTCCTGCAAGAGATCGACACCGTCACGCCCAAGTGGACCGTGCCACAGCAGCGCAGCCTACTGGGCGCCTTCCTGTTTAGCGACAACGATTCCATCGAGAAGCAGGTTCGCGTCCTCTCCGGCGGCGAAAAAGCGCGTCTGGCCCTGGCCAAGATGCTCGTGGCCCCCGAGGCGCTCCTGTGCCTGGACGAGCCCACCAACCACCTAGACATCGACTCGGTGGACATGCTCGAGAACGCCCTGCAAAACTTCCCCGGCACCATCGTGCTGATCAGCCACGACGAACACCTGGTGCGCGCCGTGGCCAACCGCGTGATCGACATCCGCGATGGCAAGGTCACGGTCTATGACGGCGACTACGACTACTACCTCTACAAGCGCGAGGACCTCGCAGCCCGTGCCGCCGCCGAGACGGCAGGGGAGAGTGCGCCGGCCACGGCCAAGTCCACCAAAGCCAGCGCCGCCCAGGCCGACACCCCCGCAGCTGCCCCCAAACCCGCCGAGGGCAAAAAGACCAAGGAGCAAAAGCGCGCCGAGGCCCAAGCCCGCGCAGCGCTCAATAAAAAGCTCAAGGGCGTGCGCAACCAGCTCAAGAAGATCGAGACGGAGCTCGACAAAAAGCGTGCCCGCTATGACGAGCTTATGGAATTGATGGCAAGCGAAGAGCTTTATGCCGATCAAGACAAGTTCAACGCCGCGCTGGGGGAATATAACGGCCTTAAGCAAGAGCTGCCCAAGCTCGAGGACGAATGGCTCGAGCTTTCCACCCAGATCGAAGAGGAGACCGCGCGTGAACTCTCGTAAGGCCGCTGCCGTGGCGATGAGCATCATCGCCATCGCCTGTCGCATCTGCGGCATCTTTATGAGCGCGATGACCGTGCTGCTGTGCTTTAGCGGCCTCACCGCCAAGCTGCAGATCGTGGGCTTTGTCGTTGAGCTTTCGCGCGCGCTGCCGAGCGCCATCGCCGGCTACGGCGTCATCACATCGCCCTTTGGCGGCGTGTTCCGCCTGGATTACGCCATCGTGGCCGTCATCCTGTTTGTGATCGACTACCTGCTCACGCGCGCCTCGCGCCGCGTTCGCTAGGGGAGCGCCATGTCCAGCAGCTACATCATGAACCTGCTCGCCAGCGCCGTCGCCGTCATCGTGGGAATCGTGATCCACGAGAGCGCGCACGCCGCCGCGGCCTGGGCACTCGGCGATAAGACGGCCCGTTCGCGCGGCCGCGTGTCGCTCAACCCGCTTAACCATATCGACCCGTTTGGCACCATCATCCTGCCGCTGCTCATGCTTGCCGCCGGCGGCCCGGTGTTCGCCTTCGCCAAACCCGTGCCCGTGTACCTCAACAACCTCAAGCACCCCAAGCGTGACGAGGTCCTGGTGAGCGCAGCCGGCCCCGCATCAAACATCGCGCTCGCGTGTCTCGCTGCCGCCCTCATGCACGCAGCCTATGGCAACCTCTATGCCAGCATGTCCTTTGCCCTGGCGTCCCAGATCATGAACTTCGGCGCCACCTTTATCGTGGTCAACCTGTCGCTTGCGTTCTTTAACCTCATCCCAATCCCGCCGCTCGACGGCTCGTCGATCATCGTGCCCTTCCTCAAAGGCAAGGCGCTCAACAACTATTACCGTCTGCAGCAATATGCTATGCCCATCCTCATCATCGTGCTGTATCTGCTGCCCATGTGGACCGGCATCGACGTGATCGGCCGCTATTTCGACGTTACCGTGTATCCGCTTGCTGAGCAGCTGCTCAACTTCGCAATCGCCGGCATCTAAGGTAAACTTACGGGTCGACCGTGCAAAACGGTCGTAACATGCACCCAAACCGCGCCGCGAAGGCGCCGTCAAAGGAGGTCGAAGATGTCGTATCGTGTGTCGACGCAGGTCTACAGCGGACCGTTCGACCTGCTGCTGCAGCTGGTAACCCGCCAAAAAGTAGATATCGGCGCTATCTCCATCAGCGAGGTGGCCGAGCAGTACCTTGCCGAGGCCGAGCGCATTGAGGCGCTGGACCTGGACGTGGCGAGCGATTTTTTGCTGGTCGCAGCAACCCTTTTGGACATCAAGGCCGCCTCGTTGGTGCCGCAGGAGGCCCCGCGCAAAGTTGATGACGACGACGAGATTGACGAAGACCTCGAGGAGCTCAGCGCGCTCGACGGCGACGCCCTGCGCGAGGTCCTAATCCAGCGCCTGATCGCCTACAAGCAGTTTAAGGGCGCGGCGGCGGCCCTTGGCGCGCGGATGCAGGCCGAGAGCCGCATGCATCCGCGTGTTGCCGGACCCGACCCTGAGTTTTTGGGCCTCATGCCCGACTACCTGGCCGGCATCACCCTGCGCGGCCTGGCCGTTATCTGTGCCGACCTGGACGGCAAGCGCCAGACCTTCTTGCTGGAGGCCGAGCACGTGGCACCGCATCGCGTGCCGCTCGACCTGACCGTGGCCTCAGTCGACCGCTTTACCATGACGCACCAAACCTGTACCTTCCGCGAGCTGTTGGACGGCGACGCCACCACCGAGCAGCTCGTCGTTACCTTCCTAGCAATGCTCGAGCTAGCCAAGCGTGGCTCGCTCACGCTGAGCCAGGACGAGATCTTTGGAACCATTCAAATCAACCGCGTCGAGGGCGCCGAGGCATACGTGCCCGGCGAGGGCCCCGATCTCACCGAATAGGAGCCGCAACCATGTCAACCCTTTCCACGCTGGAGGCAAACAGCCTCAAAGGCGCCCTCGAGGCGCTGCTGCTGGTGTCGAGCGACCCGGTGAGTGCGCCCGCGCTCGCCGGCGCACTGGATATCGCCCCCGGCGAGTGCGCATCGCTGCTCGCCGAGCTCAAGGTTGAGTACGAGGAGGCCAACCGTGGCTTTCAGCTGCGCGAGGTCGCCGGCGGCTGGCGCCTGTTTACGCATCCCGCCTACCACGACGTGGTCGAGGCCTATGTGCTGAGCTGGGACACGCAAAAGCTGTCGCAGGCGGCGCTCGAAACACTGGCCGTCATCGCATACCACCAGCCCGTGACGCGCGAGGTGGTCAAGGGCATCCGCGGCGTCAATTCCGACGGCGTCATCGCGTCGCTCGTGGACAAGGGCCTGGTGCGCGAGCTCGGTCGTGACCCCCAGCGCGGTCAGGCCATCATTTACGGCACGACCAACGCATTCTTGGAAAAGTTCGGTCTGCGTTCCACCCGCGACCTGCCCGACCTGGAGCAGTTTGCCCCCGACGAGCAGTCGCGTCAGTTTATCCGCGAGCGCCTGAGCGGCCGCAGCATTCAGTCCACGCTCGAGGAGCAGGCCGAGGACCTGGACGAAGAGCGCGAACTGCTCGATACCGATGTTGACGATGTTGAGGCAATCGAGGACTTGGAGACCCTGGTCGTCGACGAGACCTCGGAGGATTTACATGACGAGGACTAACGAAGTAGGGGAGACGCGCGCCATGGCCAACGCAGTACCCGTCACCGACGCCCAGCCCGTCTATCCGCACACCATGCGCCTGCAGCGCTTTTTGGCGCGCGCGGGCGTGGCGAGCCGCCGTGGCTCGGAGGACCTGATGACCGCCGGCCGCGTGACCGTCAACGGCGAGGTCGCGACCGAGCTGGGCACCAAGGTCGACATCGACCGCGACCATATCGAGGTCGACGGCATGCCCGTCAAGCTCAACCAGGGCGCCGTGTACCTGATGCTCTACAAGCCGACCGGCTACCTCACCACCATGAGCGACCCGCAGGAGCGCCCTTGCGTGGCCGACCTGGTCCCCCGCGATCGCTTTCCGGGCCTGTTTCCGGTGGGCCGCCTGGACCGCGACACCACGGGCCTTTTGCTCTTTACCACCGACGGCGACCTGTCGCAGGACCTGCTGCACCCCAGCAAGCACGTCTACAAAACCTACCAGGCGCTCGTGGACGGCCACCTGACCGATCGCGACTTGGAACCGCTCCGCCGTGGCATCGAGCTCGACGACGGCCTGTGCCAGCCGGCAATCTGCCGCGTCATCACCGCGCGCGAGGCAGAGGCCGTGGCTCCGCAAGGCGTCAAGCCCGGTACCACCGCCGTGGAGGTCATCATCCGCGAGGGACGCAAGAACCAGGTCAAGCGCATGCTGAGCAAGATCCACCATCCGGTAATCCGCCTGCATCGCTGCAACTTTGCCGGCCTTGAGCTCGAGGGCGTGGCCAAGGGCTCGTGGCGCGAGCTCACCGACCGCGAGGTGAAGATCCTCAAGGCCGGCGGCATCCCGCCCAAGCAGGCGAGCGCCAAGCGCAACGGCGGCAAGCCCCAAGACACGCCCGCCAGCCGCACGCGTCACCACGGCAGCCACGGCTCCGCACCCAAGCGCAACACCTACCGCGAGCGCTACACGGGCTAGGCAACCCGCCGCGCCCCAGCGCCCGCGAACCATACCAGCACGTCAACCATTGAAAGGAAACATTGCATGATCGTCGCCATCGACGGCCCCGCCGGTTCCGGCAAGTCCACCATCGCCAAGGAGATCGCCCGCCAGCTGGGCTTTAACAAGCTCGACACGGGCGCCATGTATCGCGCCGTCACCTTCGCCGCGCTCGACCGCGGCATCGATCTGGACGACGAGGCGGCCATCGACGCCCTCGCCGAGCAGATCGAGATCCGCTTTACAAACGGCACCGGCGAGGATACGCGCCTGACCATTGACGGCCAGGACGCTTCGGCCGCCATTCGTACCCCGCAGGTCGACGCCAACGTATCCAAGGTCTCGGCCTACCCGGGCGTGCGCGCCGCCATGCTCATTCACCAGCGCCGCGCCGCCGAGGACCGCGATATCGTGGCCGAGGGTCGCGACATCGGAACCGTCGTGTTCCCCAACGCGCAGGTCAAGGTCTTCCTGACTGCCGACCCGCGTGAGCGCGCCCGCCGCCGCGTGCTGCAGCGTCACCAAAACGACGCCCAGCCGCTCACGCCCGCGCAACTCGAGGCCAAAGTCGACGAGACCCTCGACGCCCTTAAGCAGCGCGACAAGCTTGACAGCAGCCGCGAGGTCGCGCCGCTCGTGCCCGCCGAGGACGCCGTGCACGTTGACTCCACCGCCTACACCATCGACGAGGTCGTCCGCATTATCGAGGACCTCATCAACCAAAGGAGGTAGCCCATGCGCCTGTTTAAGCAGACGCCCGAGGATTATTACAACGCTCCCTACGCAGAGTTCCCAGCGCTCATCCGCGGCACCGTCGTCGTGGTCATGGCCATCCTTTGGGCCTTCTCCAAGCTCATGTGGCGTTGGAAGGTCGAGGACGCTGACCTGCTGTTTGAGCGTCAGGAAGGCCGCGGCAGCGTGGTCATCTGCAACCACACCTCGATGGCTGAGCTCTTGGCCGTGGAGACGGCGTTGTTCTTTGGGGGCCGCCGCATTCGTCCCATCTTTAAGTCCGAATTTGCCAAGAGCAAGATTGTGCGCTGGGCCTTTAGCCGCGTTGGCGGCATCCCCGTGGAGCGCGGTACTGCCGATATGAAGTGCCTACGCGCCGCCCAGCATGCGCTGCAGCGCGGCGAGGACGTCCTGATCTTCCCCGAGGGCACGCGCATCCGCTCGCGCGAGATCAAGCCCGAGGTCCATGGCGGTTTTGCGCTCATCGCTCAGATGGGCAAGGCGCCCGTCAACCCGCTCGCCATTTGCGGCTGGTCCGACATCACGCCCGCGGGCAAAAAGCTCATGCGTCCCAAGAAGTGCTGGATTCGTGCCGGCAAGGCCGTCGCGCTTTCGGACGCGCCGGCCGGGCTTAAGCGTACGGAGCGCCTGGCCTGGTTTGAGTCCGAGACCATGAACCGCGTCTACGCCATGCGAGACGAGCTGTGCGCCGAGCATCCGGGCAGGTTCTAGCCATGAGCGAGAACGTGACGAACACCGCCGCGACTGCGTCCGACCAGGCAACCGCGTCTACCATCGAGATCGCCGCCCACGCCGGCACCTGCTACGGCGTGCAGCGCGCGCTCGATATGGCGCTGGCTGCCGCGCCGCAGGCAGGGGAGAGCGCACAGGTCCACACCCTAGGGCCGCTCATCCATAACCCCATCGTGGTGCGCGAGCTTGCTGAGGCAGGCGTTGGCCTGGCCGAGAACCTGGATAATGCCGCAACCGGAACCGTGATCATCCGCGCCCACGGCGTGGTGCCGCAGGTGATCGATGCCGCTCGCGAGCGTGGCCTTAACGTCGTCGACGCCACCTGCCCTTACGTCAAGAAGGTCCATGTGGCGGCCGAGCGCCTGGTGCGCGAAGGCTACCGCGTGATCGTCGTGGGAGAGCCGGGCCACCCCGAAGTCGAGGGCATCCTAGGCCACGCCGGCAATGATGCGCAGGTCGTGAGCTGCGCCGACGATGCGGACGCGCTGCCGCTCAAGGGCAAGGTGGGCCTGGTTGTGCAGACCACCCAGACCGCGAAGAACCTCGCCGAGGTCGTGGCAGCTATCACCCCGCGCGTTCAGGAACTGCGTGTGATCAACACCATCTGCGCCGCCACGAGCGAGCGTCAACAGGCAGCAGCCACACTTGCCAACCGTTGCGACTGCATGGTTGTGGTGGGCGGCAAGAACTCGGGCAACACCCGCCGCTTGGCACAGATCTGCGCCGATGTCTGCGAGCGTACATATCACATCGAGGAAGCTTCCGAGCTCCAGGCCGCGTGGTTTGCCGACGCTCACCACATCGGCATCACCGCCGGAGCCTCCACCCCGCAAGAACACATCGAACGCGCCGTCACGCGCATCAAGGAGCTTTGCCGCTAACCATGGACCAGACCGTACCCGCATACGCCGCCGAGGTGGCCGATTACGGGCGCAGCCGCGACCCCGAGCCGGGTGAGGGCGCGCTCGTAAAGAACGTGCGTCCCGAATCGCCCGCGTGGGATGTGGGTATCGAGCCGGGCATGCGCGTGCTCACGGTTAACGACGAGCAGCTCACCGACATGATCGTATGGCTTTGGGAAGCCGACGACGACACAGTCGATCTCGAGGTTTTCGACCCGCGCGACAACAGCGTTACCCCCGTCGAGCTCGACCGCTTCCCGGGAGAGGACTGGGGGCTGGAGTTCGATGGACCCATCTTCGATGGCATGCGCACCTGCGTGAACGCCTGCGTGTTCTGCTTTATGACCATGCTCCCCAAGGGCGGCCGCTCCACGCTCTATATTCGCGATGACGACTACCGCCTGAGCTTTTTACAGGGCAACTTTGTCACGCTCACGAACCTCTCCGACGAAGATGTTCAAAACGTCATCGAACGCAATATGAGCCCCATGAACGTGTCGGTCCACGCTGTGAGCCCCGACGTCCGCCGTCGTATGATGGGCCGTAACGCCCAGCGAGGCATGGACGTACTCGAGACCATCATGGCCGCCGGCATCGAGATTCACGCGCAGATCGTGTTGTGCCCCGGCATGAACGACGGCGAGGAGCTGGAAAAGACCCTGCGCTTTTGCGAGGAGCATGAGCAAATCACAAGCCTGGGCATTGTGCCGCTCGGTTTTACCAAACACCAAAACCGCTTTAGCTGGTCATACAGCGACAAGCCCGAACTGGCGCGCGAGACCATTGCCATGATCCGTCCCTACCAGGATCGTGCCTACGAGCGCTTTGGCCGCCACACCTTCCAGATGAGCGACGAGTTCTATCTTGACGCCGGCATCGATCCTCCCGAGGCAGACTTTTACGACGGTTACCCGCAGTACTACGACGGCATCGGCATGATCCGCTCGTATCTGGACGAGACCGACGACGTGCTGGCTACCGATGCCGAGCGACTGGCCCGCGTCCGCGAGGCCATCGCCGCCCGCAGCCAGCACCTGCTGTGCCTCTCCGGCGCCAGCGCGCGCGACACCGTGGCGCGCTTTGTGGAGTCGCCGCATGGTCTCGGCGGCACCGTTACGGCCATCAAGAACCGCTACTTCGGCGGCAACGTGGACGTGACCGGCCTCATCGTCGCGTGTGACATTCTGGAGCAGCTGCCCCAAGACCTGTCGGGGGTTATGCTCTTTGTGCCTAAGCTCATGTTCAACGCTGACGGCATGACGCTTGACGAGTATCATCGTGACGATTTACTCGCAAGCCTTACCAGTCGCGGCGCCGAGGTTCATGTGGTGTCGACCATGCCGCATGAGCTGCTCGATACCCTGGAGCACATCCTTGGCATTATGCCTGCCGACTCTAACACTTCCACTGACCCTACCCATTAAAGGAGAGCAGATGAAACCTATCGTCGCCGTCGTCGGACGCCCCAACGTGGGCAAGTCCACGCTCGTTAACCGCCTGGCCCAGACCTCGGACGCCATCGTCCACGAGTCCCGCGGCGTCACGCGCGACCGCTCGTATCACACGGCCGATTGGAACGGCCGCGAGTTCACCATCGTCGACACGGGCGGTATCGAGCCGCTCAAGAGCGACGACGTCTTTGCCACGTCCATCCGCGACCAGGCGCTCGCCGCCGCCGAGGAAGCCGCCGTCATCCTGTTTGTGGTCGATGGCCGCACCGGCGTCACCGAGGAGGACGAGTCGGTCGCTCGCATGCTCAAGCGCTGCGACAAGCCGGTCTTTCTGCTGGTGAACAAGCTCGACAACCCCGATCGCGAGAACGACAGCGTCTGGGAGTTCTATTCGCTCGGCATCGGTGAGCCCACGCCGCTCTCGGCCCTGCATGGTCATGGCACGGGCGACCTGCTCGACGATATCGTGGCCCTGCTTCCGGAGGAAGAGGACGAGGTCGCCGATGAGTTCCCCGACGCGCTGAACGTCGCCATCATCGGCCGCCCCAACGCCGGTAAGTCTTCGCTGTTCAACCGCATCCTGGGCGCCGACCGCTCTATCGTGTCCAACATTGCCGGCACGACGCGCGACGCCATCGACACCGTCGTGGAGCGCAACGGTAAGCACTACCGCATGGTCGACACCGCGGGCATTCGCAAGAAGAGCACCGTGTACGAGAACATCGAGTACTACTCGATGGTTCGCGGCCTGCGCGCCATCGACCGCGCCGACGTGGCACTGCTCGTCGTCGACGCCTCCGTGGGCGTTACCGAACAGGACCAGAAGGTCATGGGCTTGGCCATCGAGCGCGGCTGCGCCATCGTTGTGCTGCTCAACAAGTGGGATCTGCTCGACGACGACCGTAAGCGCGAGGCCTGCATGGAGACCATCGACCGCCGTCTGGGCGTCATGGCTCCCTGGGCCCAGTACCTGCGCATCTCGGCCCTCACTGGCCGCAGCGTCGAGAAGATCTGGGCAATGGTCGACGCAGCCGAGAAGACGCGCTCGCAAAAGATCAGCACCTCGCGCCTCAATACGTTCCTCACCGACCTGCGCGAGTTTGGCCACACCGTGGTAGACGGCAAGCGCCGCCTGCGCATGCACTACGTGACCCAGACGGGCGTCAACCCGCCGACGTTCACGTTCTTCGTCAACCACAGCGACCTGGTCAACGACACCTACCAGCGTTACGTGGAGAACCGCATGCGCTCGACCTTTGATTTTGCCGGTACGCCCATTCGACTCTTCTTTAGGAAGAAGGAGCAAAAGGATGCATAATCCGATTCTGCTGACCGCCATCTGCGCCGTGGTCTCGTTCTTTATCGGAGCGATTCCGTTTGGCCTGATCCTGGGCCGCGTGTTTAACCACACCGACATCCGCAAGGCGGGCTCCGGCAACATCGGCACCACCAACGCGCTGCGCGTGGCCGGCCCCAAGGTCGCGGCGCTCACGCTGCTGCTCGACTGCTTGAAGGGCGCCATCTGCGTCATGATCGCGCGTCCGCTCATCGCGGGCGTGGGCTATGGCTTCCCTGTGAGCATCATGGCACCTGGAGCCCCCGGCGACTGGATGCTCGGTGTCATTTGCCTGGCAGCGGTGTGGGGCCACATCTTCTCGCCCTACCTCAACTTCCATGGCGGCAAGGGTATCGCAGTTGGTCTGGGCGTCATCCTCGCCTGGTACTGGCCCATTGGCCTGTCGCTGCTGGGCATGTTCATCGTGGCCGTCGCCATGACCAAGTTTGTGTCGGTGGGCTCTCTTGCCGCCGCCGTCGGCCTTCCCATCGCCGCCTGCGCGGTCTTTCCGTACAGCAGCCTAGGGCTTAAGTTTTGCATGGCGATGATCGGTATCACCGTGGTGTGGGCTCATCGCGCGAACATCAAGAAGCTCATGTGCGGTAAGGAGTCCAAGCTCTCGTTTACCAAGCGCGTCACCGAACCCGACGATAAGTAGGAGAGAGTCATGAATGTTGCGCTGATTGGCTCCGGCTCCTGGGGAACCGCCGTCGCCGGCCTTGCCGCCGCGCGAGCCGAGCGCGTGACCATGTGGGCCCATAGCAAGCAGACGGCCGCCGGCATTAGCGGCGAGCATCGCAACCCCAGGTATCTGGCGGACTACGAGCTGCCCGGCAACGTCGTCGCAACCACGGACCTGGCGCAGGCGCTCGACGACGCCGACGCCATCATCTTTGCCGTGCCCTCCACACACCTGCGAAGCGTATGTCATCAGACAGCGCCCTTCATCGCCGCCGACACCCCGGTGCTCTGCCTTACCAAGGGCATTGAGCCCGAGTCCGGCCTGCTCATGAGCGAGGTCATTGCCAGCGAAATCGGCAACGAGCGGCGTGTGGCGGCGCTTTCGGGCCCCAACCATGCCGAGGAAATCTGCCGTGGCGGGCTTTCGGCCGCCGTCATCGCCAGCGAGGACCAGCAGGTGGGGGAGACCTTCAAGGACCTGCTCCTGTCCACGGCTTTTCGCATCTATCTGTCGCAGGACATGACGGGTGTCGAGGTCTGCGGCGCCATGAAAAATGTCATCGCCATCGTGTGCGGCATCTCCGCCGGCTCGGGCGCGGGCGACAATACGCTTGCCCTCATCATGACGCGCGGCCTGGCCGAGATCAGCCGTCTGGTGCACGCCCGCGGCGGTCAAGCTATGACCTGCATGGGACTTGCCGGCATGGGCGACCTCATTGCCACCTGCACCTCGGAGCATTCGCGCAACCGCACCTTTGGCTACGAGTTTGCCCACGGCGTCTCGCTCGACGAGTACCAGGCACGTACGCATATGGTGGTCGAGGGCGCCGTCGCGGCCCGCAGCGTCAGTGAGCTTGCCCGTTCACTGGGCGTAGACATTCCGCTCACCTTTGCCGTGGAGCAAACGCTCTACAACGGTGTTACTTTGGATAGGGCACTCGAGATTCTTACCGATCGCGTCCCTTCTCAAGAGTTCTACGGACTCACCGACTAGCGCAGAAAGGCTTCTACCATGGGTTCCATCAAAATCGCTCCGTCCGTCCTCTCGGCCGATATGGCCAACCTCAAGGGCGAACTCGACAAGATCGCCGGCGCCGACTACGTGCACTTTGACGTTATGGACGGTCACTTTACCGGCAACCTCACCTTTGGCGTTGACATCCTTAAGGCCGTCAAGCGCTCCACCGATGTACCGGCCGACGCGCACCTCATGGTGTCGAACCCCGACGAGACGGTCGATTGGTACGCAGACGCCGGCGCCGATATGATCACCGTACACTACGAGGCCTCCACGCACCTGCACCGCACGCTCACCCATCTGCAGCAGCGCGGCGTTAAGGCCGGCGTGGTGCTCAACCCCGCCACCCCCGTGTGCGTGCTCGAGAGCATCATCGACGTCGTCGATATGGTGCTGCTCATGAGCGTGAACCCGGGCTTTGGCGGTCAGAGCTTTATCCCGGGCACCATCGCTAAGCTCCACGAGCTCAGGGCCATGTGCGAGCGTCACGGCGTTTCGCCCCTCATCGAGGTCGACGGTGGCATTTCTTCCAAGAACATTGTCGAGGTCGTCAAGGCCGGCGCCAACGTGCTCGTGGCCGGTTCTGCCGTATTTAAGTCCGAAGATCCCGCTGCCGAGGTTGCGCTGCTGCAGAAGCTGGGCAACGAGGCCGCACAGGAGGCATAAACCCTTATGACCGCAGGTCAAAACCGCATACCCGTGAATCTTGACTATGCCGCCTCGACGCCCATGCGCGCCGAGGCGCTCCTTGCGCAGCGCGAGTACGACGACAGCGAGCTTGCCGGCGTCAACCCCAACTCGCTGCATTCGCTCGGCCGCAAGGCTGCCGCGCGTCTGGAGGTTGCACGTCGCGAGATCGCCCGCAGCTTTGGCGCGCGCGTCCGCCCGTCCGAGATTGTACTGACCAACGGCGGCACCGAAGCCAACCAGCTGGCGCTGCTCGGTCTTGCCGAGGGCACTCGTCAGCGCGATCGCAAGCGCGATCGTGTAATCGTTTCGGCCATCGAGCACGATTCGATTCTGGACAACCTGCCGTTGCTGCGTGTCGCCGGCTTTACCGTCGACCTGGTGCAGCCCTGCCGCATGGGCTACATTGAGCCTGCCACGCTTGTCGAGCTACTAGGCGACGACGTGGCGCTCGTGAGCATCATGGTTGCCAACAACGAGACCGGCGTGGTGCAGCCCATCCGCGAGCTTGCCGCGGCCACGCATACCGTTGGCGCCCTGTTCCACACCGATGCCATCCAGGGGTATCTGCATATTCCGCTCGATGTCACCGAGCTGGGCGTCGACGCCATGTCCGTCGCAGCCCACAAGATCGGTGGCCCCGTGGCATCCGGCGCGCTCTACCTTAAGAACCGCACGCCGCTGCGCCCGCGCATCTTTGGCGGCGGACAGGAAGCCGGACGTCGTGCCGGCACGCAAGACCTGCGCACGCAGCTCGCCTTTGCCGCTGCCGCCTCGTCTCTGACGCCCCATGTGGCTCAGGAGCGCGCGAAGCTGCAAGCCCTTTCCGACAAGCTCTACGCCACGCTTACGGCCCACCAGCGTATTCACGCCACCATGGGTGACTACGCACAAGCCGACCGTCTGCCCGGCATGGTATCGATCTACATTGACGGCATGGACTCCGAGGAACTCATCATCAAGCTCGACGCCGCCGGCTTTGAGGTGTCGGCAGGCTCGGCATGCTCGAGTGGCAGCATGGACCCGAGCCATGTTTTAAGCGCGATGGGCATCGGTCGCGAGCAGGCATTGGGCGCACTACGCATTTCCTTTGACGACCGCGTGAATCCGGACGATCTGGACGAGTTTGCCCAGACGCTGCTCTCGATCGTAGGCGCCGCATGATCGTCGCCGAGCTTGAGCGCGCGCTGCTGGCACGCTATCCCAAGACCGATGCCGAGAGTTGGGACCATGTAGGATTCTCCGTCGGCGACCCTGCCGCGGAGATTACCGGTGTTGCCTGCGCACTCGATGCGACCGAAGCCAATGTGCACCGCGCCCAGGAGGCCGGCGCCAACGTGCTGCTAACGCATCATCCCATCTATATCAAGGCGCCCGAGGCGTTTTGTCCGTCGGATTCCACACGCCCCCAATGCAGCGCCGCGCTGTACGAGGCAGCTCGTTGCGGCGTGAGCATCATCTCGCTTCACACCAACCTGGACCGCTCGCACGAAGCGCGCGTTCGCCTGAGCGATTTGCTAGGCGCAAAGCCCATAAGCTCGCTGGAGCATGCGGACGAGCCTGAACTCACCGGACTGGGCGTACTCGCGACCCTCCACGACCCCTGCAGCCTGCGCAACCTTGCCGCACGCGCCGCAGCGGCGTTTGGCAGCGACCCGCGCGTGTGGGGCGAGGCCGATCACCCGTGCCGAACCATCGCAATTTTGGGCGGTTCGCTGGGTGACTTTGGCGTGCTTGCCATCGCCGCCGGTGCGGATGTCATCGTGACGGGCGAGGCGGGCTACCACGCGGCACAGGACCTCACTCTGCGCGGTCTGCCGGTGATCTTGCTCGGCCACGACCGCTCCGAGGAGCCGTTCGTGGATATCTTGATGAACTCTACGGTTGACGCCGGGGTTGACCCCCGTCATGCGATTAAAATACTGAACCCTTGCCAATGGTGGACTGTGACAAAAGGAGAGAACTTATGAGCGCCGGCGCTACGCTACTCAAGCTGCAACAGATCGATTTGGAGCTCGCCCGCAACAAGAGCGAACTTGCCAATATGCCGGAGCTCAAGGAGCTCGCTTCCAAGCGCAAGACCTATGTAAAGCTCAAGTCCGAGATGACCAAGCTCTACGCCCAACGCAAGGACCTGGACATTGAGCTCGACGATCTCAACACCACCGAGATTCAGACCAACAACGCCATCGAGGCCGCCAAGAAGCGCCACGTCGACGGCTCTGACTATCGCGAGGTTCAGGACCTGGAGAACGAGCTCGCCACCCTGGCCAAGCGTCTGGACAAGATTGAGCACACCCGCAAGGACGTCGTTGTCGCCCACAAAGAGGCGCTCGACCGCGAGACCCGCGCGCAGGCAATCATCGCCAAGTTCGAAGAGGGCGTGAAGGCCGATACCAAGGCCGCCCGCGCCAAGGCTGCCGACCTGCAGGCTCAGATCGAAGCCGCCACCAAGGAGCGCACCGCGCTGGCCGCTACGCTGCCCACCGACGTGCTCAGCGACTACGAGCGCCTGCTCAAGCAGTTCCGCGGCCTGGCCGTCGAGACCATCAAGGGCAACATCCCCACGGTCTGTCACACCGCGCTGCAGGCATCGTCCATGAGCGACCTCAACCACGACGGCAGTGAGATTACGCACTGCCCGTACTGCCACCGCCTGCTCGTGCTCCCTAGCAAGGAAGCCTAGCGATGACGGCGGCACCCAACAATTCAATGCAACTTGAGGGAAAAACGATCCTGCTGGGCATTACCGGCGGGATCGCCGCCTATAAGTCGTGCAATATCGTGCGCCTGCTGCAAAAGCGCGGCGCGCACGTCAAGGTCGTCATGAGCGAGCATGCCACTGAGTTCGTGGGGCCGCTCACCTTCCGTGCGCTCACCAATGAGCCGGTCGCGGTTGGGCTATTCGACGACCCCTCCGACCCCATCCACCATATCTCGCTGGCGCAGGAGCCCGACTTGGTGGTCGTGGCGCCCGCAACGGCCAATATCATCGCCAAGATGGCAAACGGTATCGCCGATGACCTCATCTCCACTACGCTGCTTGCCACGCCGCGACCCATCGTGATCGCCCCCGCCATGAACAACGGCATGTGGAGGGCGCCGGCGACGCAGGCCAATATGGCCACGCTGCGCGAGCGCGGCGTTCACGTGGTTGGCCCCGGTAGTGGCTACCTTGCCTGCGGCGACGTTGACACGGGACGCATGAGCGAGCCCGAGGACATCGTCGAGGCCATCTGCGAGGTGCTCAATCCCGTGCCCCAAGACCTTGCAGGCAAGCGCATCGTGATCACCGCCGGTCCTACGCATGAGTCGATCGATCCCGTGCGCTTCATCGGCAACCGTTCGTCGGGCAAGATGGGCATCGCCCTGGCGGGGGAGGCCGCTCGCCGCGGTGCTGCGGTCACGCTTGTGCTGGGGCCGACATCGCTCGATGTTCCACGCGGCGTGGAGTGCGTACGCGTGCAGACCGCCGCAGAGATGCTGCAGGCAGCGCTCAGCGCCTTCCAGACGGCCGATGCAGCCATTTGCGCGGCTGCTGTCGCCGACTACACCCCCGCGGCCCCGGCGGACCATAAGCTCAAAAAGGCCAACGAGCGCCTGGATCGCATCGAACTGGTCGAGACGGTCGATATCTTGGCCGAGCTCTCGCGCCAAAAGGGGGAACGGTGCGTGATCGGATTTGCGGCCGAGACCGATAACGTTGTCGAGTACGCCGAGCGCAAATTAGCCCGCAAGGGTTGCGATGCCATTATCGCCAACGATGTTTCGCGCGCCGATTCGGGCTTTGGAACCGATACCAACAAGGCCTGGATTGTGAGCACAACGGGTACGAAAGAACTTCCCGTTCTAACAAAACCCCAGCTCGCAGATACAATTTTGGACTTGCTTCAAAATTTGTAAAAAAGTTCTTGCACAAGGACAAAGTTTCGGGTTAATATACTCCCTGTTGCAAGCGAGAGCAGAGCAACAAACAAAAGCTTCGGGACGTGGCGCAGCTTGGTAGCGCACTTGACTGGGGGTCAAGGGGTCGCTGGTTCGAATCCAGTCGTCCCGACCAGAAGTTTGCAGGTCAGGCACCTAGTGCCTGACCTTTTTTGTTTTAAGCAATTGCTTAATTTTCAGCAAGCAACAGGGTGCCAGAAATCTACCTGCGCGATAATCGCCTTTTGCGGCTACTTGCGCGTTTTGCACACGCTTGAGCCGATTTATTAACGCGATATGAATCTACATACGCGTAGCTGGTATGCAGCCGAGTGCAGGCTGTATTTATCGCGGCGATTAACACAGATATAGCGACTGTAACGGACAAGCGTGTCGCTGTATTAATTCCAGTAGTTCACTTGATCGGTGGACAAGTGGGCTGTTGCAACGAAACGCCAAGCAGGATGGGCTATATACGAGGACGCCGCAGGGGTAATGGCGAGGGGAGAGCGGCAGGCGCTCTGAGAGCCGCTGTATGACCCCATGTCTCCTTAACTCGATAATTTGTGTTTCAAGCCACGAATCGGTCGAGCAATTGCCAAAAGAACGGCCCATGCAGGATTGCACGAGCCTTACATCAGATTAAATTTGAGCTAGAAGCACCAAGCGGGGCAGACGCAACACCATCTCGTCGCGGCCTCGGCGAGCGACATATCGCAGTCGAGGTAGACATCGAGGAAGTCGTCAGATCCCGCACAGGGGGACCGCGATGGTGACCACCGCGCCGCCCGAGGGGCTGTTGGCGAGCGAGACGGAGCCCCCGTGGGCGCTCGCGGCCTCGGAGGCGACGTGGAGGCCGAGCCCGTAGTGGCGGCCTCCGTCGCGCGAGGAGCGGGAGGAGTCGTCTGTGAAGAGGCGCTCGCAGCCGCGTTCGAGGGCGGCGGGAGAGAAGCCCGGTCCGTCGTCGGCCACCTCGATGACGAGGTGTCCGCCCGCGACGTCGCAGGAGACCGCCACGCGCGAGCGCGCGTGCTCGGCGGCGTTGGCCACGAGGTTCGCGGCGGCTCGCGCCAGGGCGGTTCGGTCGAGCGGGGCCTCGGGCGCGCCCGCGACAGCGGGGCCCGTGGCCGCGTCGAGCGCCACGCCTCGCGCCCGGGCGATCTGGGCAGCCTCGGCGAGGACCTGTTCGCAGAGCTCGGCCGGCCGCATGGGGGCCCTCTCCGCCCCGCCGGACCCGCGCGAGGCCTCGATGAGCAGGCGCACGTAGCCGTCGAGCCTTTCGACACCGTCGGCTATGTCGCGCGCGGCGGCCGAGAGGTCGGCGTCTTTCTCGTCTTCCAGCTCCTCCGCCACGAAGTCGGCGTTGGCGCGCAGCACGGTGAGCGGCGTCTTGAGGTCGTGGGCGAGCGACGCCATCTGCTCGCGCTGTCCCCGCTCCGCGGCCCAGCGGGCCTCGAGCGACTCGGCGAGGGAGGCCCGCATGGCGTCCATCGCGGCGAGGACGTCGTTCACCTCACGCACGTTGGTGCTGCCGACCGCGAAGTCGAGCTCCCCCGCGCCGACGCGCCCCGCCGCCTCCGCGAGCGGCGCCATCTTGCGCGAGATCACGCGGCTCGCGCGGCGCGCCACGAGCGCGAGCGCGAGCGCGCTTCCCACAGCGGCGCCGACGAGCATGAGGTTCTGCGGGTTGGGAAGCAGGCTGGCGAGATCGCGCGAGACCCACTGCGGCAGGTACTCGCTGACGAGTGCGCAGGCCCCGCCGCCCTTGAGCGGGAACGCGGCGTAGGTGAGGCCCGAGCCCCCGCCCTCGATCTCCACTGTGCCCGGATCCGCGGCGAGTGCCGCACGGGCCATTTCCGCCGCGCCCTCGAGCCGCGTGCCCTCGAGGTCTGTCATCAGCACGTTTCCGTCCTTGTTCAGGATGAGGTAGCGGTACGCCGTCGGCACGTCCTGCTGCCCGCAGACGCCGTCTCGTGCCAGGCCCTCCGCGACCTCGCGCGCATTGGCCGGCCCCCAGCTTGCCTCGTAGACGAAGCCCGCGTTGATCGCCACGGAGAGCACCATGAACGACGCGAGCCACGCCGTGGCGACCGCCGCGAACGCGTAGGCGAAGTAGCGCGCGATGACGAAGGAGAGCGGCATGCCCCCGCGACCTCGCGCCCCGATCTTCAGAGCTGCCACTTGTACCCCATCCCCCAGACGGTCGCGATCGGATCGGCGCCGGCCTCGGAGAGTTTCCTCCGGGCGCGACTGACCTGCATGGATATGGCCGCGTCGTCGGAGTCGCTCTCCCAGCCGAGCACCGCCTCGCGTATCTGCGCGCGGCTCATGACCTGCCCGGGGTGGCGCGCGAGGTACTCGCAGATGGCGTACTCGGTGGGCGTGAGCGGCACGGTCTCGCCACCAACGGCGAGGTCGCGCGCCCCGAGGTCGATCCGCACCTCCCCGAAGGAGAGGGCGTGCGAGCGCGGCCGGCGCTCACGGCGTAGATGGGCCGCGACCTTGGCGCGCAGCTCCGCGGCCCCGAAGGGCTTGCGGACGTAGTCGTCGGCTCCCAGGCCGTAGCCGGCCACGGCATCCTCCTCGGCCACGCGCGCGGTCAGGAAGACGATGGGCCCGTCGAAGTCCGGGCGGATCTGCCGCACGAGCTCGAAGCCGTCGAGCCCCGGCATCATGACGTCGCAGAGCACGAGGTCGAAGCGCGAGAGGTCCATCCCCGGGACCGCCGTCGGGTCCGTCGCCCTGACGACCTCATGGCCGTCGCGGCCGAGGACGCGCGCGAGCGCGTCGAGGATCGCCCGTTCATCATCCACTGCCAGTATCCTCGCCATGTTGACCTCCTGAAACTCTCGTCGGAATTGTACTAGCGCCGCACTCAGCGGTCCAGAGCCCTGCGTGCAGCCACGGTTGCCTCGGCCGCGTCGCACGCGCGGTATCGCACGCCCGAGCCGCCGCGCGCCTCGATCTCGAGCCAGCCCTCGCCGTCCGACTCCCGCCCGAAGAAGATGAGCTGGAGCTCTCTGACATTGCCTCTGTCGTCCGCCGCGTCCACCAGGTAGACGTAGTTTGCCCCCGCCCCGGTGGCGTCGGCGAAGGAGCTCACGTGGCTGCCGGGCTCGGGCGCGGGCGCCCACATGGCGATCTCAGGGTTGGGTAGCACGCGGTCGGCGATCGAGCGCAGCGCCGACCCCCAGCCGGCGTCGAGCAGGGCATTCCCGCCCAGGACAAACGCTGCGGAGAGGGGGACGAGCACGGCGGCGAGCGGCTTCCTATGCATCTGCCTTCCCGTCCTCGAAGCGGCAGAACCAGGCGAGAAGGACGGCGTCGGCTGCCAGGGTGAGCACGAGGCTAGCGAGCGCAGTCGTGAGGAGAGGGCTCGCCGCACGCGCGGCGTCGATGAAGGCCTCAACCCCGAGCGACCCCAGGCGCGCGGGCCAGGCGAGCGGCACCCAGCTCAGGGGCGTCGCCAGGGCACCGGTGAGCTCGCCGGTCATGAGGCCGTGCGCAAGTCCGCCCACCGAGAAGAACGCGAGGAGCATCGCCGCCGCGCCGGCGCCGATGGCGGCGTTGCGGCCGAGGCGCAGGGCCACGCCGAGCCACAGCGCGTAGAGGGGCAGGCTGCCCAGCACGATGCCCGCCCACGCGGCCGCAAGCGGAGCGGGCCCGAGCGGCAGGCGCCCGGCAACGGCGAGCACGGCCCCGAACACGCCGAGCGCCACGGCCAGCGCGGCGGCGCCGAGCGCCGCAAGGGCGAGCAGCTTCGCCGCGACGGCGCGCCCGCGCGAGGGGACCGCCATGAGGTTGGCGAGGCGCCCGGCAGCGCGCTCCTCGTCCACGGCGAGCCCGCAGACGATGGCGGACATGAGCGGCATGAGGGCGCCGAGAAACTGGACGTAGGCGTCCGCGCCCAACGCCGGGTCCCATCGGGCTACGGAGAAGTACTCGCCGCAGGCAAGACCGGCCGCCAGGCCGCAGACGAGGTGCACCGCCGTGAGCGGGGAGCGCGCCAGGCGCAGGGCCTCGGAGAGCAGGGCCCGCGGGAGAGTCATGCGCGGCGTCGGGTCGGAGAGTCGTGTCATGGCCATCACCTCTCCTCGGAGCGCGCGAACCAGGCCGCGCCCGCCGCCGTGAGCGCGGCGAACGCGAGCGCACAGACCGCAAGACCCGCCAGCGTGAGCACGCCGTCCGCCGTGAGCGCCCCGCCGAGCGCCATGTCCGCCGCGAGCGGCTCGCCGCTCGGCAGCACGGGAATGAAGCTCGTGGGGATGACCATGCTCGCCGACGGCGGAAAGAGCTGCGGCAGCGGCATCAGCGACCAGGCGAACCCACCCACGAGCTGCGCGGCGAGCGGGCAGAAGATGCCCGCGAGCATGCCGAGCCTCGCCGTGAGGAAGAGCCCTGCGGGGATCATCCACGCCGCGGTCACCGTGTTGGCGAGCGCGCAGAGGAGCATCGTGAGCGTGCCCGCGGCCGTGAGACCCTGCGAGGAGAACGCCGATCCCGCGAGGTAGATGCCGAAGACCACGAGGTTCGAGAGCGTGCAGAGCGCGAGGCACCAGAGCGCCTTGGCCCACCAGGCGCGCCCGAGCGGGAAGCCCAGGCCCAGAAGCCCCCGCATCCGCGTGCGCGCGTCCGCCCGCGCGACGCACGCCACCACGAGCGAGAGAGACACGGGCAGGAAGAGCGCGTACCAGTAGTTCCACGCGCTGAAGATCTGCACGCCCCGGTAGGGCATCGCGCCGAGCAGCGGCATCGGCAGCGCCATGAGCACGGCCAGGCGAACCGGTGCCGCGTGGCGCGACTTCAGGGCCTCGGCGCGCAGGGCCGCAAGCAGGCCGCCTTTCTCGCCCGTCATGCCGCCACCTCCCCGCGCGCTCGTCGCCCTTCCCGGCAGAAGCTCATGAAGAGTTCCTCGAGGTCCTGCCCGGGACGAAGCGCATCCTCGTAGGCGAGGCGCCCCCCGCAGATGATGCCGATGGTGTCCGCCATCTGCTGCACCTCGGAGAGGATGTGGCTCGAGACGATCACCGTCGTACCCGCCGCCGCGAAGCCGCGGATCTGGTCGCGCAGCTCCTCGATGCCGATGGGGTCGAGGCCGTTGGTGGGCTCGTCGAGCACGAGCAGGCGTGGCCGGGCGATCAGCGCCAGCGCGAGCCCCAGGCGCTGCCGCATACCCATCGAGAAGCGCCCGGCGCGCTTCTTCCCGGTGTCCGCGAGGTCCACGGCGGCGAGCACCTCATCTATGCGGCTCTCGGGAAGGCCCAGCAGCGTGGTGCGCACGCGCAGGTTCTCGCGCGCGGTGAGGTTGGGGTAGAGCGGCGCCTCCTCGATGAGGCTGCCGATTGCGTAGAGGTCCTCGCGGCGCCAGGCGTGCCCGGCAAAGAGGATCTCCCCGGCCGTCGGCCGCAGCATCCCGCAGATCATCTTGAGCGTTGTCGACTTGCCGGCACCGTTGGGGCCGAGCAGCCCGTACACCTCGCCCTCGCGGATATGAAGGCTCACGTCGGCCACGGCGTCCTGCGCCTGGTCGCCGCGGCCGAAGCGCTTGGTGAGCCCGCGCGTCTCGAGCATGTAACCCATGGGTTCGTCCTTTCTCTTCCGGGCGCGCGGGCCGAGTCGCCGTGCCCGCGCGCCTCACCTTTCGGGTTCACCATCCATGGTGGGGCGCGTTTCTAACGAAGCCGTAACGGCCGTTGGGTTCTTTTGGCGCCAACCCTTCTCGACCCGCACATCATGATTAATTTGCTTAAAGCAACAACTTTCCCGATCGATGTAATCACCGAATCAAAACGTGTACGTCAGCCATCAAAGATGCCGAAAAATGTCATATTTGGAGGCTGATGTACACAAATGCAGAATCCCGCACAACCCAGTAGCATCCTCCATATGTCTGGACTCTCTATGCTTACGCTGGATAGACATCGCCGGAACGGGTATAGTAGCGAAAGTTTTGTCGTTAACCAGCGGGGGAGTCCTGTGGGCATCAAAAAGAAGATCAAAAAGGAGCTTATCGGCACTTCCGATTACCCGTCGAATAAGATCTTTACGATCTCCAATTTCATCACCTTTACGCGCCTGATCCTCACCCTGGTATTTCTGTACCTGTTTGTGACGGATAACAACCGCGTCATCGCCATCGTTATCTACGCCGTTGCCGCCTCCACCGACTGGATGGACGGTCAGATCGCCCGCATGACTAAGACGGTCTCGTGGCTCGGCAAGGTCATGGATCCCATCTGCGATCGCGCGCTGCTGTTCACCGGCGTCTTGGGACTGGTAGTCCGCGGAGAGCTGCCCATCTGGGTCTGCGTGCTCATTATTGGCCGCGACATCTATCTGGGCATCGGCACGCTTATCGTACGCCATTATCACCGTCGCCCCATCGATGTCGTCTTCCCCGGAAAGATTGCCACTGCACTGCTCATGACCGGCTTCTCGCTCATGCTGCTCGGGTTCCCCGTTGTTGACGGCCTGCACCTTTTACCTTCATCCCTCACGGCCTTCCCGGGTCTTAACGGAAGCTCGGTGCCCCTCGGCATCTTCTTTGTGTATGGCGGTGTGATCTTCTCCATGCTCACCGCTGTCATCTACTCCATTAAGGGCGGAGCGGCCATTAAACAGGCTCTCGCGCATCCCGAGGACGAGGACATCGACTTTCTGAACCCCGAAATCGAAGACTGATTCGTTGGGGTATGATTACGTACGGTTCATTATTTGCGGCACGTCCGCGATAAGTTAGGGGTTGTCATGGACAACATGGTTAACAATATGCCTCAGAATGATAAGACTGCTGACGCTACCTGCGTATTCCGCGTGCCTTCAAGCGACGTCACCGTTCCCGACCTCATGGCCAACGTGCGCATCACCGCCCCCGTTCTGTCCATCGTCAAGGGTCCGCAGACTGGTGCCGCCTTTGAGCTCGAGGACGACGTGACCACCATCGGCCGCGATCCTGCGAACGGCATCTTCCTCAATGACATGACCGTTTCGCGCAGCCACGCGCGCATTATTCGTGAGGGGCTCCAGGCTCGCATCGAGGACTTGGGCTCGCTCAATGGCACCTGGGTCGACGGTGCCATCGTCAATGCGGCCCCGCTGCACGATGGTTCATCCGTCCAGATCGGTACGTTTACGCTCATCTACCACGAGAGCACGCCGGAGCGCATCGAAACCGGTGAGTAGGGCATGGCCGAACGCAACTATTTGAGTATCGGCCAAGTCGTCAACCTACTTCGAGGCGCATACCCCGATCTTTCGAACTCAAAAATTAGATTTCTAGAGGATGAGGGGCTCATTACCCCTCATCGTACGCCTAAGGGATACCGTCAGTACTCCAAGGAGGACGTTGATCGTCTGGAGGTCATCCTGCACTTGCAGAAGACTCGCTATATGCCGCTCAACGTGATTAAGCAGCGCTTGGAAAACGCCACGGACCTGTCAACGCTCGCCTACGAGGTGGGCTTGCTGTCCGATGTTCCGCTCAAGACGGAGCCCAAGGAGACTAAGCAAAAGCTGCATCCCATCGAGACCATTCCCGATATGCTGGGCGTCGAGATTTCGTTTATCCGCTCGCTCGCCGAGAACGACCTCATTCGCATCATCAAGAGTCCGCAGAATCGTGAGCTCGTCGATGGTCGCGATTTTCCAATCATCCGCTACTGCTCCGAGCTGTCACGCTTCCATATCGAGCCCCGCAACCTGCGTCAGTACGTGTCTTCCGCCAACCGCGAGTCCTCGATGTTTGAGCAGGTGCTCGTGAGCATGCTCGGCATGGATACCTCCGATGACGAGCGCGACGCCAAGCTCGAGCGTGCGTTTAAGAAGCTTCACGACCTGACCGAGGGTGTGCACACTGCGCTGCTCAAGAACCGCGTTTTTGAGTCGCTCAACGCCGTGGTCGAGGACGCCGACATCGATGCACTCGATGAGGAAATCACTCGCTCCGAGTCCACCAAAGCCAAAAACGAAGAGATAGCCACGCCGGCTTCGCACGGGGATTCTCTCGTAAAGCCGCTCAAGGTCGTCGCCCCTTCGCACTCCGGCACCGCCACGGCGGGCAAATAACCGCTGCCGCTTATCCGGCAACCCATTGAAAGGTCATGCAATGTACGACTTCGAATCTCAAATCGTCGACATCCCCGACTATCCCGAGCCCGGAGTCGTCTTTAAAGACATCACGCCGCTCTTTGGCAATCCCGAGGCGCTCAAAGCCATGACCGATGCCCTCGCCGAGCACTTTGCCGGCATGGGGATCACCAAGGTCGTGGGTCCCGAGGCTCGCGGCTTTATGGTTGGCGTACCGGTGGCTGTAGCCCTTGGCGCCGGCTTTGTTCCCGCACGTAAACCGGGCAAGCTGCCGCGCGAGACCGTAAGCCAGAGCTACGAGCTCGAGTACGGCACCGATTCAATTGAGATCCATGCCGACGCTATCAGCTCTAAAGATACCGTGTTGATTCTGGACGACTTGGTCGCGACGGGCGGAACCGTCGAGGCAACAGGTAAACTGGTGCGAGATATGGGCGCAAAGCTTATCGGTTACGGTTGTATACTTGAGCTTGCGTTTCTCAACCCGCGCGAGAAGCTCACGCCGTCTGATGACGATGTGGAGCTCTTTAGCCTGGTGACGGTAGGCTAGCCGTTACCCTTAGTTACTGGAAAGGAAGCTACATGCGCACAGCAAACACGCACAAAAACATGGCACGCTGCGCTGCTACGGCAACCCTCGCTTGTGTTTTGGGCTTGGGCCTCGCGGCTCCTGCCTACGCCGATACCGCATCCGACCTTGCCGCTGCTCGTACGAAACTCGAGCAGATCGGCACCCAAACCCAGCAGATTTACGATGAGCTTGCCACGCAGACGCAGGCGCTCGATCAGACTGCCGGCGAGATCACGCAAAAGCAGCAGGAGATCGCCGATGGTCAGGCCAAGCTCTCGACCTATGTCGCCGGCGAGTACAAAACCGGCGGTCTGAGCCTGCTTCAGGTTTTGACGGGTGTCGATGATCTGAGCGATATGCTCAACCGTCTGTTCTACTACGGCAAAGTTTCCGATAAGCAGGCTCAGACCATTCAAGAGGTCAAGGAGCTTAAGCAGCAGCTCACCGATAAGCAGACCGAGCAGGAGAAGAACGTCGCTGCGACGCAGAAGAAGGTCGACGAGCTCAATGCCCAGCAGGCTGAGGCCCAGAGTGTCGTGAGCTCCCTGGATTCACAGTTGCAGGCCGAGCTTGCTGCCGAGGCCGAGGCCAACGCCGCGCTGCAGGCGGGTATCAACGCCAGCACTGCCGAAAAGGCCACGGTGAGCAACGACACCTCCGGTACGACCGAGAACACCAACAATGGTGGCGGCGACACGCCTGCACCCACGCCCGCTCCTGCTCCTACGCCGCAGCCCGCTCCCGCTCCCGCTCCGGCTCCGGCCCCTTCGGCGCCGAGCCAGTCCGTTGACGGCGGCTCCGTTGTTTCGCGCGCTTACAGCAAGCTCGGTTGTGCTTATTCTTGGGGCGGCATTGGACCGAACAGCTTTGACTGCTCCGGTTTTGTAAGCTATTGCCTCACGGGCCGCTACTGCCGCCTGGGCACCACCGGCACCTTCATGGGTTGGACCCGTGTGTCCGATCCGCAACCCGGCGATGTTGTGGTTAACTCCTACCATACCGGCATCTATATCGGTAATGGTCAGATGATCCATGCTTCCGACTACAAAACGGGCGTCATCATCAGCTCCGTCGCAGCCGGTATGAACAACAACTACATCTTCGTACGCTACTAATTTATTACTACAGCGAACGAACATGGGCCTCGCGATCTTGAGTCACGAGGCCCATTCTTTTTTCCCTACCGTTTGCCATAAAATCAGGATGGCTATCTAGTATTCAAAACTAGATAGCCATCCAATCAATCAAAAAGATGGCTATAATTGTTGGGGAACAATTAGAAAGGACCCTCAATGAGCTGGGCACTTATCTCCGATTCGAGCTGCAATCTTCGCGATTGGCAACCAACCGCACCTCATACCACCTTTGCATTTGCACCCCTTAAGATCCGAGTGGGGGAGCGTGAATTCGTTGACGACCTCTCGCTCGATGTTCACGAGCTTAATGTTGCCATTCAATCGGAAGCCGGCGCATCATCGAGCGCCTGCCCAAGCGTAGGGGAGTGGGCTGAGCTCTTTAAGCTCGCTGACAAGACGATTTGCATGCCCATCTCCGAGGGCGTCTCGGGAAGCTACAATGCCGCGGCCACCGCGCGTGACATGGTGCTTGCCGAAGAGCCCAACCGTCAGATTCATTTGGTTAACTCGCGAGCCGCAGGTGGCAAAATGGATCTGATCTTCTTGCAGTTCGACCGCTATCTTACGAGCAACCCGGATACCTCCTTTGAGGACGCCTGCGCTTACTTCGATAGCTTGGAGCAGAACAGCAAGATCCTCTTTAGTTTGTGCAACTACGAAAACCTTGCGAAGGCCGGACGTATCCCTAAGGCGGCCGGCGTTATTGCTAACAAGCTCAATATCCGCATTTTGGGCACGGCGAGCGAAGCGGGCAAAATTGAACTCGTTGGGCACACCCGCGGCGAAAAGAAGATGCTCACCAAGATTGTCGACACCATGGAGGCCGAAGGCTTTACCGGCGGCGAGGTCGTTATCGACCATGTCGAGAATGAGGCGGGCGCTCAGGCGCTTGCCAGCCGCATTGCGGAGCATTGGCCCGGCTCCAAGACGATTATCATGCCCTGTAACGGGCTAGATTCATACTATGCCGAGATGCACGGCCTCATTATCGGCTACGGTATGGGCGTGGCGTCGGGCCGATAATATCCAACTAGACAAACGTACGGGCGGGATAAGGAGCCATTGGCTCTTTATCCCGCCCGTCTTATACCTCGGTTAGCTATTAAACCCATTGAACTTGAGATAGCTCATCAGATACGCCTTCGAAACGAAGGACGATACCGCACTGCGCACGAGCAGCGATTCGCGCGTAACCTGATGTGCGGTATCGGGCACGGGAGTCTGCTCAACAGAAAACGCCGCACGAATCGATGCCTCGAGCTGATCGACAACATAATCGAAAGCCGTCGGAGCGTCGTAGCTCAAGCGCTGAATATTAAAGAGCGCCTGAACCGCTGCGATGGGCAGCACCTGCTTAAAGATACAAATGGCGATGAGACGCGCAATCTGCTCACGGCCATACTGCTTTTTAACGGGAGCAGGAACGAGGCCGACCTTCACATAGTTATTGATCATCGACGGCGTTATAACGGGCTGCTCTACGCAAATGGACAGCGGCTCCATCCACAGTGCAACATACTCAATGACCTGATCGCGATAGAGCGTTACGTTGGGCAGCTGGTCATAGCGTGGCAGGCTCAACGCGTTGAGTTTACCCACCATATCGGACTGAATAAATGCATCCGGCAGAACCGTCGGCTGAATATCCTCAGGCTTAATGCTGACCGACGTATCGGACATCGGGATAACATGTTTAGCGTGGTTCATAAGAGGCCTCCGTTCGTTTTCTATATTGTATTCTAGGTTATCTAGTTTTGCATACCACATAGTCGCCAAGTAAAAGTGGTTGGACAGCACATTGATGCACCGTCCAACCACTTTGTGTAAAGATAGCAACCTTACATAAGATATATTATCGTACTTATCCACGGAGAAACGCGTATGCGCTCGTTGCCGCTATGGCTCCGTCCGAAACAGCGGTCACAACCTGGCGTAAACGTTTGGAACGGATATCGCCAGCGGCAAATAGACCTGGCGTGCGGGTCGCCATGGATTCATCAGTCAGAATGCCGCCATCAGGCGCCAGATCGACTAGATGCTCAACAAGCTCGGTATGGGGCTGCGTTCCGGTAAAAACAAAGATGCCAAACGAGCCGGGCTCAAATGACTCGGTATGAGTCTCGCCGGATGCATTGTCCTTAAAGGTGATCGTCGTTGGCATGGCTTCGCCCGATAGCTCCACAATACTAGTTTGGTACCTAACTGTAATATTGTCCTTTGCGAGTACTTTCTGAACAACACCATCGGGCGCACGGAACTGGTCGCGGCGCAGCACGATGGTCACACTGTTGGCAATGTCGGACAGGAACAGAGCCTCTTCGCATGCCGAATTGCCACCACCGATTACAAAAACCTGCTTGCCGCGGAAAAACATGCCGTCACATGTTGCGCAATATGAAACGCCACGACCGCGATACGTATCCTCGCCTGCGAAACCTGCCGGACGCGGCGTGGCACCCATGCAAGCGATAACGCTCGGGGCCAGCGTATCGCCCATATCGTGATGCACCGTAAACAACGCTGCATCGGCATCGTAATCGACACCCGTAACCATGCTCCATGCAACCTGTGCTCCCAGGCCCTCTGCATGCTGCTGAAAACGCTCGCCGAGTTCGGCGCCACTCAGGAGCGAGATACCCGGATAGTTCTCGACCTCATTGGTTGTGGCGATCTGCCCTCCCGACATGCCCTGCTCAATCACGGTCGTCGTCAGGTTAGCACGCGCAGCATAAATGGCGGCAGCATAGCCCGCGGGGCCGCCACCGATAATCGCAACATCGATCGGCTTATCGGTAGTCATGAAGCGTCCTTTCGTCGAAACGTTGTCGTTCTTTGCGCTCATACCCAAATTTACGTGAACGTGACACTCATGCACTACAATGATAAATCCGTATTACAAAGCTGAAGGGGAGTTATCGATGGACCAGGCGCAGACGAGTGACGACGCTCCCCTGCTCACGCACAGCACTCCCCAATCGGAGCAAACCACGCTCCTGGCTCAGCAAAAACCTCTCGTGACCATCGTGCACGCCTCCGTTGGCTCGGGCCACAAGGCCGCCGCAAATGCGATTGCGCAGGCATTCGACCTCATCCGCGGCACCAATGGCATCCCCGAGGATATTGAGATTGAAGTGCTCGATATCCTTGATTTTGGACGTATTAAATTCGACGGCAATAAGACCGCGGCTTCTTTTACGGGAGCCACGCGCCCCATTTACGACCTGACCTGGCGATATACGCTTACGGGACATCTTCTCTGGGGTGGCGGAACGGCATGGTCGCGAATTATGTTCCCCGCCTTCAACGAATATATTCGTAGCCGCAGGCCCATAGCGCTGGTTGCAACGCACATCACAGCAGCCAATGTTGCCGTGGGCGCCCGCGTAATTACGGGTATCGATTATCCGGTCATCTGCGTACCGACCGACTACGAAGTCGAGGGATGGTGGCCCCACAAGGACACCGATTTATTCTGTGTTGCCAACGAATTTATGGCCGAAACGCTGCGTCCGCGCAAGGTGCTCGAGACAAAGATTCGCATTACCGGCATTCCTATTCGCGCCGGATTCGACACGGATTATGATCGCGAAGAAGAGCTAGCTAAGTTCAACCTCCCCACCGACAAGACCGTCGTGCTGGTAATGGCCGGTGCCAGCTTGCCTCAACCATACGTTCGCTTTCGCGCGGAGATGGACCGCACCCTCCCCTTCCTACGCAGCTTCGAAGACATGCACTTTGTCTTTTTGCCGGGCAAGGATAAGGAATACGCCGCCCGCCTCAAGACACTCTTCGATGCCATGAAGCTCGAAAATGTCACGGTGCTGGACTATGTCGACGACATGGCGGCCCTCATGCACGGCTGCGACCTGGCAATTCTCAAATCGGGCGGACTCACGGTCACCGAGTGCCTATGCGCACATCTGCCGATGATCCTGCTGGGCAAGTCCTATGGCCAGGAAAAGGCCAACACCACCATGCTCACCGGCATGGGCGCCAGCATGCATGTCACCACCGCACGAGAGCTCATCGTTACCCTACGTCACTTGCACGACCATCCCGAATCACTCAAAGCCCTACTCATCAACGGCGAAGTACTACGCCGCCCCCACGCAGCCGAAGACATAGCCATCGCAACCATGGAGCTCGTAGGCAAACCCCAAAAGCGCAAAAGAGCCTTCTGCCGCTTCTACTGGGGCGAAAAACCCGCGCATATCCGCTAGGCGTAAGTCCGCTGCTCGGCGGGAGCCGCCCATATATCATTCCATGCTCAAACATTCTCGCTTCGCTGCGAAACTGCGCGTGGAACGATATATGGACGGCTCCCGCCGAGCAGCTACGTTTACGTACTAGCAGGTACACCAGATTCCCTACCATTAGAACCTGCTAAGGCGAAACCGAAAATCTACATACAGTAAGCCAGTGCGACAAAGGGATTGTTCCTTTGTCGCACTGGCTTACTAGAATGTAATTATTTTTTTCAAGCGAGTAGCCGCCCGCCTGCCTCTCACACATATCGTTCCACGCGCAGTTTCGCAGCGAGCGAAGCGAAGCGAGAATGTTTGAGCATGGAATGATATGTGTGAGAGGCGGGCGGGAGGGATATGAGCGCCCCCCCCCGCGAGAATGTTTGCGCACAGGATGATATGTGTGGGCCCCGGGTGAGAGGCCGACCCTACATGTTGAAAAGATTAAGCGACGCCGGAGGAGCCGAAGCCTCCTTTGCCTCGGTCGGTTTTGTCTAGTTCTTCTACTTCTACGAGGTTGACCGTGGGGACTTCTTGGATGACGAGCTGGGCGATGCGGTCGCCTTTGTTGATTTGGATGTCGTTGGTGGGATCCAGGTTGATAAGGATAACCTTGAGTTCTCCTCGGTAGTGGGCGTCAATGAGGCCCGGCGTGTTGACTATAGACAGGCCCTGCTTGATGGCCAAGCCGCTGCGGGGCTGGACGAAGCCGGCGTAGCCGTCGGGCAGGGCGATGGCCAGCCCCGTAGAGACCAGACGGCGTTCGAAGGGCTTCAGGAAGCAGTCCTCGTTGGAGCGCAAATCCAAGCCGGCATCAGTGGGATGGGCGTATTTGGGAAGCTCAACGGTGGGATCGAGACGCTTTATGTTGACGGTAATGTTGGACATGGAATCACCTTAGCTTGTCGAGCTCTTGCAGAAACTCATCGACGTCTTTGAAATCGCGGTAGACCGAGGCAAAGCGGATGTACGCCACCTTGTCAATCTTGGCCAAGCGCTTGAGCACCATGTCACCCAACTCATGGGACGTGACGGCCGTCAGCGTGCGAGAGCGAAGCTCGACCTCGATGTCATCGATAATCTCATTGAGCTTCTTAGTGTCGATATCGCGCTTGATGGTGGCGCGCATCAAGCCGACGAGCAGCTTATTGCGATCAAACCGCTGCTTGGTTCCGTCTGACTTAATGACCTCGATTGGGTCTTCGCATCGCTCGAACGTTGTAAAGCGGTAGTTACACGAGCAACATTCGCGACGGCGCTTAATGGTGTTATTTGACTCCTGCATACGAGAATCAACGACGCGGGTATGTGCCTTGCCGCATTTGGGACAGCGCATGGTACCTCCTCTTAAACGATAACAAGGGTACCATGCGCAACGCGATAATGATTACGAACGAACAGGAACCTTAAGATGCGCACCGGCGGCGAGCGAACCATGCTCCAGATGATTGACGTTACGGATCATGTCGGAAGTCTCTTGCGTGGAAAGGCCTTCGATTGGATATTCTTCGGCAAGCGACCAAAGAGAATCGCCAGGCTGAACGCGAATGGTCTCGTAGGTAATGTTGGAAACGGACTCGGCATACGCGGCGTGACGAGCGCTAAAGACCGACATAGCGAGGACAAAGAAGAGCGTAAGCGCAACGGCGACGGCGACAATCGTCGGAACTTTCAGGGCAACGCGGGCCGGCGCGACTACAGCCTGCTGATTGCGCGCAGGCTTTACGGTCAAAGGCTGAAAGCCGGAGCGGCCACCCTGAACAACCGTAAAAGTGGGTTCTGCAGGCGTCTCGAGCTTAAGGGCGAGGTTTCCCTGGACCATATTCGTTACGTTCATCATGTTCTCCTCTCGCGTGTTTTGCTGAGAACAGTTTTATCAAGCCGCGCGGACAAAAATGTCTAGCGCGAGAACGAATGTTCGGTTATTATTATCTTCGAACAGTTGTTCCTGTCAAGCAAAATTCGAACATTTGTTTGACATGGGTAGAGAGGATGCCCTGATGGCTCGCAAAATTACCAAGCGTCAGCAGCAAATTTACGACTTCATCAAGGAATATCAGCAGGAGAAGGGTTATCCGCCCAGCGTGCGCGAGATGGCTTCTGCCGTGGGCCTTTCCTCCCCCAGCACCGTGCACGCCCATCTCTCTGCCCTTGAAGCGCGCGGGCTACTCAAGCGCGATGCCACCAAACCGCGCGCCCTGGAACTCTTTAACGAGGATGGTTCCTCTGTCTCAATTTCTAAATCTGACGAGCCCACCGCACCTCGCGGAACGGTCTCGCTGCCGCTCGTTGGTCGCGTCGCGGCTGGGATTCCCATTCTGGCCGAGCAGAATATCGAAGACACGTTTACTATCCCGACCGAAATCGCCACTGATCAGGGTTCCTTTATCCTTGAGGTGCATGGGAGCTCAATGATCAATGTCGGCATCTTCAATGGCGATTACATCATCGTCCGTGAACAAAAAAGTGCCATGAACGGCGAAATTGTCGTGGCCATGATTGATGGTTCGGCGACCGTCAAGACGTTCTACAAGGAGCAGGGACGTGTGCGCTTGCAACCCGAGAACGACGCTATGGAGCCCATCTATGCGACGAACCCCGTTATTTTGGGTAAAGTTGTCGGTTTAATGCGCCGGTTCTCGTAATGCAAAAACGCATCACCATCTTTGATACCGTCCGCGGGTTTACGATGATTTCTATGGCAGGATTTCACGCTTGCTATGATCTCGCCTACCTGTACGGCTGGGATATGCCCTGGTTTACCCAGTCAGTCTTTCAAGACATCTGGCGCGCCAGCATCAGCTGGCTATTTTTGTTTATCGCGGGTTGGATGTGCACGCTCTCACGCAACAATGCCAAACGAGCGGCTAAGTACGCTGCCGCAGCTCTGGTCGTCTGGATCGCAACAACTCTCGTATCGGTCGACGATTCAGTGAACTTTGGCATCATTTATTGCATGGCGGTGTGCACCGCGGTGGTTGCGTTCACCCGTCCGTTACTCCAAAAATTACCGGGCTCATGGGGCATCGCAGCGTGCCTTGTTCTTTTTGCCCTAACCTGGGGCATTCCAAAGGCGGTCTACCCACTCCCCTACCTGGCATGGCTTGGATTCCCAGGCCCGGGTTTTGTTTCGGGAGATTACTATCCGCTCATACCGTTTGTCTTTATGTACCTTACCGGCTTTTTTGCTGCCCAGGCAGCACAAGCATCAAGTCTCGAAGCGCCAGCATGGGCATACGCCAATCCTATCCCGGCGCTCGCAGTCCTGGGTCGGCATGCCTTACCGTTCTACCTGCTCCATCAGCCAGTCATTCTAGGCGTGCTAGAAATCGTTTATTCCGTACGATAGCGCTCGAGCCGCGGTGCAATACGAGCCGGCAACTTCGCCACAATGCGAACGCCGTCCTCGAGATATTCCTCATGCAGAAGGATTCCCTGCTCATGCACCAGCGTGATGAGAGCGCCCTCACGATACGGGATATCAGCGGAGAGCAACACATCGGTGGCAGCTGCCTCGCGAGCAATCCGGTCGACGAGATCGTCGAGCCCCTCGCCCGTTTGGGCCGAGAACAGAACGGCCTCCGGATAGCGACGACGGAAACTCAATCGACCGACGCTATCGAGAAGATCGATTTTATTGAATACGGTCAGCGTTAAACGCTCTCCGGCGCCGATCTCATCAAGCACGCGGTCGACAGCCTCCAGCTGCCGCTCATAGTCCTCGTCAGACGCATCTACGACTTTGAGAATTAGATCGGCACCCAAAACCTCGGACAGCGTCGATTTAAAGGCATCGACCAGACCATGGGGCAGCTTTTGAATAAAGCCGACGGTATCGGTAATCGTCATGCCGCGACCGCCGGGCAGACGATACGAACGCGTCGTCGGGTCGAGCGTAGCAAACAGCTTGTCCTGCGAAAGTACCGTAGAGCCGGTCAGACGATTGAGTAACGTCGATTTACCGGCATTGGTATAACCGGCTAACGCGACGCGAAACGCCGGTGACTCAATGCGACTCTTGGATTGAACATCGCGACGCTGTTCAACCTGCTTGAGCTCACGACGAAGCGCAGCGATCTTATTACGAATGAGGCGACGGTCAACCTCGAGCTGACTTTCGCCCTGACCAAAACGTGAGCCGATGCCGCCGCGCGTCTGCTCCTTGGCGAGATGGCTCCACATGCCACGCAGGCGAGGCAACAAATATTGAAGCTGTGCCAGCTGTACCTGCAGGCGTCCCTCACGCGTCTGAGCATGCAGGCCAAAGATATCCAGGATCAGTGCTGTGCGATCGATAATCTTTACCGGCTCGCCCACGGCTTTCTCCAAATAGGATTGCTGCGAGGGGGTCAGGTCGTCGTCAAAAATAACGACATCGGCATCCATGCGATGCACCAGGCCGCACAGCTCTTCAACCTTACCGGAACCGATAAACGATTTAGGATACGGCTTTACCAAACGCTGCGACAAGCGTGCCACGCACCGGGCACCAGCTGTGTGGGCAAGACGCTCCAGCTCATCAAGCGAGCGATCGAGCGGCCATGCATTGTCGCGCCACTCAACACCAACTAAAATGGCACGCTCGGGCTCGGGTGCCGTGGGAACAAGGGGGAAACGGGCCATTAGGCAGCCTCAATACGATGCAGGATATCCTCAACGACCTCATCGATCGTACATTCATCCATATCAAACCACACGATACGGTCATCGCGCTTAAACCACGAAAGCTGACGCTTGGCATAACGACGCGAACGCATCTTAATGAGTTCGCGGGCCTCATCCATGCTCATCACGCCATTGAAAGCATCAATGATCTCTTTATAGCCAATTGCCTGCATCGACGTCAGGGCATCTCCCAGACCCTGGGCCATAAGACCGCGGACCTCATCGACAAGACCCTGCTCAAACATCAGATCGACGCGCAGATTAATGCGCTCGTAGAGCACCTCGCGATTACGCGTCAGACCAAACCATAGGGCATGATAATGCTCGCGCGGAACACTAAACTGCGACTTTTGCTGTGCATAGGAGATACCATCATCATGCATCTCGAGCGCACGAATCACACGGCGCACGTTATGGGGATGAATAACAGCAGCCGATTCTGGATCGCGCTCGGCAAGCAAGGCATGCAGTTCTTCCTCGCCAATACGCTCGGCAAGCTCCTGATAGCCCGCACGACGATCGTCCTCAAGTTCACCCGAGGGAAAGTCCATCTCATCGAGGGCGGCCTCGAGATACAGCCCCGTACCTCCGCAAAAAACCGGCAGGCAACCCGAACCAAGGAGACGTTCAACATGCGCGCGAGCGTCAGCCTGATAAAGCGCAGCAGAATATGCCACACCCGGCTCTACAATGTCAACGAGACGCAGCGGCGCCGTGCACTCATCGGGCGCCATCTTTGCGGTACCGATGTCCATGCCGCGATAGATTTGCATCGCATCGCACGACAGCACTTCGGACGAAAGACGAGCTGCCAAACGGTCGGCAACATCACTCTTACCAACCGCCGTCGGACCGACGATCGCAACGGCGGAAAGACCTGCCCCGGGAGCAACCATTAGCGCGGCTCGCCCACAACGGAGCCGGACAAATACCAGGTCTTGGCAACGTCAACGTCAACATCAACGATCTTGCCAACAAGCTGATCGATACTGTACCCCTCGGGGATAGGCGCATGCACGGTCTGATTCTTGGGACTCTTGCCCAGCAGGACCGCGTCGTTCTTTTTACTCGTTCCCTCAATGAGCGCCGGAACCACAGTATGAAGCTCACCCTGGTTATACTCGTGTGCCGTGGTCTCGATAACCTTAACCAGACGGTTGAAACGCTCGAGAATAACCTCATGCGGCGTAGGATCGTCAATCTCGGCGGCCGGGGTACCGGCGCGCTTGGAATAGATGAAGGTATAGGCCTGAGCATAGCGGACCGTCTCGGCAAGTGAGAGCGTCTGCTCAAAGTCTTCTTCAGTCTCACCCGGGAAGCCAACGATAATGTCGGTCGAGAGCGCGATATCGGGCATGCGGTTGCGAATGCGATCGACAAGGCCCAGATAGTCCTCGCGTGTATAACGGCGATTCATCTCTTTGAGGATCCGCGTCGAACCTGACTGGACGGCCAAGTGCAGCTGTGGCATAACGGCAGGCGTCTCGGCCATGGCGTCGATGGTCTCGGGCAACAGGTCCTTGGGATGCGAAGACGTAAAGAAGATGCGCTCCACGCCCGTATCGCCCACGGCACGCAGCAGATCGGCAAAACGCGGCTTGCCAAACAGATCGCGACCATATGAGTTAACGTTTTGGCCCAGCAGCGTAATCTCACGCACGCCCTGGCGCACCAAACCGGTCACCTCGTCGACAATCTCCTCGAAGGGGCGGCTCTTTTCGCGACCGCGCACGTACGGCACGATGCAATAGGTGCAGAAATTATTGCAGCCCGTCATGATGGGCACCCAGGCGTGATACTGAGTCTCGCGATGCCACGGCATACTCATGGCATCCGTATCCTCATGCTCATTGGTGCGGATATGACGCTTACCATCAAGGAACGCCTCGGCAATGAGCTCGGCCACATGTGCAATGGAATGCGTGCCAAAGATGACATTGACGTTATCGACGTTGGTGAGCAGGCCCTCGCCATCGCGCTGCGCGATGCAACCGCCAACGGCAACCACGCGCTTGCCCGAAGGCGAAGGCGGCAGGCTTTTGCAGGAATTGCACTGACCGTACAGGCGAGTATCGGCGGCCTCGCGCACGCAGCACGTCATGAAGACAACGATATCGGCATGCGCGGGATCGAGCGCCATGAGGCAGCCATACGAATCAAGCAGACCGCTCACACGCTCGGAGTCGTGCTGATTCATCTGGCAGCCAAAGGTGCGGATAAAGTAGGTTTTACCGGCAAGAATATCGCGTACGGAACGCTGGTCCATGTGCATAAGTCCTAACGATGGGGAGCGAAACAAGGCAAGCAGAAGCTATGCCACAGGCTTAACATCATCCATGACGACGTTATCCATAGCAGCTCGATTGATCTGGTGAACGTAGATAGAAAGGCGGATGGCCGTGCGCGACTCCCCGTTAATGAGGATGTCGGAGAACACGGGCGCGCAGGAAATATCAAAACCGGTTGGAATCAAAAAACCGCGCGCGATAGCAACGGCCTTAATGGCCTGGTTGACGGCACCGGCGCCGACACACTGGATGTTGACGGGTACACCATCCTTGACCATGCCGGCGATGGCGCCGGCAACGGACGCTGGCGATGATTTGCTTGATACCTTCAGGCAATCCATGAAGAAACTCCTGCATTTAAAAGTACGTTTTAACTGCAATAACTGTATCGTACCGAGTGGACTCGGTAAAGGCACTATTCCTCTTTGGCAAGATCAAAGGTCACGGTGATTCGATCACGCGAAACACGGATCTTTGGGTCGCCGCAAAGGTTGAGATAGTACCGGGCGGCAAGGTCATTAAAGTCGCGCTCCACAGCACGCGAAAACTGTGCCATGTCATCCTTGGCAATACGTAGCCCGCGACGATCCTTCGCGAGATCGACAGGAGCCGGCGCATGCGAGGACGAATCACGCTCGCGCAGCAGACGCGCGGTCACACCGCGAACGGGCTTAATCTGCCCTGCCAAAATGCGATGGGCCGTGCGCTCGGACATCTCAAGACCCAAACCCGAACAAATACGGATAAAGTCCTCGGCATCAGAAGCAAGGCCTAAACGATCGACAACCGGAAGCTCGCTCTCGTCATCAATGAACAGGAGACGAGACGTATCGAGCCGACTTGACGCTTGAGCATAAAGGGTCGCGGCAATCTCAGACGGAGAACCGAGATAGACATCGCAACCACGCAACTCCTCGAGCGCAAACTCACAAGCAGCGCGAATAATATTATGTGGACCGCGAGCGCAGACATAACGTCCGTCCTCATCCTTGACGGCCTGGGGCCAGCTGGACTGATCGGCACGCTCACTGAGGCGGTCGGCCGCAACGCTTACCTTGAAGGCTGAACCAAGATCGACGCCGGACGTGACCACACGGGCCTCGTCGGTGTTCTGCTTAATCGAAAACAATGCCATGCCACGACCGTGAACGCCCCAACGGTCCATCTTCATGCTCTCGAGCTTGGAGGTAACGCGGGCATCAAAGATTCGCTCTTGCATATCCTGCGGAACGCCAGAACCGTTATCCAGAAAGACAAGCGTGCGGACGCCATCTTCCTTGGTCGTGGCGAGATAGACCTTGTCGGCGCCGGCATCGCGAGCATTACGGAGCATTTCGATGACGATGTCCTCGACATGCTGAATGTCGTGCTTAGCCTGGCGCCGCTCGGCCTCCGAAACGCGGAGGCGGACATACCCCTCGCCAAGGTTCTCCTCGACGCGAAGGTTGCCCTCCCCCGACATCGACGCGATAAATGAGATGAGCTCGTTCGCGTCGCTCATGTTATTTAGCGATATCGACAGCGCGGCTCTCGCGAATCACGACGACGCGCACCTGACCGGGATACTCCATCTCTTCCTCGATCTGATGGGCGATATCGTGAGCCAGAACCGTGGACTGGGCATCGGAAATCTTGTCCGGCTGGACCATGACGTGGACCTCGCGACCGGCCTGCATGGCATAGGTACGTTCGACGCCGTCATGGGAGTTGGCGATCTCCTCGAGCTTCTCAAGACGCTTGATGTAGTTCTCGGCAGACTCGCGACGGGCACCGGGGCGAGAGGCAGAGACAGCATCGGCGGCCTGCACCAGGACATCGAGCACCGTGTTGGGGTCGACATCGGCATGGTGAGCCTCAATAGCGTGGACGATAACGGGCTTCTCGCCATAACGGCGGGCAAGCTCGGCGCCGATGACGGCATGCGGGCCCTCGACGTCGTGGTCGATTGCCTTGCCCAGGTCATGAAGCAGGCCGGCGCGCTTGGCGGTCACAACGTCCAGGCCAAGCTCGGAAGCCATCACGCCGCACAGGTCAGAGACCTCGAGGGAATGCTGAAGCACGTTCTGACCAAACGAGGTACGGTAGCGCAGGGCACCAAGGGTCTTGACGATCTCGGGGTGCAGATCGTGGATGCCGGTATCGAAGGCAGCCTGCTCGCCAGCCTCGCGCACGCGCTGCTGAACCAGGTCGGCGGCCTTGTGATACATCTCCTCGATACGGGCAGGGTGAATGCGGCCGTCGGCGATTAGGTTCTCGAGGGCGACACGGGCGGTCTCACGACGGACCGGGTCGAAGCTCGAAAGAACGACGGTCTCGGGCGTGTCGTCGATCACGAGGTTGACGCCGGAAACCTGCTCGAAGGTCCGGATGTTGCGACCCTCGCGACCGATGATACGGCCCTTGAGGTCATCAGAGGGAATGTGCACGGAGGTAACGGTGACCTCGGCAGTGTGGTCGGCAGCGCAGCGCTGAATCGCCAGAGACAGAATCTCCTGGGCGGTCTTGTGGCACTCGGCGCGAACCTGCTGCTCGGACTCGCGAATGATCGTGGCGGCCTCGTGGGTGACCTCGCCGCGAACCTTATCGAGGAGCTCCTTGTGGGCGTCCTCGCGGGTAAGGTCGGCGATACGCTCGAGCTCGGAGGTCTGCTTGGCGCAGAGCTCCTCGAGCTCACGGGAGCGCTTCTCGACCTGACCGGCCTGGCTGGACAGCTGATGCTCGCGCTTGTCGAGAGCGTCGTTGCGGCGATCAAGGGATTCCTCGCGCTGCATCACGCGGTTCTCGAGCGTACGAATCTCGTTCTTACGCTGCTTGTCCTCGGCCTCGGCGGCCTGCTTGTTCTTGATGATCTCCTCTTTAGCCTCGAGCAGAGCCTCTTTTTTGAGGGTCTCGGCCTGACGCTTGGCATCACCGATCAGGGACTCAGCCTGTGCGTGTGCCGACTGGATTTTTTCGTCGGCCTCGTGAAGACTACCCTGCTTGGCGGTGCGCATGTAGGCAATGGCGGCGATGGCACCCAAAACGATGCCAACGAGCGCTGCGATGATAGGCATGCTCACTCCTTTTTATGGATTCGTTACACAACAAAGCGAACCGTCCTTACGAACGGCTCGCGACATTTGAGTAATATGGGCGCAGCTTATGCGGGTCGGATACAGATAAACATATAAACAAACTCATCAAAGATGAGCACATATCACAAAGCAAATGACAGTGTTTATCGTACGTTGAACCACAACAACTGTCAAATAAATGGCCCCAGCACGGCGGCTAAAACGCGGTGAACGGCAGGGCCACAAAACGTATACGCCTAAACCGCACATTCCTCACGTTCGGCATCGAGACGTGCCTTAACGGCATCGGCGGCGATGTGATACGAGAAGCCCTTGCCCATCAAAAACCGAACCAGTTTTTCGAATCCGCGCGTCTCTGGAACACGCCGCTTGGCGAGCAGGGCTGACGCACGCGCCAAATCGTCTTCGACGGCAAAATAATCCTCGGGATAACCAGGAATGTCATCGAGCACGACATGACGGCGCTTGAGCTCGGTCTCGATTTTACGCTGTCCCCAACCGCGCCGCTTGCGTTCCTCGATAAAGTACGAGCAAAAGCGGTTCTCGTCTAAAAAGCGATACTCGGTGGCGCGCTCGACGGCGAAATCGATCGCGGACTGGTGAAAGCCGTAGCGAGCCAGCTTGTCACGGACCTCACCCGTCGCATGGTCGCGGCGCGATAACATCTCGGTCACCATGGTAAGCGCACATTTACGTTCGATGAGCTGCACCGCATCACGATAGTTATCCCAATCACAGGGAAGATCGGGACGGTTTTTGACATACAGCCGCGCGACCCGCACGGGGATCCAAATGGACCGCTCAAAACCGCCCTCAAGCTCACAATCGATATGTGCGCAAGGCTTTTTGGACGCATACCCGCTCGAGAACGAGGAGGCCGCCTTCTTATCGGGAAAGACGACCGTGGCCTCGGTCACCGTATACGACATGAGCGTAACCGCTACTCGTCGTCATCATCGAGCATGGCGGAACCATCGATGGCGTAAAGCTCGTCAAACTCCTCAGGCGCAGGCTGATCGGTCAGCTCGACCTCGGACGGAGCATCGTCATCAAACTCAAGCCCGCAGGCAAGGCGGACCTTATGCTCAATCTCGTCGGCGCAATCGGGGTGTTCGCGCAGGAACGCCTTGGCGGCCTCGCGACCGTTGCCGAGCTTGTCCTCGCCATAGGCAAACCAGGAGCCCATCTTCTTGCAGATACCGCACTCGACAGCCATGTCCAGAATCGAGCCCTCCTTAGAGATACCCGTACCGTACATGATGTCGAACTCAGCAGAACGGAACGGAGCTGCCACCTTGTTCTTAACGACCTTGGCGCGCACGCGGTTACCAATAACCTCGTCCTTAAGCTTAATGCTGTCGATGCGGCGAATGTCGATACGTACCGAAGAGAAGAACTTAAGGGCGCGGCCGCCCGTCGTGGTCTCGGGGTTGCCGAACATGACGCCGATCTTCTCACGCAGTTGGTTAATGAAGATGCACGTCGTGTTGGACTTGGACAGCGAGCCGGCAAGCTTGCGGAGCGCCTGGCTCATCAGGCGAGCTTGCAAGCCGACCGTGGTATCGCCGATCTCTCCCTCGATCTCGGCACGCGGGGTCAGCGCGGCGACGGAGTCGACGACGATGGCATCGATGGCGCCGGAACGCACGAGCATGTCAACAATCTCGAGCGCCTGCTCACCCGTATCGGGCTGGGAAATCAGTACCTCGTCGATATCCACGCCAATGCGCGCGGCATACGTGGGATCGAGCGCGTGTTCGGCATCGATAAATGCCACCACGCCACCCATTGCCTGGGCCTCGGCCAGGATCTCGAGCGAAAGCGTCGTCTTACCGGAGGACTCGGGACCGTAAATCTCGACGATACGGCCGCGCGGCACACCGCCGATACCCAGAGCGGCATCGAGCGCCAGAGCACCCGTGGGGATGGCCTCGACCTCGAGCTCGGGGCCGCCGTCACCATACCTCATGATGGAACCTTGACCGAACTTCTTCTCGATCTCGGCCTTGGTGGTGGCGATCATCTCTTCGCGCTCTTTGCCCGTCGTGGGTGCATGGACGGTACGTACGGGACCTGAATTCTTGGCCATGAATAGCCCTCCTCTTAACAACCTGCATCGATAATAAACGAACGGCTGTTCGTGGTCAACCGTTCAGACCAATCATATGCAGGCAGTCTTTCCAAAACCCAACCAAACGCCGACCAAACACTGTCCAAATGCTTGACCACATAGGGCCAAATAAAAACAAGGAAGGAGATAATACACCTATGACCAGCACAAAAGCTAAATTCGTCAGAGGTCCCCATCTCCACAATTAAGGGGCCCTAAGGCCCCTTAAAACACGCCTATTCCATAGAGTTGAGCACAAGGGCAATGCGTCCCAATGCCTCCGTGACCGCATGGGCACGAACACACGAACGGTCGCCCTCATAGTGGCAACGCACAGAGTCCACGATCGGCACTTCCCCATCAGCCACGCGATACGCCCAGCCAATATAGAACGTGCCGGCGGGGTCTTGCTCGGTGCCACCACCGGGCCCAGCGTAGCCCGTTGCGCTCACGGCCACATCGCTCTGATAGAGGTCCAGCGAGCCCGCGGCCATCTCGCGCGCCGTCTGGTGCGACACGGCGCTAAACCGATCGAGCGTCTCCTGCTCAACACCCAGAACACGATGCTTGATCTCATCGCAATAGGTCACCGCACCGCCGCGCAGCACCGCCGAGGCGCCCGGGATATCGGCAATCGTCGAGGCGATCATACCCGCCGTCAGCGACTCAGCCGTAGAAACCGTCACGCCCCGAGCGCTCGCGCGCTCGACAATATCGCGCGCCAGCTCCTCGTTATGTGCGGAAATCTGCTCAAAAGAGTCCGCCATACCCACCAGGACCTAAACCGAAAAGACGATCTTGCGGCAGTTCCAGAAGTACTGGGCGCCCGAGATAACGGTCAGGACAACGGCAACAGCGTACAGGAAGCGTGAAACGCCATAGACACCGAGCAACAGCTCCGCAGGCCCCAACTGGAGGCCGGTCATCGCAAAGACGCACAGGTAGCCGCAGATGGAGACCATCGTGGTCGCCGTCTTGTACTTGCCGAGCTTATCGGCGGCAATGACCACACCGGCCGCACTCGCGACCATGCGAAGGGCGCTCACCAACAGCTCGCGGAACAAGATAATGAACACGGACCACACGGTCACCGCGCCAAAATCGAGGAACAGCAGCAGGGCCGAGAACACGAGTAGCTTGTCGGCGATGGGGTCCAAGAACTTACCGAAGTCGGTGATCTCGTTGCGCGAGCGCGCCAGATAGCCGTCGACCTTATCGGTGCACGACAGGATAACGTACAGAATAAAGGCGGCGGCGGCGAGCGGGCCGTCGAAGGTGCTCCAGTCCGTACCGGCAACGCTCGTGTGAGACAGCGCCGACACGATCATGAACACCGGGATAAAGACGATGCGAACGCACGTCACGATGTTGGCGGGCGTCCAAACACTCGTCAGTTCCTTATTGCTCTCGTTTGCCACGACGCTCTCCTACTCCACAACATGTCCGATAAGCTCATAGCAGAAGCTATCGGTAAACTCGACGGTCAGAATATCACCCACGGACGCCTCGCTGGCGTCCAGATGCACCGCGCCATCGGAATCGGGCGCCTGGAACCAGGCATGGCCGATCAGCTCGGCGCCGTCCTCGGTTTCTTCGATACCGTCGACGATCACCTGGGCGCGCTCGCCCACATGTGCGGCGGTGGCGGCAAAACCGAGCGACTCAGCCAGGTCCATGGCCTCCTGGGCGCGCTCGAGCTTGACCTCTTCGTCGACCTGACCCTCCATCTTAGCGGCCAGGCTGCCCTCCTCCTGCGAGTAGGCAAAGACGCTCGTGTAGTCAAAGCCGACGGTGTCCATAAAGTCGATAAGGTCGCGGAACTCGTCGTCGGTCTCGGTCGGGAAGCCGACCATGGCCGTGGAACGGATCACGATGCCGGGGATACGCTCACGCAGATCGCGGAACAGGTCCTCGAGCTCCTGGCGCGAACCAGAACGGCGCATAGCCTTGAGAATGCGCGCGTCGCAGTGCTGCACGGGGATATCGATATAGGGAAGCACCTCGGGCGTATCGCGAATCGTCTCGATGAGCTCATCGGTCATGCCCTCGGGCTGCAGGTAGAGCACGCGGACCCAGACGTTCTGCGGGCGCACGGCCTCGGCGACGGCACGCAGCAGCTGCGCCAGATTGCGCGGCGAGCCCTCGGCGACGTCCTCATCCGCAAAGTCGGTGCCCCAGATGCCCGTGTCCTGGCCGATCAGCACGATCTCGCGCACGCCACCGGCAACCAGGTCGCGCACCTCAGAAATAATGCTCTCGGCATTGCGCGAGTGATAACGACCGCGAATATAGGGGATCATGCAGAAGCTGCAAAAACGATTGCAGCCATCGGAAATCTTGACGTAGGCAACGGCACCCTCGACGGTACGCTTGACCTGAGGGATATAGGCCGCGATCTCACGCTCGACACCCAGCACGCCATCGATGACTGCCACGATGCCGTCTTCCTCGTCGGCCTTCACAAAGGCAGCGACCTCGGGCAGCTCGTCAGGCAGGTCGTCGCCATAGCGCGACGGCACACAGCCGCACATGACGATGGGGCAAGAACGAACGCCGTCCTGCACCTCGTTGGCGAGCTCGAGCGTGATCTCGATGCTCTCGGACGTTGCGGAGGCGAGGAACGAGCACGTATTGACGATGGCGATATCGGCCTCCTGCGGGTCGAATGCCTCCTCGTAGCCTGCGGCGGTCAAAAGAGAACGCATGCGGTCGGTATCGACCTCGTTCTTGGCGCACCCGAGGGTGATGTAGAGCACGGAGCCCAACGGTGTATCCATGTTGGAGAGCGGTCCTTTCAAATGATATTAGCGGTAGTTGGTGAACTGCAGCGGCTGGCCGTAGTCCTGGTCGCGCAGGAACTGAATCACGGTCTGCAACGCGTCCTTCGAAGCAGAGGAAACACGCAGCTTGTCAGCTTCGATGGTCACCTTGACCTTGAGCTTTTGGTCCTTGATGTCCTTGTTGATCTTCTTGGCGGTCGCCTGGTCGATACCCTCGACGATATGGCCGAGCACGCGCACGGTGCCGCCCGATGCCGCCTGCGGAGCATCCCACGAAACAGCCTTGAGGTCGATACCGCGCTTGATGAGCTTGGAGCTCAGGACATCGATGATCTGCTTGGAGACAAAGTCGGCCGGGGCGTTGATCGTAAAGAGCTTGTCGCCCTTCGAAAGCTCAATCGTGGCGCCGGAATCCTTCAGGTCATAGCGCTGGGAAATCTCGCGCGTGGTCTGCTGGAAGGCGTTGTCGACCTCTTGCATATTGACCTCGGACACGACGTCGAAGCTGGAATCTTTAGCCATGATGTTTCCTTTCGCGTACGAGCGGCTTAATAGCTATCGTACGAATAGTCGGTAGAATCGGTGGGCGTCTGACCGTCAGTTGCGGCATCGGCGCCATCCGTGGACTGGGCATCGGTGCCGTCGGTGGTATCGGTACCGTCGGTGGTGTCGGCACCATCAGAACTTTCACCATTCTCGGAATCGGTCGTCTCCTTCTTGGGAACGGTGATCGTCACACGCGCCACGCCCGAAGTCTTGGTATCGTAACGGACCTTTTCGCCATTCTTGGTAACGGTGACATCGGAAGGCTTGGACGTGGTGATCTCGATCGAGGACTCGGGCGTGTACTCCTGCTCAAAGGGGCCAGTCGCCTGGGCGCCATAGACCGACTTTCCGTCGACCTTGACCTCAATCCACGCGGTCTTTCCCTTGGCAACGGAGACCTTGACCTTCGTTGCCTCGTTCTCTTCCTTTTTAGCCGTCGTCTTGGTGGCGTCCGAACCGGTCGACTCATCCGTCGCCTCATCGGTGTCTTCGTCCTCGTCGACCGTTTCGGTCTTCTTAGAAGACTTCTTGGTCGTCGTCTTGGTAACAGCGGGCGTCTCGGGCGTGGTCTCGGGCGTCGAAGATGCGCAGCCGCGCAGAAGTACCACGATGAGCACGATCAGCAGCAACGCCACGGCACCGATACCGGCGTAGACGATACGCGGATCGAGCCCGTTGTTTTGAGGAGCACGGGAACCGCCGCGTCCACGACTGGAACTGCTGCGGCCGCCTCCCTGAGGCATACGGCCACGATTGCTATCGGAACGGCCGCAATAGCCACCCTGGCCCTGAAGGCTGCGCTGACCCGAGCGGGGCGCAAGTTCACCGCGGCCTTGATAGCCACGCTGGCCCGCACGCGGAGCCGAAGAGCGCTGGCCATACGGCTGTGGTTGAGAGCGAAGACGCGGCGTCACCTGCGTGGTATCGGCGTCCGCATAGCCACTGCGAGAGCGTCCGGTGGAGATACCACGGTGACCGCGATCGGAATAGCCGCCGTCGCCGTAGCCGGCACGAGGGTCACGCGCCACGCCGCGGGCAGCGGGAAGTGCACGGTCCTCGGGCATCGGCGTACTGCGGAACCGGTCACGCTGCGAGCGAATCTCCTCGCCCGAACCCGTCTCGGTGATATAACCGGCCTGCTGAGGACGCTGTCCATAGCGAGTCGAACGACCGCCCTGAACCATCAGGAAGCGCCCGTTATCGACAGAGGAACGCGAATTGACGTAGCCGGCGGCGTCCTGGAAACGACCGCCCTGCTGCGACGTCTCGCGTTCGTATGCCATCAGTTCGTCAAAGTAGGCATTGACGACCTCGCGCGGATTGAGGCCCAAAAAACGAGCATAGCTCGAAATCATGCCCTGCGCATAGCCGCGCGGCGGCATCGAAGCAAAGTTACCGGTCTCGAAAAACTCGATGATCTGCGGCCTGATTTTGATGGTGTTGGCGACCTGCTGAATGGAAAGGCCCATTCGGCGACGCTGCTCGAGCAGCATGTCACCAAAGCGTGCAGCCATCAGAATCCTCCAAACTCACGATCTTCACGTGCCATCTCGGCGTCGACAGATTCCAGCGCGGCAAGCCCCTCCTCGTCCAACAGGACCTCGCGCGGCTTGGAACCGTCGGGCGGGCCGACGACACCCTTTTCTTCCAGCATGTCCATAATACGCCCGGCACGCGCATAGCCAACCTTCAGGCGGCGTTGCAGGCCAGATGTGGAGCCCAGCTGCGATTCCACCACAATATGGGCGGCTTCCCAAATGAGCGGATCATCGTCTTGCGGCTCGGCGACTCCGGTGCGGACAATGCCGCCGCCACCAGCCATGGACATGGAAGCGGGCGCCACGGCGGACAGAATCTCCTCGTGGTAGTCGGGCTCGCTCTGCGACTTGACGAACTCGACAATCTCGTTGATTTCGTCGTCCGAGACAAAGCAGCCCTGGATACGGCGGGGCTTGCCCCAGTCGACCTTGGAGAACAGCATGTCGCCCAAACCGGTGAGCTTCTCGGCGCCCATCTGGTCGATGATGACGCGCGAGTCGATGCCCGTGGCGACGTTAAAGGCGATGCGGTTGGTGATGTTGGCCTTGATGAGGCCCGTCACCACGTTGGAGCTGGGGCGCTGCGTGGCCACGATAAGATGAATACCGGCGGCACGGCCCAGCTGTGCAATACGCACGATCGAGGCCTCGACATCCTTACCGGCGACCATCATCAGGTCCGAAAGCTCGTCGATGATGATGACCAGGTAGGGCATCTTTTGCGGCGGGCTGTCGTAATGCTCAAACTCGCCGGCGGCCTGCTTTTCATTGTAGGTCGAGATCTTACGCACGTTGAGACGCTCGAAAACCTTCAGGCGACGCTCCATCTCGGACACAGCCCATTGCAGAGCGCTCGCGGCCTGCTTAGGCTCGGTCACCACGGGCACATAGAGATGCGGCAGACCGTTATAGCCCGCAAGCTCGACGCGCTTGGGGTCGACCATAATCAGGCGAACGTCCTCGGGAAGGGCGCGCATGAGCAAGGTCGTGATGATGGAGTTGATCATCACCGACTTACCAGAACCAGTCGTACCGGCGATCAAAAGGTGAGGCATCTTTGCGAGGTCGGCGACGACCGGCGTGCCCTCGGCGTCACGGCCGATAGCGAGCTCGAGCGGACCGCCCTTCACATAGGGCAGCACGTCGCCCAGATTGACGTTCTGGCGCTTGCGGTTGGGAATCTCGATGCCCACGAGCGAGGTGCCGGGGATCGGGGCAAAGATACGCACCGACTGGGCAGCGAGCGAAAGCGCGATATCGTCCTCGAGGCTCGAGATTTTGCTCACACGCTCGCCCTCACCGGGCTGCAGCTTAAAGGTCGTCACCGTGGGGCCGGCGATCCAGCCGACCACGCGGGCACTGCGGCCAAACTCAAGCAAGGTGGATTGCAGTGACTCAGCGGTCTGCTCCAGCTCCTTGTCCGAAGACGCAGCGGAAGCCGACTGCGGGTTGGCATGCAGGATTTCGAGCGGCGGAAGCTTGAGGCCGTCCTCTTCTTCGCCCTCGGCGTCAGTTGCGGTGTCGCTCGCTCCCCCATTGTCAGCCGCAGCAGGAGCGGCAGAGGCCGTAGAGGTTGAGGCGTCAGCGACCTTGGGGTGCTTCAGGAAGTCGGGGATCTGGGGGGCGGCCGAGACGGGATTCACGGAAAACGGCGGCTCGGACTCGTCAACCTTGTCCGGATCGTCCTCCATCGAAAGCTGTCCGGTGACCTGGCCGCGCTTTGCATGGCGACGCGGCAGCAAAGTTGTCTTTGCGGTCTCAATCGGAGCCTCGTCGTCCTCGTCATCGCCCTCGGTGAGCTCAATCTCGCTATCGGACCAAGACGGGTCGGGCTCACTCGTATTGAGCTTAGGCGCAGTCTTGCCCTTCTTGGCATGACGGCGCGGCAGCAGCGTGGTCTTGGCCCGCTCGGCTTCAACCGACTCGGATACGTCGACAAACGGGTCATCGTCCTCGTCGTCATCCAAAACCGGGTCGACATCGCCACCCATGACCGTGGTCACCGCGGCGTCAGTCCCCTTCTGGCGCAAAATGCTCAGGTGCGGACGAGCGACGCCGGGAACAGACAGGGCCTCTTCATCGCCCCACGGGCTCGCATTGACATCGGCACGTCGACGCTCGGCAAAATCGGCAGCGCGATCGCGTGCGGAGCGCAAAACGCCACCCACCGAAAAGCCGATAATGACCAAACCAACGACGACAAGCCCCAGCAAGACAACCATGGCGATAGGTTTACCCAAGGCGTTTTGCAAGGCACTTGCGATAAAGGCGCCAATGTAGCCGCCCGACACGGAAAGGTTCTGCGGCGTAAACATAAGGTCGCACGAATCGCTCGTGCCCGGCACCATCAGCGAAAGAATGGAGACGACGGCGATAAAGACCAAGGCGCCGCCCGCAACAGAGCGCACGTTGAGCGGCGAGTCCTCACCCAAAAAGAGCGTGGCGGCAAACAGCAAGATGACGATCGGCAGCACGTAGGCGCCCAGACCAAAGCCCAGGTGGTAGAAACCGGCAACCGCAGCCGTCACGGGCGCTGTTGCCGGAGAGATCACGGCAATGAAGGACGCAATCGCCAAAACGGCGATGACCACACCAGCGATATCGCGATTGGCCGAAGGCTCGACCAGGGGCTCAAAATCGTCGAACTCGGCCTCGTGGCCCTTATTGGCACGAAGATGGGAACCGGCACCCTTAGCAGATGCCGGTTGGTTGTTGGCTTTATTGCCTTTGGCGTTTTGTGCAGATCCGCGCGCCAAACTAAACCTCCATGACGACCGGGATGATCATCGGACGAGTGCGCGTACGGCTCCAGATAAAGTTAGAGAGCGAGTCGCGCACGGCCTTGCGAATGGCATCGGAACCGCTGCTCGTAAAGCTGAACTTGCCCTTCTCGATCGTCTTCATGATGGACGCCGAGGCGTCCTCGGAGAACTGGTCGTCAATGGCAAAGGAGACGCCGCGGCCCGAGAACTCGATGGCCTCGATCTTCTTGTGCTTGAGCGAAACGATGGCGACAGCCGTGACCATACCGTCGTTGGCAAGCTTCTGACGATCGCGCAGAACGATGGGGTCGGTATCGCCGATACGCAGTCCGTCGACGTAGACGACGCCAGACTCGACGGGCGTACCGCGCTTGACGATACCGCCACGCATCTCGAGCGTGTCACCGTTGTCGAGGATAAAGATATGATCTTCCTTGAGGCCCATCTTGCGTGCAAGTTGAGCATGGGCGCGCAGATGCACGGCCTCGCCGTGGACCGGCATAAAGTACGTAGGCTTGGCCATGGCCATCAAGAGCTTGAGCTCCTCCTGGCTGCCGTGACCCGAAACGTGAACGAGGGCGCGGTTCTTATCCCACACGTCGCAACCAAGCTTGGCGAGGCTGTTAACGACCTGCTGAACGGCCTTCTCGTTACCGGGGACCGGCGTTGCCGAGAGGATGACGGTATCGCCCTCGTGGATGGAGAGCGTCTTGTGCTCGCCGTTGGCCATGCGGGACAGGGCCGACAGCGGCTCGCCCTGCGAACCGGTGCACATGACGACGATCTTGTCATCGGGCAGGTTGTCAATGTCGAAGGCATCGATGATATCGGCATCATCGATGTTGAGATAGCCCAGTTCGCGCGCCACGCGGGTGTTGGTGAGCATGGAACGACCGGTCACGACGACCTTGCGGCCGCACTTGCGGGCGGCGTCGCAGATCTGCTGCAGACGATGGATGTGGCTCGAGAACGACGCGACGAACACGCGGCCCGGAGCATTCTTGATGGCATGCAACAGATTGGGGCCAACCTCGGCCTCGGACTTAGTAAAGCCGGGGACCGTGGCGTTGGTGGAGTCGGACAGCAGCAGGTCGATGCCCTGCTTGGCAAAGCGGCTGATAGCGGCATAGTCGGGCGTGACGCCGTCGATGGGCGTCTGGTCGAGCTTAAAGTCGCCGGTGTGCATAACGGTGCCCTGGTTGGTGCGGATGAACACGCCCAGAGCGCCCGGGATGGAGTGCGTCATCGAAAAGAAGTCGAGCGAGATGCCACCCAAATTGACGTGGCTGCCGCCCTTGACCTCACGGAACTTGGGTGCACGAATGCGGAACTCGGAGAGCTTGCCCTCGATAAAGCCGAGCGTCAGCTTGCTCGAGAAGATGGGCACCTTGTTGTTGAGGTCCTGCAGTAGATACGGAAGCGAACCGGTGTGGTCCTCGTGGCCGTGAGTGACGATGATGCCGCGGAGCTTTTCCTCGTTCTCCAGAACGTAGGTGTAATCCGGGAGCACCAGGTCGATACCGGGCTGCGAATCGTCGGGGAACATGAGGCCAGCGTCGACGAGCACCATGTCGTCGCCGCACTCGAAGACCGTCATGTTCTTGCCGATACCATCTAAGCCGCCGAGCGGGATGATCTTCAAGGGAGATGATTTTTTAGCTGCCATAGGTGAGTGTTGTTTCCTTTCTTCGAAACGGGTCTGGAACAACCGGCGGGGCGCTTCTGGCAAACCGACCGTCGGGAACGTACAAACATGCATCACGGAGTCGATGCAATAACCACAGTATGATACCCATTTGCACAACAACAGACCACCCATGCATCAAAGCCCCATCTGAACCCGTCTATCCCGCCGGTTCCCCGCGAGGGCGGGCACGGATGAAGTTTCCTGCTCTACAGTCCTGCTCACGACGGAGGCCACATTAAGTGGCCTCCTGTTCGTGCGGAACTCGCGATAAACTTCATCCGTGCCCGCCCTCGCGGGGAACCTACCAACAATGGGCTGGTTAATTTTGGTTGTTTTATCTGGGGAAGTGCAGCTGCGTCTATCTACAGATCCGAAATCTGACTACTGAATAGACTGTCTAACTAAATAGCGAGCTGCACTAACCAGCCCTTTTGCTTGCGCCCGGGAGGGCCGCATATGAAGTTTATCACGAGTTCCGCACGCAAAGGAAAGCACTTAATGTGCTTTCCGTCTTGCGCAGGACTGTAGAGCAGGAAACTTCATATGCGGCCCTCCCGGGCGCAAGCAAAAGGGCGACCCCTGTCCAGAGTCGCCCTTGTTGAGCTGCTTATGTGCGACTGTTACTCGGCGTCGTGGTGACGGCGGGGCTTGCGGCCTCCGTTGTCGCCGGGACGGCGCGGGCGGTCGCTGCGCTCGGAGCGCTCGCGACGCGGACGCTCACGACGCTGGAAGTGCTCGCCGTCACCCTCGGAGGCACCCTCGGCGCGAGCCGGGGCCTCGGGCTTGTCGAGACGATCGAGCGAGATCTTGCCGCGATCGTCAACCTCGATGACGACGACCTTGACCTCGTCGCCCACGTTGAGGACATCCTCGACCTTCTCCACGCGGCCCTTGGCGACGCGGGAGATGTGCAGCAGGCCGTCCTTACCGGGCAGCAGGTTCACGAAGGCGCCGAAGGGCTGGATGGAGACAACGCGACCGGTGTACTCCTCACCCGGCTCGGGAACCTTGATGATGAGCTTGATGCGCTCGACGGCTTGATCGACGGACTCGCCGGTGCCGCCGACAAAGACGGTGCCGTCCTCCTGGATGTCGACCGAAGCGCCGGTCTCGTCCTGGATACCGCGGATGACCTTGCCGCCGGAACCGATGACGTCGCGGATCTTATCGGTCGGAACCTGGATGGAGACGATGCGCGGAGCGGTGCTGCGCGTGGTGTGACGCGGCTCGGGGATCACATCGAGCATCTTCTGCAGGATGAAGGCGCGACCCTCCTTGGCCTGCTGCAGGGCGCGGGCCAGGATGTCGAAGGTAAGACCGGTGGCCTTGTTGTCCATCTGCAGGGCGGTGATGCCCTCGGTGGTGCCGGTGACCTTAAAGTCCATGTCGCCCAGGAAGTCCTCGAGACCCTGGATGTCGGACAGGACCACGGTCTTGCCCTCCTCCTGGATCAGGCCCATGGCGATACCGGAGACCGGGCGCTTAATGGGCACGCCGCCGTCCATAAGGGCGAGCGTGGAACCGCAGGTCGAAGCCATCGAAGAGGAGCCGTTGGACTCCATGACCTCGGAGACGACGCGGATGGCGTAGGGAAACTCGTTCTCGTCGGGGAGCACCGGAAGCAGAGCGCGCTCGGCCAGGTTGCCGTGGCCGATCTCGCGGCGCTTGGGGCTGCCCATGCGGCCAGTCTCGCCGGTACAGAACGGCGGGAAGTTGTAGTGGTGCATATAGCGCTTGCCCTCGGTGGGCTCGATGGTATCCAGACGCTGGCCCTCGTTGAGCATACCGAGCGACAGGACGGAGAGCACCTGGGTCTGACCACGCTGGAACAGGCCGGAGCCGTGAACGAGCGGCAGGTAGTTGTCCTTCACCATGATGGGACGGATCTCGTCGGCGGCACGGCCGTCGACGCGCTCGCCGGTCTCGACGACCATGGTGCGCATGGCCTTCTTCTCGAGCTTCTTGAGCGCCACGGGGATCTCGCGCTCCCAGGCGGCCTGCTCCTCGTCGGTGAACTCGGCGCGGATGGACTCCTTCAGAGCCTCGACCTTACCGATGCGGGAAAGCTTGTCGGCGTCGCGCAGGGCAGCGGCCATCTCGTCGTAGTGGGCGAAGATGCGCTCCTGGACCTCCTCGACGGGCTGGTCGAGCGGGTACTCCTTCTTGACGATAGCGCCGTTGACCTGCTCCCACTCGGCAACGAACTCGTCTTGGGCCTGGCAGAAGGCAGCGAGGGCCTCCTGACCAAACTTCATAGCGGCGAGCATGTCGTCCTCGGAGATCTCCTCGGCGCCGGCCTCGACCATCGAGATGAAGTCGGCAGAGCCACCCAACTCCAGGTCCAGGTCGGAGTTCTCGCGCTCCTCATAGGTGGGGTTGACGATAAACTCACCGGTCTCCACGTTACGGCCAATGCGCACGCAGGCAAGCGGGCCCTCGAAGGGCACGCCGCCGAGCGTCATGGCCAGCGAAGCGCCCATGACGTTGATGACGTCGAAGGGGTTGACCTGGTCGGCGACGAGCGAGGTGGCGACGATGTGTACCTCGTTGCGGAAGCCGTCCGGGAAGCTCGGGCGGATCGGGCGGTCGATCATACGAGCCGTGAGCGTGGCCTTCTCGCTGGGACGGCCCTCGCGCTTGAGGTAGCCACCCGGGATGCGGCCGGCAGCGTACATCTTCTCGTTGAAGTCGACGGTCAGCGGGAAGAAGTCGTAATTCTTACGCTCCTTGGAGACGACCACGGTGTCGAGCATCGTGGTGTCACCCTGCTTGACCAGACAAGCGCCGGTGGCCTGCTTGGCAAGCTCGCCGGACTCAAAGGTGTAGGTCTTGCCGTACAGCTCAAAGGTCTTGGATACGAGTGTCATTGTTCTCCTTTACCCCACAGGCCCCTTGCCTGCGGGCTTCTCATGTGACGCGGGCCCCCTGCCCCCGTCACGCTTCAGAGCGTGATTGTTCACGCCCTTACACAAAAAGAGCGCCCCGCTGCGCAGGACGCTCTTAGCATGTACAAATCCTTACTGGATGTTGTCGCGGATGCCCAGAGCCTTGATGAGCTCACGGTACTCGACGATGTCGTTCTTCTTGATGTAGGAGAGAAGACGACGACGACGGCCAACGAGCATGAGCAGGCCACGACGGGTGTGGAAATCCTTCTGGTGGGACTTCATGTGCTCGGTCAGCTCCTTGATGCGCTCGGACAGGATGGCGACCTGAACCTTGGGGTTACCGGTATCGACCGGGGAGTTACCGAACTGGGCGGTCAGCTCCGCCTTGCGCTCTTTGGAAACAGTCATTGTTTCACCTTTCGTTTCGCGTCGCCCGTGGGCGACTCTATTCGCCTCGAACTGGGAAGCCGCCGGTGGAGCGAACATCCAAGGTCGAGGTACCAACAGGTCGGTATGTTACCACAAGCGGCGCGCGCCTGCGTATCATCACCGACCCAACATGAATTCCATCGCACGGAGCCGCTGATCGGTGTGCGTGGCGGCCCAAACATGCGAAAGCCCCAGCAAAAAAGCAGCCGTATGCGGATCGATTCGCTCGGCCATGAGCTCATCGAACGTCATGGACATCAGAGCGCGCAGCCATGCGACCTCGCCGGTCGACACCAGCTCGGCACCCGGAATGCTCGACGCGCATGACCCGCACAGAAGCCCGCCGGCTTGGGCCGAGAAATACGAGAGCATGGGATCGCCGCACGAGACGCATGCCGAGAAATCGGGTCGGTAGCCAACGTGCGACAGCAGCTTAAAGACATATGCCGCCACAAGTAGATCCATATGCGCCGCGTCGAGCCCGCTGCCCACCAGGGCAAGCGCTCGCTGCGTGATGGCAAAGGTGAACGGGTCCTCGGCGTCCTCGAATGAGCACACGCGCGCGACCTCGGCAATCGCGCTTGCGGCGCAGGTCGTCTCGTAATCGGGCGCGGCGCCAACCGGCGCTTCCAAAAGCTCGGCCTGAGAAACAACGTCGAGCGAGCGTCCATGCGCGAGCAACATATCGACGGTACAGAACAGCTCGCAGCGCGCAGCCAGGCGTCCACCGGGTTTGCGCGCGCCCTTTGCCACGGCACGAACCTGCCGACCCCGCTCGTCAAGCATCGTCAGGATCAGGTCCGTCTCTTTGAGCTTGGTCTTATCGAGGACGAGCACCTTCGTGCGATATGTACGAGAACCTGCCATTCGCGCCGCGTGTCCCTAATCCTCGGCGTTATAGCCAAAGCGGCGAATCTGGGCCTCGTCGTCACGCCAGCCGGCCTTGACCTTCACGTCCAGCTCCAAAAAGACCTGGGTGCCAAAGATGCGCTCAAGGTCGCGACGGGCGTCGATGCCGATATGTTTGATCATCTCGCCGCCCTTGCCGATGATGATGCCCTTTTGGCCCTCGCGCTCGACGTAAATGGTGGCGTGCACGCGCAGCACCTTCTTGGTCTGCTCAAGCGCATCGCAAATCACGCCCACGGAGTGCGGGATCTCATCGCGGGTGCGGCGCAAAACCTTCTCGCGCACAAACTCGGCAACGAGCGTCTCATCGGAAGCGTCGGTACCCATGTCCTCGGGGAACCAACGCGGACCCTCGGGCAAAAAGTGCGCAACGGTCTCGATGAAGGCATCGACGTTAAAGTTCTTGACCGACGACGTCACGATCTCGTCGTCATATTCCATAAGCTCGTGGGCGGCCTTAAGCTGCTCCATGACCTGTGCGGGGTCGGCTTCATCGGCCTTGGTGAGCACCAGGACCTTCTTGGAACGGGCATTCTTGACACGCTCGGCAACCCAGGCGTCTCCCCTGCCAATCGGTTTAGTGGCATCAATCAAAAACGCGGCAACATCGACATCGTTCAGCTCGAACAACGCACTCTTGTTGAGCTCGGATCCCAGACCGTCCTTGGGCTTATGAATACCCGGGGTATCGACAAAGACCAGCTGGTAGCCGGGACGGTTGACGACGGCGCGCATGCGACGGCGGGTCGTCTGTGCCACCGGCGAGGTGATGGCGACCTTTTTGCCATAGCAGGCATTAAGCAGCGTGGACTTGCCGGCGTTGGGGCGTCCGACCAGGGCCACAAAGCCGCTGCGGAAACCGGGCTCCACGTCACCAAAGCCCGCGAGGCTGTCGCCCTCGTCGCACAGGGCGTCGAGCTCCTCATCGCTCATGCCCTCAAACGGGTCGAACTCCTCGGCCTCGTCAAACGAATCGGCACCTTCAGCCTCGTCCAGGGACTCGTCGTCCAAAATCTCATCGGTAGGCTGCATATTGTCGGACATGGGAATCCCTTTCTAAATAAAGCCGAGCGCGTAGGCAAATACCAGCACGCCCACAATCGCGGCGGTGATGGAAAGAACGTATACAGAGGCGGCGGCGATGTCCTTCGCACGCTTGGCCAGCGGATGGAGCTCCTGGGTCGCTAGGTCGACGATGGCCTCCATAGCGGTGTTGCACAGCTCGCCGTGAATCACCAGGCCACAGCAGATGATAATCGTAGCCCACTCGGCAATGTCGAGCCCCACAATGCAGCCGGCAATGACAGTGCACACGCCCGCCACGAGCATGACCTTAATGTTGCGCTCGGTCTTGACGGCGGTGACGAAGCCCTCCATGGCGTAGGAAAAGGACTTTAAGAAGGACGGATGGTCCTTGTTCGATCCGGGAATCATAGACGGCTCCTAGTCGTGGGCGTGGTTGGTGATGGGGCCGACGTGGACTAGCTTGGGGTCCTCGCCGCGCTCGAGCGCCAGATCGCGCAGGATGGCGTCCTCGCGGGCCTCCATGACCTCGGCCTCGTCGTCCTCGATGTGGTCATAGCCCAGCAGGTGCAGCATTCCGTGTACGAGCATCAGACGGCACTCATCAGCGGGACTATTGCCAAAACCGGGGGCCTGACGGGCAATAACCTGCGGGGCCAAGATAATATCGCCGAGCTCGAGCGTCTCATCGGCGGGAATGTCATCGTCAAAGGCCGAATCGCACTCAAACGAGAGCACATCGGTGGTGCGGTCGATACCGCGCCACTCGTGGTTGAGCTCGTGCATCTCGTCCTCGTCGACATACGAAAGGGAAATCTCAACTTCACGCTCAACGCCCTCGGCGGCAAGCACGACCTCGCAGATGTGCTCCACCTCTTGCGCGTCGAGCAGCGTATCGAGCTCGGCATCGTTGCTGATCAATACACTCAACGGGACTCCTTTCGGTCGCGCGAACGCTGCTCACGCACGTCATCATAAGCATCATATGCCTCGACGATACGACCCACCAGGGCATGACGCACCACGTCGGCACGCTCGAGGTGAGAAAATGCCACATCGTCGACACGGCCCAAAATCTTCTCGACATCCGCCAAGCCGCCACGACGACCCACCAGGTCGCGCTGACTCAAGTCGCCGGTAATCACGAACTTGGAGTTGAAGCCCAGGCGCGTCAGGAACATCTTCATCTGCTCGGGCGTCGTGTTTTGTGCCTCATCGAGCACCACGAACGCATCGCTCAGCGTACGGCCGCGCATGTAGGCGAGCGGGGCGATCTCGATCACGCCACGTTCCATAAGCTCATCGGTGCGCTCGCGATCCATCATGTCAAAAAGGGCGTCGTAGAGCGGGCGCATGTACGGATCGATCTTTTCCTCGAGGGTACCGGGCAAAAAGCCCAGGTTCTCCCCCGCCTCGACAACCGGGCGCGTCAAGATTAGGCGACCCACCTCGTGACGCTTGAGCGCGGCAACGGCGAGCGCCATGGCCAGATAGGTCTTACCGGTACCGGCGGGACCCAGGCCAAACGTGATGGTATGCGAGCGGATGGCGTCAACATAGCGTTTTTGGCCGAGCGTCTTGGGACGAATAACGCGGCCGCGATACGACAGCAGCACGTCATCGCGCAGCGACGAGGCATCATGCTCTCCATCGCGCAGGACAGCCAAGCAACGCGAGACATCGTCGGCAGACAGCGTGCGTCCGGCAGCCGCCTCGCGAAAAGCATGCTCAAAAAAGCGCACCACGAGCTCGACCTCATCCGGGTCACCGCTCACGGCGATACTGTCGCCACGGGCGACCACGTGGGCGCGAACCAAGCTCTCGAGCGCACGAAGGACGCCGTCGCCGGCGCCCAAAACGCGCGAGGGATCAATCCCCTCGGGAACGGTAAGTCTAATCTTCGAGGCTTCCATGAACCTCCCTGCGCGCATGGACCAAGCCGGAATCATCGACTTCGATGATAGCAACATCGAGCAGGCACGGGGCTGTAAGTCCACAGGTATCGTCAAGACGGGCATGATGGAACGAGCCGAGCGTCAGGTTGTCACCATACTCGAGCACGGCACGCTCGACAGTGCCCACGCGACGACGAGCATCGGCAATAGCGAGCTCCTGCGCCGTGTCTCGCATACGACGGCTGCGCTCGGCCATAACCTCGGGCGGCACCTGGTCGGGCATGTCGGCAGCAAGGGTACCGGGACGCTTACTGTAGCGGAACACATGCATGCGCGAAAAGCCCACGCGACGGCATAGCGCCAGCGACTCCTCGAACTCCTCATCCGTCTCACCGGGAAAACCGACGATGACGTCGCACGAAAGGGACGCCTGAGGCAAGTTGGCGCGAATCATGCGCACCGTGTCCTCAAACGCCTCGGCGCTATAGGGACGGCCCATGCGATGCAAGGTCGCCGTGCAGCCGGACTGCACGGGCAGGTGCAAAAACGGGGCGATACGCTGCGGATAGCGCGCCATAACCTTAAGCAGGCGCTCAGAGATATCCATGGGCTCGACCGAGGAAATGCGCACATGCGGAATAGACGTGCGCTCCATGATGGCCTCGAGCAGCTCATCGATTTCGACATGCTCGTCGGTCGCGCTCTTGCCATCGTAGGCACCCAGGTTCACACCGGTCAGCACCACCTCGGGCACGCCGGCCTCCTGGGCCTCTCGAACTTGCTCGAGCACGGACTCGACGGGCACGGAGCGCTCGGGGCCGCGTGCCTTCCACACAATGCAATAGGTGCAGCGATGGTTGCAGCCGTCCTGAATCTTCACGCCCAGGCGAGAGCGACCGAGCGCATCGACCACGTCGCCATCGCTACAGGCGGGCACGCTATCGGATTCAACACCCAGCACCTCGCAGACGCGATCGGCGACGTCAATCTTGGACGGCTCGGCGATCACGCGATCGGAGAGCTCCAGCAGCTCCTCGGGATGCAGGTTGACGACGCAGCCGGTTACGACCACGTATGGCTCGCCCGGATAGGCCAGCGCATGACGAACGGCCTTACGGGTCTTGGCCTCGGCCTCGCCCGTAACGGCACAGGTGTTAATGACGATCAGGTCGGCATCCTGGGGCTCCACCATAGCAAAACCCAGGCGCATAAGATCGGCAGTGATACGGTCAGACTCAACCCGGTTGACACGGCAGCCGAGGTTGACGACGGAAATATGGGGTGCGAGCACGCGGGCTCCTTAATCGAGGATATCGTCGAGGGCACTCTTGATACGGTCGGTCACCGACTTCTTACCGGAAGCGACGTCATCGCCCATCTCATCGGCAAAAGCACGGAGCAGCTCGCGCTGCTTATTGGAAAGATTGGTGGGAACGACCACGCGCAGTTGCACGATCAAGCGGCCACGCGAACCGCCACCGCCAATGCGCGGCATGCCGTAATTATTGACGCTCACGGTGTCGCCGTACTGGGCGCCGGCGGGGACGCACACCTTAACGACCTCGTCGGGCATAATGCCCTCGACCTCGATCTCGCAGCCGAGCGCAGCCTGCGCAATCGAGATATCGCTCACCAGGTACAGGTCGTCACCGTTGCGCTTAAAGCGCTCATGGTCGGCAACGCGCACGTTGACAATCAAGTCGCCCGAAGGCTCGCCGCGAAGACCGGCCTCGCCAAAGCCGCTCACACGCAGCTGTCGACCGGTCGAAACGCCGGCGGGAATATCGATGTCAATCTTTTCATGCGAAGGCGTGCGGCCCTGACCATCGCAGGTCTCGCAGGGATGGTCGATAACCGTGCCCTCGCCATGGCAGTCGGGGCAAGGCGAGGAAGACTGAACCTGGCCCAAAAACGATCGCTGAACCGTCGTGACATAGCCCGTGCCGTGGCAGCGGCCGCACTGCTTTTCCTGTGCGCCCTCTGCCCTACCGGTGCCATTGCAGTCCTCGCAAGGAGCAAAGCGGTCATAGCTGATTGTCTTTTTGCAGCCGAGCGCCGCCTCCTCGAGCGTCACCGAAAGCGAGATGGCCATGTCACGACCGCGACGACGCTCGCGACGGCTGCGGGCGCCACCGCCGGCACCGCCGCCAAAAAACGACGAGAACAAGTCGTCCATGCCCATACCACCAAAGATATCGTTGATATCGACGTAGCCCGAGCCACCAGGGCCGTCGGCAGTGCCGTAACGGTCGTAGTTAGCACGCTTCTGCTCATCGGAAAGAACGGAATAGGCCTCGTTGAGCTCCTTGAACTTGGCCTCGGCCTCGGGGTCGTCCGAAACGTCCGGGTGTACGGTACGGGCCTTCTTTAGAAACGCGCGCTTAATCGTCCGCGCGTCGGCATCCTTGTCGACGCCAAGTACCTCGTAGTAATCCCTATTTTCCGACACGACCGAATCCTTCCGACTTTCATTATTGTCACAGTGCGTCCTATACCCAAGCTGGGCCAACCGCAAACAGAGGGTTTGATGTTATTGCATTCCGTAAGGCGAAAGCATGGCCCGTTGCGAGCAGCTCGCGAACCAAACCGACACGAGCGCGAACATGAAGCCATTGGCAAAACCGTTGGCAAACTGCATCGCACCGCGCTTCCACCACAGCAGGCTGCGATGAAGCACGCCGTCCGAAAGCACCATGAACAGGCCCATGGTAAACGGAATAAAGCACATCATGGCAAAGGCCGAGAACACGCCCGAGATGGCCGAGAGTACCAAAAACGGCGCCACGATGCCCATCAGGTAAAAACCGGTACGAGCTTTGCCTTCCAAGCGCTCGGACTCGACATGGGCACGGCCGACTAGATCACCGCCAGCGGCACCGTTAGTGCCGGCGTGACCCATGCCGCTAATGCGGACCTCGTCGCCATCGTGCGTGCCGGCAGGAAACTCAATCGTCTGCTCGGAGGTTACGCGAGTACGACCGCTGCCACCGCAATCGGGGCAGGGGTCGGCCACGACCTTACCGGAACCGCCGCACTCGGGGCAGACCGACTGGAACGTGCCCGCACCAAACAGGAAGGACAAGTCGACGTCGATGTGCCCGCGGCCACCGCAGCTCGGGCAGGTATGGGCATGCTCGGAGGAGACAGAACCCGAGCCGCCGCAGTGACCACAGGTATCGAAGCGCGTATAGCGGACGGTCTTGCGGGCACCGTCCTTGGCCTCCTTGGCGTCCAGTTTGATATCGACGACCACGTTGGCGCCGTTCTCGGGATTGTAGGCAGCCTGGCCGCGACGCTGCTGGCCCCAGGCACCGCCAAAAGGAAAGCCGCCCTCAAAGGGATTGCCATAGCCCGTGTTGCCGGCATAGCCGCCACCATAGGGCGAAGCCGTAGGGGCACCGGCAAAGGGATTGCCAGAACGCATGGCATCGTAGCGCGCACGTTTTTGCTCATCCGAAAGCACGGCGTAGGCCTCGGAAACCTCTTTAAACTTTTCCTCGGCATCCGGCTCTTTGTTGACGTCCGGATGGAGCTTACGGGCCTTTTGCTGGAAGGCCTTTTGAATATCACGCGAGGTGGCGTCCTTGGAGACACCTAGAATCTCGTAGTAATCTTTTTCGTTCATCGTCGCCATGCGCGGCAACCTCCTGCTCACAGCAGCGTATATATTCCGGTAATTCTACCCGAGCGGCCTAAGCTAGATCCCAAAACAGCTCGAACAGAACATTTCCATCGAGCCAGCCCAGGTGTGTCGGTGCTAAACGAGCTCGAACATGGCCCGCGACGACATCTGCCGAAGTAAAGGGTCCCTCATGGACCCCGAGCGTCTCGGGCACCCAAGTGGCAAGACCCAATTCGAGCGCGCGATCACAAGCGGCTGTCAGCTCATCGGCCGGGATGACACGAGCCGCGCGAACCAACAGGTCGGACGCAATACCGCGCGTCATGCGACAAGCGAGCATCAGGTCTTCGGCCGCAGCCTCTCGCTGCGACAGGTATTCGGCCTCAAACGACGTCGCGTCATCGTCGCGCTGAACCAAACGCACACGGTACGCGTCGCCTCGAGCAGACACGCCGGGGAACAAACCTGCAAGACGGTCGAAATCCCCAGTATCAAGCATACCGGCGGCAGAACGGCCCAGGCCCAGGTAGCCCCGTCCGGTCCAGTAGGCAATGTTATGGGCGCATTCATGGCCGTCGAGCGCGTAGCTCGCCACCTCATACGGGTGATAGCCGGCGGCACCCAGGAGCTCGCGCGCCACGTCCATGCAGGCGGCCTGAAAATCCTCGTCGGGCTCGAGCGACTCGTCACGGCACGCCATGCGATAGAGGGGCGTCCCCATCTCGAGCGTGAGCGGGTAAACCGACACATGATGCGGAACCGCCGCCAGCACGCCCTCGAGCGTACGCTTCCAACTCGCTGCGGTCTGCCCGGGAAGTCCGCACATAAGGTCGCACGACACGTCAAGCCCAGCGTCCTTGACCGTCGCGATGGCGGCGAGCGCCCGATCGGCATCGTGAATGCGGCCGATGGCGGTAAGTTCGGTGTTATCGAGCGTTTGCACGCCCAGAGAAACGCGTGTGACACCAACCTTGGCAAGCGCAGTAGCAAGCTCGGCGGTCAGCGACTCGGGATTGGCCTCGCAGGTAAACTCAACGGGGGCGCACCACGCACGAATACGCCGCGCCAGCTCCACCAGGCGCTCCCCCGCCAGCGACGGCGTGCCGCCGCCAACATAGACGGTGCGGATCTGGTCGAGGGCCCCAGCCTTGCCAAAAGCATCGAGACGCGCGAACAACTGCTCAAAATAGGAATCGAGCGCGGCATCCAAATCACACGAAGCAAAGCTGCGCGAGTCGAAGTCGCAGTAGCGGCACTTTTGGGCACAGAACGGCACGTGCACGTACAGCGCGGTAACGGCCACCCTTAAGCCTCCAGCGGATGAGGGGGCACCGATTCGCCGGCGGCAAGGGCAGCCTCGCAGGCCACCACATCATGCTCGATCTCATCGACCAGCGCCATAAACTCCTCATACGTGGAGCAGCGCACCACATGGGCACGCCAAGCGGCGGCATGGGGCATGCCTTTTAAGTACCAGCTTGCGTACGTACGGGCACGCGACATGAGCGGCAGGAGCTCATGCGTCAGCGTTAGGTGCTCACGCAGGGCGTCCAGGCGCTCGACAGAGCTGCGCGCCGGCACCGGTGTGCCATCGAGCGCAAGAGCGCGAGCATCGCCAAACACCCACGGGTTCCCGTAGATGCCGCGCGCGATAAACACCGCGCTGGCACCCGAGTTTCGCAGATGCACCGCGGCATCCTCGGCGGTGAACACATCACCCGAACCGATCACGGGAATCTCAACGGCATCTGCGACCTCATCGACGACCGACCAATCGGCCTGGCCGGTGTAGAGCTGCGTGGCGCAACGACCATGCACGGCGACTGCGGCAGCCCCTGCGCCCTCAAGCATCTGGGCAAATGTCGCGGCATTGCGGTCCTCGGCATAAAAGCCTTTGCGAATCTTGACGGTCACGGGCACGTGCGCCGCGCCCACCGTGGCCTCGACGATCTTCTCCGCCAGGTCGGGCGTGCGCATGAGCGCCGAGCCCTCGCCCTTGGTAACAACCTTGCGGGCGGGGCATGCCATATTGATATCGATGAGCGACAGGCGATCGCCAACGCGCTCCTCGACGGCAGCGACGGCGCTCGCAAACTGATCGGGCTTGGAGCCGAAGAGTTGCACGCAAATCTGCTGCTCCTCGTCGGCCGGTAGCACCAGGCGCCAGGTCTTGTTGCTGGCATAGGCAAGGCCCGCCACGCTCACCATCTCGCTGTAGGCAAGGTTGGCACCGCGACGGCGGCACATGATGCGGTAGGCAGGGTCAGTCACGCCCGCCATGGGAGCCATAAGGAACGGCTGCTCGGCATAGGCGCCCAGCAGCCGCTTGCTGTATTCAGAAAGCGCCATAGACCTACTCGTCCACCTTGAGGATCGCCATAAAGGCCTCCTGCGGGACCTCGACCGATCCGATGGCCTTCATGCGCTTCTTGCCCTCTTTCTGCTTCTCGAGCAGCTTGCGCTTACGCGAGATATCGCCGCCGTAGCACTTAGCAAGCACGTCCTTGCGACGCGCCTTGACGGTGGAGCGGGCAATGATCTTATTGCCGATAGCACCCTGGATGGGCACCTCGAACAGCTGTCGCGGGATGATCTCCTTAAGCTTGTCGCACAGGCCACGGGCCAGGCCATAGGCCTTGTCCTTGTGGACGATAAACGACAGCGCGTCCACCTCATCGCCCGAAAGCAAGATATCGAGCTTAACGAGCTCGGAGGGACGGTACTCGTTGAACTCGTAGTCGAGCGAGGCATAGCCCTTGGTACGACTCTTGAGCTGGTCAAAGAAGTCCAGGATGAGCTCGGCGAGCGGCATGTCAAAGCGCATCTCGACCGATTTGCTCGTGAGATGGATCATGTCGGTTGTAATGCCACGGTGCTCGATAGCGAGCTGCATGACGGCACCCGTATACTCGGGCGGGCAGATGATCTTAGCCTTGAGGTAGGGTTCCTCGATACGCTCGATGCGCGTGGCCTCGGGAAGATCCTGCGGGCTACGGACATCAATCATCTCTCCGTCAGTCTTGTAGACGTGATAGTCAACCGAGGGGCTCGTGGCAATGAGGTCCAGATTGAACTCGCGCTCCAGGCGTTCCTTGACGACTTCCATGTGCAGCAGGCCCAGGAAGCCCACGCGGAAGCCAAAGCCGAGCGCCACCGACGTCTCGGGCTCCCACACCAACGACGGATCGTTGACGTGCAGCTTATCGAGCGCGTCGCGCAGGTTCTCGTAGTCCTTGTTGTCGATCGGGAACAGGCCCGTGTAGACCATGGGCTTGGCCTCGCGGTAGCCCGGAAGCGGCTCGGGGCAGGGGTTCGAAGCCCAGGTAAGGGTATCGCCCACGCGCACAGCCTCGGGGTCCTTCAGACCGGTGACCACATAGCCAACCTCGCCGACGGTCAGCGCGTCGACCGGTGTCTCGGCGGGACGCTTGACGCCCACGCCATCGACCAAAAAGTCGCCCTTGGCCTGCATCATGCGCAGGGTATCGCTCTTTTTGATGGAGCCGTCAAAGACGCGCACCGTGGCGACGACACCGCGGTATTCGTCGAAATACGAATCCAGGATAAGGGCCTTGAGCGGTGCGTTCGGATCGCCCTTGGGCGGAGAGATCAAAAAGACAATGGACTCCAGTAGGTCGTGGATGCCCTCGCCGGTCTTGCCCGACACACATACGGCATCGTCGGCAGGAATCGCCAGGTCATCCTCGATCTCGGTCTTGACCTCGTCGGGGTGTGCCGACGGCAGGTCGATCTTGTTGATCGCGGGCACGATATCCAGGTTGGCGTTCATGGCGAGCGTCGCGTTGGAGACGGTCTGCGCTTCGACGCCCTGCGTAGCGTCGACGACGAGTACCGCACCCTCGCAAGCAGCCAGCGAACGCGAGACCTCGTAGGTGAAGTCCACGTGGCCCGGCGTATCGATCAGGTTGAACTGATACGTCTCGCCGTCGTCGGCGTCATAGGACACGCGGACGGCATTGGACTTAATCGTAATGCCGCGCTCGCGCTCGATATCCATGGTGTCGAGCAGCTGCGACTCCATGTCGCGCTCGTCGACGGTATGGGTGAGCTCGAGGATGCGGTCGCTGATCGTGGACTTGCCATGGTCAATGTGCGCAACGATCGAGAAGTTGCGGATGTGGGAAATGTCAATTGAAGTATTCATGCGGACTATCTTACCCGAGCGGTACAAAAAATGGAGCCTGTTCCATAAAACAGGCTCCATTTATGCGCGTAATCTGTGTGGTGTGAAATTTACAACTTAGGCGTTGATGCTGTTCACGAGCTTGGCAAGACCGGACTTGCGGTTGGAAGCCTGGTTCTTGTGGATAACATGCTTGGCGGCAGCCATGTCGAGACGCTTGGTGACGGTCTTGAGGGCAGCCTGGGCCTTCTCGGCGTCGCCCTCGGCGACGGCGGACTGGACGTGCTTGGTCAGCGTCTTGAGCTCGGACTTGACAGCCTTGTTACGCATGCGAGCTGCCTCATTGGTGCGGATACGCTTCTTCTGAGACTTGATGTTTGCCACTTCTGGAGTTCCTTTCGAGTTCCTTGCAAAAAATGTATGACACCTCTGAGACACGGTGAGGTCATGCAAGCCCCTACTATAGCACGCTCCCCCTCAAAGGGATAGAACGAATTTGTCAAATAGGCAGGTATCATCACGATTTTCTCAAGATGTTCGTAATCCATAGCAAAAGCGCAGTCTCAGAATCGGCCGAACCCTTAAGCGCGAGCTCCACATCGACCGCGCCCTCGAGCGCCGCGACCAGCTCTGCCATCGAATAGCGGCGTGCCCAGGTCAGGTGATTTTTGACCTGCCAGGCCTGAAGCTTGAGCGTCGCGGCGAGCTCACGCCCCTGCCCACGAGAGTCAAGCGCCTTGGCGACGATCAACTCACGGATGCGGCCGCACAGCAGCGTGTAGGTCCACACGTAGCTCTTGGAGGGCAGAAGCTTAAAGAGCTCGAGCGAACGTCGCATATCGCGAGCCGAGACGGCGTTGAGAAAGTCCCAGGGCTGAACCTCGGCCGTGCGGACGATCCAGCGTTCCACATCGGCAAGCTCAATCTGGGGGGCCTCGACCATCTGGGCAAGCTTGGCCAAGTCGTTATCGAGCATGCGGGTGTTCTCGCCCGAGCGCGAGACGAGCTCCTCGGCGGCCGCCGTCGAGATGTACTTGCCGTGTTGCGTCGCCATCTGCTGCACGCGGCGTGGGAGCTCCCAGCGCTTGGTGCCCGAGCAATCGACGATAGCCTTCTTGTCGATCTTGGCGATTGCCTTATACAGGCGCGTATTCTTGGCAAGTGAGTCGGCGATGATGAGGCAGACCGTAGTGGGGCTGGGACTCGCCAGATACCCAACGAGCGGCTCCGAGACCGCCTTGGCGAGCTTTGAGCAGCCATCGAGGATTACCAGACGAAACTCGCTGCCCATCGGAAAGGTGTTAAGCGATCCGATAATGGACTCGATATCGGCGTCCTTGGTCATGTCTCGCTCGTCGAGGTTGAACTCGACCATACCCGACTTTTCCAGACGCGCTTTCATACGCGAGACGGCGTGATCGCGCTTAACTCCGTCGGTACCGACGATCAGATATGCCGGCAGCAAACCGGTTTCGGACATTGCGCTCCCCTCCCGCAGGCCTTCGCATTCGTTCCGTGCCATTCTAGCCCAGGGGCCCACCACACGCCAACGACGTCGTCACGGTCGCTGGCATCGCATCACAAAGCCATTCGCAGTCGGTGCGACGGTAATGTCGCCGTGTTCGATGGTACACGCGAACACACCACCCGCTTCCTTAACGGCATCGATGCAGGCATCGGACGGATGGCCGTATCGATTCCCCTCACCGGCGCTTGCGAGGGAAAGCTCGGGCTTCAGGACGTCCAGCAACTCACCATCGACTGAAACCTTGGAGCCGTGATGCCCAAGTTTAAGTACATCGATATCCCCCACCTCCTGCACGAATTCCCGTTCTTGGTCGAGCTCGGCATCACCGGTGAGAAGTATGCGCAGGCCCTTGCCTTCCTGAACATAAGAGAGCAGCAGGACAAGCGAGTCCTCATTTCCCTCGCCATCCACGGACTCGAACGGCCACATCACGCGGGCGCAAAATGAGCCGATATCGACCGTATCCCCACGGCGCACCTGCCGATACTCCACGCCAGGTCGGTTCAATACCTCGGCAGGAGCATCCTCCAGCGCATCCGCCGCCACGGCAATCGTTCCGACCGAAAACTGTTCGAGCACGGCAGGCAGACCACCCCAGTGGTCCTCATCCCAATGCGTCACAAAGACGGCATCGATATGGTGCACGTTATTGCGGACCAACGCCGCCACCACGCGCTCGTCGAGTCCGCAGTCGACGAGTGCTACTGCGCCGCCCTGGCGGATAAGAATCGCATCGGCCTGGCCCACATCGAGCACCGTCACCGAAGGCGGAGCGAATCGATCCCAGTAGACGTACGGAATCGCAGCCAAGAGCACCAGGCATGCAAGCCCCACCGCCATAGGACGTGCACGGGGACGCGGCCACCGGACAAGCAGAACCGCCAGCAAACACGGCACTAGGTAAATCCACATGCTATCGGGCGGCACGCTCACGGATGCACCCGGCACGGCGGCAAACAGCTGCTCGAAAAACAGCGCGCAACGGGCGGCAATCACGGGCACAACGAGCGCCCAAGTCCGCAACGGTCCCACGAGCGAAAAGGGAACCAGCACGATGGACACAGCAAGCAGTACGCTCACCACCGGACCGATGACCGCATTTGCCAACGGAGCAATGAGCGAGAACGTACCGAAGGCAGGAATGGTAATGGGGAGCGTCGCCAACTGCGAGCACAGCGTGACGGAGAGCATGCCGGCAATGCCCGATGGCACACCCAGCTCACCCAAAGCGTAGGTGGCGTACGGGCAAAAGCACAGGATGGCAAAGACGCTGGCACATGAAAGCTGAAAGCCCATCTCGAACAGCACCGTCGGCCGCAGTAGCACAAAGATGGATATGGTTACGAAGAGTGCCGAAAGTCCGTGCCGGCGACGCCCCGCGCCGTTTACGACAAGCGTCACGAACACCATGCAGCACGCACGAACGGCCGAGGGGGACGCGCCCGTAAAGGCAGCGTAGCCCACAAGCGTTATCGCCAGTATCGCCCGCTGAAGACCACGTGAGCACCGAGTCTTTTGCAATAAACCCTCGATTACAAACCCCACGATAGCCAAATGGCTGCCCGAGACGGCGATAAGATGCGCCGTTCCCGTCACCGAAAACCAGTCGCCCGCCGGCTGGGCGCGCAGCTCGGCCGAACGACCGCAGACGACACCGGCTATGAGCGCACGCGCCGGGTCGGTCGCAGGCGCGATGGAAGCAAGCAGCCCATTTCGCAGCCGAAGCAGCGGCCCCGAAGAGCCCTCATCGACCGACACAATCCGAACGGCTTTAACCTTGCGCACCTCGCCTCGGAGCACGCGCGATCGTCCATACGCATCGTTCTCAAAACGTGAAACGCGACCGATAACACGCACGTGCGCCCCGACCTTGAGCTCACGATCACACGATAGGCGAACCGTTGCCAAGTTCTTACCGTCCGCGCGTGCATCGCAGGTATAGGAATACACGTCGTCGTTTATGGATGGATCACCCTGCACGACAAACTCGAGACCGCTTGCCGCTCGACCGTCGAGCGCCTTCGAAGCGCTGAGCGCACCCACAGCCCACCACGCCGAGACGACCGCTCCCGCCACGAGACCGACGGACGCGGCATACAGCCACCGCTTCAAAGGGGCAAGCCGCGCACAAGATTGAGCCAGCACAACGAATATCGCCGCCGCAACGGGAATAGCCCATAGCGGCCCGAACGCTGGCGCCTGCTCCCCCAGTAGCGCATCAGCGGCCACGTTAAGCACCAGGGCGCAGCCCACGCACATGCCGACACACAGAGCTATCGTCCACGGCATCAGGGGCCGCGGAGGCATCACATGCTCGCGCTCGGTCGCACTCATACGCAGATGCAATCTTTGATTTTGGCAAGCTTCTTCTCGCCGATTCCCGAAACACGCATCAGGTCGTCAACCGAGGCAAAAGCACCGTTCTTTGTCCGCTCATCGATAATCGACTGTGCCATTGAGGGACCGATGCCCGAGAGCGTCTGCAGCTCTGCCGCGCTTGCCGTATTAATGTTTACTAGGCCTGTGGCGCCACTCACGCCCGATGACGCGGAAGCCCCACCATCAACACCGGCTTCCGCAATGGACGCCTGCTGCTCCCCTACCGTTGGAACGTGAATTTTTTGTCCATCAGTGACCTTGGATGCACGATTAAGCCCCGTAACGTCTGCTTCGGGCGCCAGCCCGCCGGCGGCATCAATCGCCTGAGCCACCCGCGCCCCGTCTTTGAGGCGATATACACCGGGTGACACCACGGCGCCATCAACATCGACATAGACCTCTGCCGCGGCAGACGCCTTAGGCGAAGAGCCTTCGGATGTCTTTCCGCTCGAAGCATCGCCGGATCCCGGCTCCACTAACGTGCCCGAACCATCAGTGCGCTCAAACGACACACCGCCGGCACCGCCGCCAAGGTTCGCCATCGCCAGCCCACTCGCCATCGCAATGACGACCAGTATCGCCATCACCACTGCCTTATGACCGAGCAGTTTGCCCGCCCAGCGGTCCATCTTTTTGACTCGTTCGTGTTGTTCGCGCTGCGCCATAGCAAAACCTCCCAACACCATCGTGTCAGGAAAGGAGCTCCACAACAGCCACGCCCCAAAACCGGTTTTTGCGGTCAAACCAAAAACCGACCAAAACCTTGCACAAATCTGTCCATTTATTCAGGCACACGACAGCAAATGAACGCTTAGCCGCAAAATGCCCAGATAGCAAAAGACCGACGATGCAGGCGCATCGTCGGTCTATGCACAAATTTATTCGTGATCTTGGTAAATCTCACGCGGAGCAAGCTCCGAATGTTTGCGTTTTAAGGTCTTAGGGGCCTTGTACGTGTTGCTCTCGAAGTCGATGTACTCGGTCTGCTTAAGCAGGCGCTCGATCATCTCCTCATGATCGAACAACTCCCAGGCCTCATGCACGGCATCGAGTTTAGCGTGCGTCTCGGGACGGCGCGGCATAAACAGCGTGCAGCAGTCGGGAGCGGCCTCAGTCGAGATATCGAATGTACCGATCTCCTCGGCACGTGCGATGATCTCCTGCTTGTCCGAACCGATGAGAGGACGGAACACGGGGATCTTCACGGCCTCGTTGACGGCCATGATGTTCTCAAGCGTCTGGGAGGCAACCTGCCCAAGCGATTCGCCCGTAACGATAGCCTTGGCACCCTCGATGTGTGCAATGCGCTCAGCAACCGAATACATAATGCGGCGGTACATGATCACGCGCAGGTTGCTGGGGCAGGTAACCGAAATCTCACGCTGGCAGTCGCCAAACGGCACCACGTACAGACGACCGATCTGGACACCCGGCGCAAGCGCACGGATGATGTCCTGCACCAAATACTCGCTCGTATCGGGCGTCTGCGGACGACCGGAGAAATGCACCGGCACGCACACCGCGCCGCGACGCGCGAGCATCCAGGTCGCCACCGGAGAATCGATACCCGACGACAGCAGCGTCACGACCTTGCCGGCAGAACCCACCGGCAGACCGCCCACGCCGCGCTCAGAGCGCGCGTACACATAAACGCTGCCCTGGACCACCAGTACGTGCACCATTGCATCGGGGTCGTGCATTTGAACCTTTTTATCGGGGAAGGCCTCACACAGTACCTCGCCCACCTGACGATTGATATCGATCGAGGTGAGCTCATAGTCAGTATTGGAGCGCTTGGCGTGCACCTTAAACGAATCGAAGGAACCAAACTCGTGCAGCGCCTTCACGGCGGCGGCGCAGTACTCCTGCGGGTCGCGGTTGGTGTGATACGCCAAAGACACACGAGCAACGCCGGGGACGGTGCGGATGACACGCGCCGCCTCGTCGGCCTGATGCTCGTTAAAGGTCACGAGGATATAACCGGAAATTCGAGACACGGCGTTCACGGAAAAGGCGGCCAAGGCCGCCTTAATGTTATCCATGAGGATATGCTCAAAATGTGCGCGGTTCTTGCCCTTCAGTCCAACCTCGTGATAGTGGACCAGGCAGACGCGAGCCGCCATTTAGGCTTCAGCAACCTTGTGGCCGAGCGCCTTCTCGTAACGGGCCTCGTCGTAAGAGATGTCACCGTCGACAATCTCGTCCATAGCCATCGAGATGGTATCGGCACCGGAAAGCCCGATGGTGATGTCATCGACATCCTGGACGGCAAGCACGCGGTTGTGCTGGCCACGCAGCATGCTATTGATGTCGCAGGCGCGCTTGGAGGCAAGCGAAGCGAGCAGGAAGCGGTTGTGATCGGTCTTCTCCAGAAGATCGTCAATGCAAGGCTTTACAACGGACACGGACCTCAGATCCTTTCATGCATATCGAGAACGCGAACGAGTTCATCGGTCGCGCGGTCGAGATCGTCATTCACCACGACGTCGTCGTAGCGGTCGGCAAGGGCAAGCTCATCGGCGGCGTTTGCCATACGCAGCTCAATCGTCTCGGGCGTCTCGGTACCGCGACCGACTAGACGCTCGCGGAGCACCTCAAGCGAAGGCGGCTTGATAAAGATCAGCACGGCCTCGGGGAAACGCTCCTTCACCTGCAGGGCGCCCTGGACATCGATCTCCAAAATCAGAGACGAGCCCGAGGCGAGCTTGGATGTGACCTCGCTCACCAACGTGCCGTAGCAGTTACCGTGGACCTCGGCCCACTCAACAAACTCACCGTTTGCCACGCGGCGGTCGAACTCCTCGCGCGTCAGAAAAAAGTAGTTGACGCCGTCGACCTCACCTTTGCGTGGTGCTCGCGTGGTAGCCGAAACCGTCAGACCCAGGTTCGAGCGGCGCTCGCGCACACGAGTGACGAGCGTACCCTTGCCTGCGCCTGACGGTCCAGAAATCACAAAGAGCTTGGAATCCTGAGCGCTCACTTATTTGGTCAGCTGCTCGAGGAGCTGCTCGCGCTGACGGACGCCGAGACCCTGGACGCGACGAGTAGCGGAGATACCGAGCTCCTCCATGATCTTGGCGGCCTTGGCCTTGCCATAACCGGGGAGAGACTCGATGAGGGTGGAAACCTTCATGCGGGAAGCGATGGGGTCATCGGAGTTGAGCACGGACTCGAGGGACTTCTCGCCCTTCTTGATCTGCTCGCGAAGCTCAGCGCGGGCGTGACGTGCGGCGGCAGCCTTCTCAAGAGCCTGCTTGCGCTGCTCGTCGGTAAGCTGAGGGAGTGCCATTCGTACCTCCAAATAGTTGGGTTATATCTGATTCAATAATTGGCATTTTAGCACGTAGAACGTACAAAATGCCTAATCGCGGCTCCATAGGTTAGACGATACCCGCAAAAAGTGCAATATACTGCGCCCAAAGTTAAGCCCCTGACCTGCGATTCCACACAAAGGATGGGAAAGTTTACGCAGGCACAGGGGCTATTTTGTGCTAATGAGACCCAAAAGTGGTGACTTAGGGGAATCTTTTACGCGACGTTTTCGACCAGCTCGGCGACGATGGCGTCAAAGGCGGCAACCGGATCGTCGGCACCGGTGATGGGACGGCCCACCACAATGTGGCTTGCGCCACGCTCGATAGCCTGGGAAGGCGTCGCCACGCGGGACTGGTCACCAAGGGCGGCACCCACCGGACGCACACCCGGAGTCACGATCAGGGCATCAGGACCCAGCAGCTCACGCATGTCGTGAGCCTCCATCGGCGAGCACACGATGCCGTCGATGCCGTTGGTCTGGGCAAGCTTTGCCAGACGGGCGGCTTCCTCGGCCACGGGAGACTCGACGCCGATCTCGCTCAAGGCATCCTGATTCATACTCGTGAGCACGGTAATGGCGACGAGCTTGGCGCGGTCCTCGCGCGCCTCCTCGGCACCCTCACGGCACGCGGCGAGCATAGCGCCCGAACCCAAGCCGTGGACCGAGAGCAGGTCGGCACCGGCAAGCGAGGCCGAACGGGCGGCACCGCGCACCTGATGCGGAATGTCATGGAACTTAAGGTCGAGGAAGACCTTGAAGCCCAAGTCCTTGAACGTCTTGACGATCTCGGGACCCTCGGCGTAATAGAGCGTCATGCCCACCTTGAGCCAGACGGCGTGGCCCGAAAGCTCATGGGCGAGCTCGAGCGCACGCTCACAATCGCAGTCGAGGGCGACGATAACACGGTCGCGGGCATCATTCTCTAGCATTCGAAAGCACCTACCAGCTCGTTGATATCCTTCACGCCCTGGGACTCTGCCCAAGCCTCGAGCTCGCGCGCGATCTTAATCGAAGCGCACGGATCGACAAAGTTGGCCATACCGACCGACACGCAGGTGGCGCCGGCCAGGATAAACTCGGCAGCATCCTCGCCGGTCATGACACCGCCGACGCCGTTGATGGGGATATCGACGGCCTGAGCGACCTCCCAGACCATGCGAACGGCGATGTGGTGGCACAGCGGGCCCGAAAGGCCGCCCTTGGGCTTGGCAACACGGGACTTGCGGGTGTGCACGTCAATGGCCATGCCCTGGATGGAATTGATGACCGAAAGGCCGTCGGCGCCGGCGGCCTCGAGAGCCTTGGCAATCTCGGCGACATTAACCGGAGCCATCTTTACGAACAGCGGCTTATCGGTCACCTTGCGGCAGGCAGCCATAACGGAAGAGGCGCCCTCGGGCGTGGAGCCCATGGCGGCACCGCCGGCGGCGATATTAGGGCAGCTCACGTTGATCTCGTAGCCGGCAGCCCAGGGGCACAGCTCGACATACATCTCGAGCGCGCGGACAAACTCGTCAACGGAGTGGCCGGCAACCTGACAGATGACCTGGCAGCCGTCCTTGGACAGCTGTTCGAGCCACGGACCGGACTCGCGGGCAAAGGCGGCCACGCCGGGGTTCTGAAGGCCCACGGAGTTGATCATACCGCCGGGAATCTCGGCCATGCGGGGCGCGGGGTTGCCGGGCCAGGGCTCGGCAGCGCAACCCTTGGTGGTGATGGCGCCCAGCTGGGAAACATCAAAGAAGTTCTGGAACTGCCAACCGTAGCCAAAGGTACCGGCTGCGGTGTTGATGGGGTTCTGCATCTTGACGCCGCCGAAATCGACGGCCATGTTAACGGTACCCACTAGAAGACCACCACCTTGGAAGCATCGAACACGGGGCCGCACATGCAAGCACCCTTCATACCGTCGACCGTCTCGACATTGCAGGTGTTGCAGGCGCCAAAGCCACAGCTCATCATGCGCTCGAGGGACACCTCGCAGTACGCACCGGCCTCGGCGGCAGCGGCGGCGACTTTCTTCATCATGACAGCGGGGCCGCAGCTGGCGACGTAGTCGTAGCCGCCCTCGCCAAGCAGCTCAGCGGCAGGATCGGTGCAAAAACCGTGCGTGCCGAGCGAGCCGTCGTCGGTGCACACGTTGACCGTATCGCACAGCGCGCGGAACTCATCGACTCCCACGGCCTTGGACGCGGTGCCAAAGCCCAGGCACACGTCGACGGCCACACCCTGCTCGACGAGCATGCCGGCAAGGCACAGCACGGGCGGAACACCGATGCCGCCCGCAACGAGCAGCGCCTTCCTGGTGCCCTCGGGAACAAGCCAGCCGCGGCCGCCAGGGCCCAGCAGGTTAGAAGTGGAACCGGGGGCCATCTGCGACAGACGGCGGGTGTCGTCGCCCACGACGGCGTACCACAGCTCGACGGTGCCGGCCTGGGCGTCGGCGCGATAGAAGCTCAGGGGCACGCGAAGCAGCGAAGAGGCATCGCCGGGCACGGCGATGTTCACAAACTGACCGGGCTTGAGCGCACTTGCAAGCTTGGGGGCCGAGATTACGAGCGAGAAGATGCCCTCGGCGATCTCCTTGTTCGAGACGACCTCGAAGTCGTGCATGCGTGCAGTGGAAGGTGTGGGCATAGACGCTCCAATCCCCCATGCGGTTGCATGGTTCAGGCGAACAGAAAGCGCGGCACCGCAAGGGCGCCGCGCACAAAAGCGATAAGGCTATGCTAGCAGATGCAGCCGTCGGCGAGCGTCTGCTTGCCGCCGACAAACACATCGGTGGCACGACCGGTGAGCGTGCGGCCGGCAAAACCGGAATTCTCGGCACGCGACTCGTAGCCGTCCTCGCCGACCGTCCAGGTGGCAGACGCGTCGAAGACAGTCAGGTCGGCAACGGAGCCCGCCTTGACCTGAACCTGGTCGAGGCCCAGGATCTCACGAGGCTTGATGGCCATGAGCTCGACCATGCGACCCATGCTCATCTTGCCCGTGTTGACCAGCTCGGTGAGCACGAGCGACAGCGAAGTCTCGAGGCCGATCATGCCGAAGGGCGCCAGCTCGAACTCGCGGGCCTTCTCCCACGGAGTATGGGGAGCGTGATCGGTGACGATAGCGTCGACGGTACCGTCGATGACGCCCTGACGGATAGCCTCGGCGTCCTCGTCGGTACGCAGCGGCGGGTTGACCTTGAGCGAGGTGTTGTAGGTCTCGTCCAGGTCGTTCTCGGTCAGGAACATGTGGTGCGGCGTGGCCTCGCAGGTGACCTGCACGCCAGCTGCCTTACCGGCACGCACGAGCTCCAGGCCATGGGCGGTGGAGATGTGCTGGATGTGCAGCTTGGCACCGGTCAGCTTGGCGATCTCGATGTCGCGGGCGATCTGGAGCTCCTCGCCGGCAGCCGGCCAGCCCTCGAGAGCCAGACGGGTCGAGACCTTGCCCTCGTTGATCTGGCCGTGGCCGACCAGGTCCTCGTCCTGGCAGTGGCTCATAAAGACCTTGCCGAACATCTTGCCGTAGTCCATGCAGCGACGGAGCATGCCCGCGCCCTGCACGCCACGACCGTCGTCAGTGAAGGCGACGGCGCCGTGGGCGACCATATCGCCCATCTCGGACATGGCCTCGCCCTTAAGACCGCGGGTCATGGCTCCCGACGGATAGACGCGGCAGTGGCCGACCTCGGCAGCGCGGGACTTGACGAACTCCACGACGGTGCCGTTATCGGTGACGGGATCGGTGTTGGGCATGGCGCACACGCCGGTAAAGCCGCCCTTGGCAGCTGCACGGGTGCCGCTCTCGATGTCCTCTTTGACCTCGTAGCCGGGCTCGCGAAGGTGAACGTGCATATCCACCAGGCCGGGGACGAGATATTTGCCGGAAAGGTCGCGGACCTCGGCTCCCTCGACGGCGAGATTCTCGCCGACCTCGGCGATCTTATCGCCGTCAATCAGGACGTCAACGACACCGTCAAGCTCGACGGACGGGTCGACGACGTGGGCATTCTTAAGAAGCAAGGCCATTATCGGCACCTCCAAGCAGCAGATACAGGATAGCCATACGCACGCAGATACCGGCGTAGACCTGCTCCAGGATGACGGAGCGTTGCGGGTGGTCGGCCATATAGGAGTCGAACTCGACGCCGCGGTTGATGGGGCCCGGGTGACAGATGATCGCGTCGGGCTTCATGAGCTTCTCGCGGTCCTTGGTCAGGCCGAAGAGCTTGTGGTACTCACGAATGGTCGGGAACGGAGCGCCCTCGAGGCGCTCCTGCTGCACGCGCAGCATGTAGACGACGTCCAGCTCGGGGAGTACCGAATCGAGGTCGCTCGTCACGTGGTCGCAGCCCAGGACCTCGGGCGCCGGCGGCAGCAGCGTGCCGGGGGCGACGGCGTAGGTCTCGCAGCCCATGATCTTAAGGGCGGGGATCAGCGAGCCGCAGACGCGGGAGTGCGCGATATCGCCGACGACGGCGACCTTAAGACCGTGGAAGTCGCCCTTGTGCTCCCAGATGGTGTACAGGTCGAGCAGGGCCTGCGTGGGATGGTTGTGCTTGCCGTCGCCGGCGCAGATGACGCTCGCGGGCGAGTTCTGCGTGACGATGTAGGGAGCACCGGCGTGCTTATCGCGAACGACGATGCAATCAATCTTGTAGGCGTTGAGGGTCTCGACGGTGTCGACGAGGCTCTCGCCCTTGACCGTGGAGGTCGAGGAGCCGCCAAAGTTGAGGCTGTCGGCCGAAAGGCGCTTCTCGGCGAGCTCGAAGGAGCTGCGGGTGCGCGTCGAGGGCTCGTTGAACATGTTGACGATGGTCTTGCCCTTGAGCGTGGGGACCTTCTTGATCGCACGCTCGTTGACCTCAGAGAACGCCTTGGCGGTCTCGAGGATGAGCTTGATGTCCTCTTCGGAGTACTCGGTAATGTCGATCAGGTGCTTATGGTTGAACGCCACGGTACTACTCACCTCCCAGCGGCGCGGAGCCCACGTGGGAACCCGGCGCGACGTCGTTAATCTCGACGGCGGTGTGGCCGTCGACTTCCTTCATATATAGGTGCACGTTCTCCTCATGCGACGAGGGAACGTTCTTGCCGACAAAGTCCGGCGAGATGGGGAGCTCACGGTGACCGCGGTCAACGAGAACTGCCAGCTCGATGCGGCTCGGACGGCCCAGGTCCATGACGGCATCCAGAGCGGCGCGGATAGTACGGCCCGTATACAGGATGTCGTCCACCAGCACGACGCGCTTGCCGTCGACGCTGAAGGGAATGTTGGTAGCGTGGATCGCGGGAGCGAAATTGGTCGCATAGTCATCGCGGTAGAAGCTGATGTCCAGGCTGCCGAGCGGAACGTCGACGCCCTCGATCTCCTTGATCTCCTCGGCGAGCTTCTTTGCCAGAAGGTCGCCGCGCGTGACGATGCCGACCAGAGCGAGGTCTTCACAGCCCTCGTTGCGCTCGAGAATCTCGTGCGCGATGCGGGTCATCGCTCGATTGACGGCGGTCTCGTCCATGATGACCGCCTTGGGGGAAGTCGTGCCCATCGATCTCCTTCCTCACATGTCTTGACTGCTGACACAGTCAAAAAAATAGATGCCCGACCGCTTAAAGCGGACCAGACACCCACAGGAAGGGCTGCTCTTTGGCAGCTATGTAATTCCATGTGGGTATCTCGTACCCCTTTAATGGTCAAGGGATAGTGTAGCCAACCTCGAGCTTAATTGCGAGCATAAATACAGAACAATCCGTAAACGGGCGCAGGCGCTCCATAAACCTATATATATTTGTGGGACGAGCTTGAAAACACACGCACGAGCTGGCATAATCCCCTCTGCTGCACGCAAATCGGATCTACGTCCAGGGCCGTAGCGTGGGCACTATCGCCAAAAGAGGAATATCTCTGTGTAGATTGCGCACAGGGAGCGACTTCTGTGCTATAGTTCAGGCTTGTTTGTTAACGCGACATGTTCGTTTGTCGCCCAAGGAGGGTCAGTTATGTCCAAAGTTTGCGAAGTTTGCGGTAAGCACCCCGTTGCCGGTCGCTCCATCAGCCACTCTCACCGCGTCACCAACCGTAAGTTCCGCCCCAACATCCAGCGCGTCTACGTCGTCGTCGATGGTCACCGTCGCAAGATGAACGTTTGCTCCACCTGCCTCAAGTCTGGCAAGGTTGCGCGCTCCTAAATAAGGTCTTACCAACAAGTACCTCGGACTCTCCGGGTCAAAGACCTCGCGTTCACATAGAACTTACCAAAGGCGTTCTCCCCTACGGAGGGCGCCTTTTTTACACTCATTGGGGACAGACTTACATGAGTGTTTTCACGCATTGGGGACAGACTTAGATGAATGCTTTCCTAAGCTCACAGTGCATCGATCGGCCCCAATCCATACCTCAGGCCGCCTCGTTCCAGCCTGTGGTGGCCTTGGTTACGCTTGTAGCGCCGATACCGGTGATACGGGCAATTTGCTTGACCGTAAGATGGGCCCGCCTGAGCCTTAGCAGACAGGCATAGCGTTCGGGGCGTGGCAGGGCCTTGAGCAGCGCAGGATCAATGCTCGGCAGGGCCTCGTGTGCGACGGTAAGGGCATCCTCGTCGGGAATCCGTCGACGCGGAAGAATCTCAACTGACCAGATCCGCTCGGCAACTTCCTTAAGATGCTCGCAATAGCGACGGGAACCCCCGACAATATCGAGCATGGGGGCCGCATCGCAGATATCAAAGGGATCGTATCCCAGCTGGTATGCCTTGTAGCTTGACCAGCGGTAGGCATCAAGCGAGTCGAGCGCACCTTTCACGGGATTGAGATGGATATAATCGAGCAACTGCACCGCCTGCGTGTCCGACTCGACCGCGACCCGCGAATAGCGATTATCAAACAGGTGGCCTGTTCTTCCGGTTTTCCCATTGAAATACTTGGCATAGGCCGTCAGCGCGCACTGCATTGCCTTTGAAAGGTTGTCAAATGGGTCATCAACCATCAAATGGAAGTGGTTGTCCATAAGGCACCAGGCCAACACCGCCACGTCATGGCAAGCAAACCTGTCCGAGATGTCCGATAAGAAACGATAGCGGTCGGAGTCATCTTCAAAAATAATCTGTTTGGAATTGCCGCGGTCATAGACGTGGTAATAGCCGGTGAGCGAAACGGCGCGGGCGCATCGGGGCATAATCTCTCCTTTCAAAACTGTACAGGCAACACCTAAAAGGAGAGAAGCAACGCGAAATGCTGAGCCTGTGACCTATTTATATACAATGAACGACAAAAACATGCCCAAAACGACAAAATGACAAATCGATGTCTGTCCCAAATGAGTGAAAGCACTCATGTAAGCCTGTCCCCAATGAGCGGGGCGATGCAGCAGGCAGATAATTAGTTGAAACGTTTCAGTTTATTGAAGCGTTTTAGTGTGCCTTTTACGGGAATCTTACCGCTCACCGAATTATTTATTGCTATCATGCAAGGCGTAGGGTAAATCTCCGATCGCAAGGAGACACAAATGGTGAAAAAGTCACCGGAAAACACTACTCCCGCAATCGTGGACAACGTAGAGGCGCTTGAGGCTAAGCTCGCTCAGATGCGAGAGGCCCAGGCGCTTTTTGCTACGTACACGCAGGAGCAGGTCGACAAGATCTTCTATGAGGCCGCCATGGCCGCCAACAAGGCTCGTATCCCGTTGGCGAAGATGGCCATCGAGGAGACCGGCCGCGGCGTTCTTGAGGACAAGGTCATCAAGAACCACTACGCCGCAGAGTACATCTACAACGCTTACAAGAACACCAAGACCTGTGGTGTCCTGGAGCGCGACGAGGCTTATGGCATCACCAAGATCGCCGAGCCCATCGGTATCGTGGGCGCCGTCATCCCGACGACCAACCCCACCTCCACTGCGATCTTCAAGACGCTGATCAGCCTGAAGACCCGCAACGCCATCATCATCTCCCCGCACCCGGCTGCCGCCAAGTGCACCATCGCCGCCGCCAAGCTCGTGCTTGACGCCGCCGTCAAGGCCGGCGCCCCCGAGGGTATCATCGGCTGGGTCGATGTCCCCTCCATCGAGCTGACCAACATGGTCATGCGCGACGTCGACATCATCCTCGCCACCGGTGGCCCGGGCATGGTCAAGGCCGCCTACTCCTCGGGCAAGCCCGCCCTGGGCGTTGGCGCCGGTAACACCCCGGTCGTCATCGACGACACCGCCGACGTGCTGCTCGCCGTCAACTCCATCATCCACTCCAAGACCTTCGACAACGGCATGATCTGCGCTTCCGAGCAGTCCGTGACCGTCATCGACACCATCTATGACCAGGTTAAGGCCGAGTTCCAGAAGCGCGGCTGCTATTTCGTCAAGCAGGGTGCCGAGATGGAGGCCCTGCGTGCCGCCATGTTCAAGAACGGCGCCCTCGATCACCGCATTCCCGGCATGGCTGCCGCCAAGATCGCCGAGCTCGCCGGCATCGAGGTTCCCGCCAAGACCAAGATCCTGATCGCCGAGGTCACCTCCACCGACCCCGCCAAGGAAGAGTTCTCCCACGAGAAGCTCTCCCCGGTCCTGGCCATGTATCACGCCAAGGACTTCCAGGAGGCCGTCGACAAGGCCGAGCACCTGGTGCTCGCCGGTGGCCCGGGCCACACCGCCTCTCTGTACGTGCACCCCGCCCAGGCCGAGAAGATCAGTCTGTTCGAGCACGTCATGAAGGCCTGCCGTATCGTCATCAACACCCCGTCCTCGCACGGCGGCATCGGTGATCTGTACAACTTTGGCATGAAGCCGTCTCTGACCCTGGGCTGCGGCTCCTGGGGCGGCAACTCCGTCTCCGAGAACGTTGGGGTGAAGCACTTGATCAACGTTAAGACTGTGGCCGAGCGCCGTGAGAACATGCTGTGGTTCCGCGCTCCCGAGAAGGTCTACTTCAAGAAGGGTTCCACGCCCGTCGCCCTCGACGAGCTCGGTACCGTCATGGGCAAGAAGCGCGCCTTCATCGTCACCGACCAGTTCCTCTTCAAGAATGGCAACACCCGCGCCATCGAGGCCAAGCTCGACGAGATGGGCATCGCCCACGACTGCTTCTACGACGTCGAGCCCGATCCGTCGCTGCAGTGCGCACGTCGCGGCGCCAAGCAGATGGCTCTCTTTGAGCCTGACGTGATCATCGCCGTCGGCGGTGGCTCCGCTATGGACGCCGGCAAGATCATGTGGATGATGTACGAGCACCCCGAGTGCAAGTTTGAGGACATGGCCATGGACTTCATGGACATCCGCAAGCGTATCTTCACTTTCCCCGAGATGGGCAAGAAGGCCTACTTCGTCGCCGTCCCGACCTCTTCGGGTACCGGCTCCGAGTGCACGCCGTTCGCCATCATCACCGACAAGGAGACCGGCATCAAGTGGCCGCTCGCCGACTACGCGCTGCTCCCCAACATGGCTATCGTCGACGCCGACAACTGCATGACCGCCCCGCGCGGCCTGACCGCTGCCTCCGGCATCGACGTCATGACCCACGCCATCGAGTCCTACGTCTCCATCATGGCTTCCGACTACACCAAGGGCCTCTCCGAGCGCGCTGCTAAGCTCGTCTTCGAGAACCTGCCCTCCAGCTTCACGAACGGCGCCAAGGACCCGCATGCCCGCGAGGAGATGCACAACGCCTCTTGCATGGCCGGTATGGCCTTCGCCAACGCCTTCCTGGGCCTCAACCACTCCATGGCTCACAAGCTCGGCGCCTTCCATCACCTGCCCCACGGCCTCGCCAACGCCGTCATCCTGACCCGCGTTATGCGCTACAACGCCGCCGAGGCTCCCGTCAAGATGGGTACCTTCTCCCAGTATCCTTACCCCAACGCGCTGCACAACTACGCCGAGATGGCCAAGTACTGCGGCATCGAGGGCAAGGACGACAAGGAGGTCTTCGAGAACTTCATCACGAAGCTCGAGGAGCTCAAGGACTTCATCGGCGTCAAGAAGACCATCGCCGACTACGGTGTTGACGAGCAGTACTTCCTCGACACCCTCGACGAGATGACAGAGCAGGCATTCAACGACCAGTGCACCGGCGCCAACCCGCGCTACCCGCTCATGAGCGAGATCAAGGAGCTCTACCTGGACGCCTACTACGGCCGCGAGCCTCAGGACTACGCCGTCTGCTAGTTTTAGCACGGTTTTTAACGGCGGGGGTGCACGGGTGTTTCACACACCCCCGCCGTCGCTTCTATCGCATCGTTGAAAGGATGCAACCATGCTGCTACCCGATTCCAAGACCGAGCTCGTCCGCCGTGGCAACAAGGTCGTTTACGACCTGGGCGACAAGATCGTCAAGGTCTTTAACGAGACCAAGCCTGTCTCCGACGTGTTCAACGAGGCTTTGAATCTTGCCCGCATCAATGAGTGCGGCATCCGCAGCCCCAAGGCTCTCGAGGTTTCCCAGCTCGAGAACGCCAACGGCTGGGCGCTCGTGACCGAGAAGGTTCCGGGCACCACCCTTGCCGAGAAGATGACTGCCGAGCCCCAGCGCTTTGGTGAGTACCTCGAGATGTTCGTCGACCTCCAAATCGAGATCCACGGCTACACCTCCCCGCTGCTCAACCGTCAGCGCGACAAGTTCGCCCGCATGATCGACAGCCTTGATCAGCTCAATGCCACCACGCGCTACAACCTTCAGGAGCGTCTGGACGGCATGACCAAGGAGTTCAAGGTCTGCCACGGCGACTTCAACCCCTCCAACGTCATCGTCGGCGACGACGGCCAGCTCTATGTGTGCGACTGGGCACACGCCACCCAGGGCTCCCCTGCTGCCGACGTTGCCACCACCTACCTGCTCTTCGCCCTCAACAGCAAGGATCAGGCTGAGGCCTACCTGGAGCTCTACTGCGACCGCGCCGACATGCCCATGCAGGTCGTGCGTCAGTGGACGAGCATCGTCGCCGCTTCCGAGCTCGCTCGTAAGCGCAACGTGAACGATGAGTTCCTGAAGAACTGGATCGACGTCGTCGATTATCAGTAATATCTGAGCGATTTATTTCGCATCGGAGGCACAAGAAAACCCCGCAGCTCATATGGGCTGTGGGGTTTTCTTTACCCATCGAGTTTATTCCAACAAAATAGACTGCTCCGCATCTCATCCTAAGAGAGATACGGAGCAGCCCCGCAATTACATCTAATAGCAGAAACGTCGATTAACGGCGGGCCGCCTTAACAAGCTCGGCAACCTTGGCGACGACCTCGTCAATCGCCACGTCCTCGCGCTCGCCCGTGGCACGGTCCTTGAGCTCAACGGTGCCATTCTTAAGGCCACGCTTGCCAAGCACCACCTGATACGGGAATCCCATAAGGTCGTTATCGGCAAACTTAAAGCCGGGACGCTCGTCACGGTCGTCGACGACGACCTCGATACCCTCGGCGCACAAGCCCTCGACGATTTGGTCGCAGACGGTTGCGCACTCCTCCTTCTTGGGATCGAGCGGAATCACAGCGACCTCGTACGGGGCAACGGAAACCGGCCAGACGATACCGTGCTCGTCGTTGTGCTGCTCCACGACGGCAGCAAGCGAGCGGGACACGCCCACGCCGTAGCAACCCATGATAAGCGGCTTCTCCTTGCCGTCCTCGTCCATAAAGGTGGCGCCCATGGCCTCGGAATACTTGGTACCCAGCTGGAAGACCTGCGAAACCTCGATGCCGCGAGCAGCAGAGAGCGGCTTGCCGCAGTGCGGGCAGGGATCGCCGGCAACGACGGTTACCAGGTCGGCCCACTCGTCGACGGTAAAGTCGCGCTCGGGGCAGGCACCGGTAAAGTGATAATCGACCTCGTTGGCACCGCAGGCCCACTGCTTGGACTCGCGCAGGCTCTCGTCGCACACCAGGCGAATGCCCTCGGGCAGGTTAACCGGTCCGATAAAGCCCTTATGCAGACCGTAGGTCTGGAGCTCCTCATCAGTCATCATGCGATAGCCCTTGCCAAAGACATGCTCGGCCTTGCAATCGTTGAGCTCGTGGTCGCCCGGAACAATGGCCACGACGGGCTTGCCCTCGGCGTCGATGAGTGCCAGAGACTTACGCGTGCCGTTCTCGGGGAAGCCGAAGAACTTAGCAACGGCCTCAATGGTGCCCATGCCCGGAGTCTCGACCTTGGTAAGCGTACCGTCACCGGGACCCTCAGTCACGACGACCTTGGTGCTTGCAGCCTCATCATCGGCGGCAAAACCGCAGTCATCGCAATAGACGAGAGAAGCCTCGCCGGCGTCGGCCAAAGCCATGTACTCGACGGAGGTATCGCCACCGATCTCGCCGGAGTCGGCAACGACGGGCAAGGCCTTGATGTAGCAGCGCTCGCAAATGTTAGCGTAGGCCTGCTTCATCTTGTCATACTCCTCCTGCAAGCTCTCCTGCGTGGCGGAGAAGCTGTAGGCATCCTTCATGATGAACTCGCGACCGCGCATCAGGCCAAAACGGGGACGGAACTCGTCGCGGAACTTATCCTGGATGTGATAGAGGTTCACTGGCAGCTGCTTATAGGAGCGCAGCTCGTTGCGCACCAGGGCCGTGACGGTCTCCTCGTGCGTGGGGCCCAGCACGAACTCGCGACCATGACGGTCGTCAAAGCGCACAAGCTCCTTGCCATAGGCATCGATACGGCCGGACTCACGCCACAACTCGGCATCGACCATGATAGGCATCATAAGCTCCTGGGCGCCGGCGGCGTCCATCTCGTCGCGCACGATGTTCTCAATCTTGCGAATCGAGCGCCATGCGAGCGGCAGGTAGGAATACAGACCGGCGGCCTCCTTGCGGATCATGCCGGCACGGAGCAGCAGGCGGTGGCTGGCGAGCTCAGCGTCCGCCGGATCCTCTTTAAGCGTCGGCGCATAGAGCTTAGACATATACATTGCTCGGGTCATTTATTTCTCCTCAATAAGCTTGTCGACCTCTGCCATAAGCGCGTCGACAATTTGGTCCTCAGCTACTTTACCAATGATCTGGCCATGCGAAAAGAGCAAGGCCTGACCACGTCCGCAAGCAACGCCCAGGTCGGCATCAGAAGCCTCACCGGGGCCATTAACGGCACATCCCATGACGGCAATCGAAAGCGGCGCGGAATAGTTCTTAAGCCGCTCGGTGACCTCCTCGGCGATGGGAATGAGGTTAACCTGGCAGCGGGCGCACGTGGGGCACGAGACAATCTCGGGACCACGGCGACGCAGGCCCAGCGACTGTAGAATTCCCCAGGCGACCGGCGGCTCCTCAACCGGATCGGCCGTGAGCGACACACGCATGGTGTCGCCGATGCCTTCGGAAAGCAAGATACCCAAGCCTACAGAGCTCTTGATGGTGCCCTGAAGCTTGGTCCCCGCCTCCGTCACGCCCAGGTGAAGCGGAACGTGGGGAATCTCACGTGACAGGGCTCGATAGGTATCGAGCGTCGTTTGCACGCTATGGGCCTTGGCCGAAAGCACAATGCTCGTAAAGCCGCGATCCTCAAAGTGCTTGACGAAGCGCTCGCTCGACATCACGAGCTTTTCGGGCTGCGTGAGGTCGTCGCGCTCGGCAATATCTTGCTCAAGCGAGCCCGCGTTCACGCCAATGCGAATCGCACAGCCCGCGGCACCCGCAGCATCGATCACCGCGTCAACCTTGGCCCAATCGCCGATATTGCCGGGATTGATGCGCAGCTTGGCGGCACCGGCCTCAACGGCACCAATGGCGAGCTTATGGTTAAAGTGGATATCGGCGACAATCGGCACCGGAGACTCGGCACAGATGGTGCGGAAGCCCTCAAGCGCGGCCTCGGAGGGCACGCTCACGCGCACGATATCGCAGCCAGCCTGCGCCAACGCGCACACTTGCGCAAGCGTTGCCTGGGCATCAGCGGTATCGGTGCAGGTCATAGATTGGACCACCACCGGCGCGCCGCCACCGATCTGCACGCCGCCCACATGCACGGAGCGCGTCAGCTCGCGAGGCAAAGGATGGGATAAAGACAATCCAAACACTCCCCTACAGAATAAATCGAAGGATGTCGGAACGAAGCATATAGACAAACAGCAGCGCAAAGAGCGCGATGCCCACATAGCTCACAATCGTCTGGACCTTGAGCGGAAGCTCGCGGCCCGCAATCTTCTGAATGATCTCGATGACTAGCTTGCCGCCATCGAGTGGCGGGATGGGCAGCAGGTTCATAAAGCCAAGCGAGAACGAAATGAGGGCGGCAAACGAAAGGAACGCGGCAGGGCCGGCAGCAGCAGCCTGTGAGGACATAACGCTAATACCCACGATCGAAGAGGACTGATCGAGAATCTCCATCGTATGCTGCGGCTGGAGCAGGCGCAGCACGCCCTCCGCTGTCTGCACGACATAGGAGAACGACAGGCGAGCCGACGTGATGGGGTCTAAACGGACCACCTGCGTAGAGGCATACACACCTAGGCGCTCGTCCTCTTTGAGCGCAACCGTGGTCGAATGCTGCTTGCCGTCACGCTCGTACTCGATGGCGATATCGTCCTTACCGGCAGCCTTGCCGATGGCATCGTAAACGTCAATCCAGGTAGAGCACGATACTCCGTCGACCGAAAGAATCGCGTCGCCGCCCTCGATTCCCGCCGAGGCGGCAATCGAGCCTTCGTCAACCTGGCCAATCACATTGGTATCCACCGGCACGGTGACACCTGCGATGGAATAGATGCTCATAAGGAGCAAAAAACCCGTCAGGATATTGACGATAATGCCCGCGAGCAGCATAAAGGCGCGCTTGAGAAAGCCTTGGCCAAGATAGGTGTGCGAACGCTCTTGTGCAAGGAACTCGGCCTCGCCGCACGGCAGCTCCCACACATCGCCCTCGGCAGTTGAATGTTCGCGATCGAAACGGCGGCCGTCAAAGGTGGTGTAACCCGCCGCATCTCGCGGCAACGTCTGATATTTGGTGGGATAGTAGCTCGGCGAGGGCTTCTCCCCTTCCTCATACCAGGGCGCGATGGAGCCCCAGCCCAGCAAAAGGGCGCATGCCTCGAGCACATCCTCCTCGGAAAGCTCGAGCTCGACAGCAAGGTCGGCCACGGTCACGCGACCATGACGATAGATAGCCGCGAGCACGCGATCGGCGCACGAGACGTCGGTCGGATCCATGCCGCAAATGGCAGCATAGCCACCCAGCAGCAGCGGCGTCACGCCAAACTTGGTTCCAATGCGACGCGATGTGTGATGGATATCAAAGCGGCACGGCAGGCCCAAGAAGAACTCAGTCACCCGGACGCCGCAGGCACGCGCCGCCAAAAAGTGGCCGCCCTCGTGCAAAAACACGAGGACGGAAAGCATCAACAGGCCCCAAAAGACCGATGAGAGAACGCTCAGAACAGTATCCATAAAACGAAAAAGCAATCCTTATGGGTTAGGAACGGGTTGCGGCGAGCACCTGCGCAGCTTTTTCACGCGCCGACGAATCGATGTCGCGAAGCTGCTCAAACGAATCGATCGCCTGCATATCGTGGGCATCCATGCAGGATTCCACAATGCGATCGATATCGGTAAAGCTGCAGCCATCGTGCAGGAAGGCATCGACGGCGACCTCGTTGGCGGCATTGAGCACGCACGGCATGGTGCCACCCGTCTTGCCGGCGCGTTCGGCCAGTGCCAGACAGCGGAAGGTATCCATGTCGGCAGCATCAAACGTGAGCTGCCCCAGCTCGCGAAAATCGATACGAGGCGCCGGGGTATCCCAACGCTCGGGATACGAGAACGCGAACTGGATGGGAATACGCATGTCGGATGCACCGAGATGCGCCATCACGGAGCCGTCGGCGAACTCGACCATAGAGTGAATCTTGGACTGACGCTGCACGACCACGTTAATGAAATCGAGGTCGCAGTTAAACAGATGCATGGCCTCAATGCGCTCCAGGCCCTTGTTCATGAGGGTGGCGGAGTCAATGGTGATCTTGGCACCCATGGCCCACGTGGGATGCGCGAGAGCATCGGCACGCGTCACGCGATCGAGCTCGTCGCGCGTGCGGCCAAAGAACGGACCGCCCGAGCAGGTGAGCCAAATGCAGTGGGCCTCGCGCGGGTTCTCCCCCAGATAGCACTGGTAGATGGCGGAATGCTCAGAGTCGACCGGAATAAGCTGGCCCGGTTGTGCCAACGGCATAAGCAAGTCGCCACCGACGACGAGGGACTCCTTGTTGGCAAGGGCAAGGCGCTTATTCGAGGTCAAGGCCGCATGGCTCGCCTCGAGACCGGCGGCGCCCACAATAGCGACAAGCACGCAGTCGACATCGTCGCGACGCGCGAGCTCGCAAACCGCCTGCGCGCCAACGCCGAGCTTCGTTCCCTCGGGCAACTCCTGCAGCACGGCGTCATCGCCATGATCGACATCGGCCACGGCAACCGCCGGAACCGAGAACTCGCGGGCAGCGGCAACGAGCTCGGAGGTACTGGAGTTAACAGACAGCGCCGTCACCTGCAGGCGATCGGCATGCTGGCGGCACACATCGAGCGCCTGGGTGCCAATAGAGCCTGTACAGCCCAGGATGGCAACGCGAAGGCGTCCATCGGGGCCATACGTCGTCTGGAAGGACATTACAGCACGCCTCCGATCATCAGCAACAGCTGCGCGGTGATGCAGCCGAAGATAAGCGAATCGCTACGATCGAGCATTCCGCCGTGGCCCGGGATAAGGTTGCCGGAATCTTTGACGCCCACACCGCGCTTGATGCGCGACTCGATAAGGTCGCCGATAACGCCCAGAATGGACACGACCACGCCGCACAGCAGCGCATAGGGCAGGCTGAGCTTGTAGAAGTGCGTCGCCCACAGGATGAGCCAAATCAAAACCGAGCCCAAGATGCCGCCGGCAAACCCCTCCCAGCTCTTTTTGGGAGAGATCTTGGGAACCATCTTGTGCTTGCCGATACGGCTGCCCACGATGTAGGCAAACGAATCGGAGACCCAAAGGGACGCGCAAACGCCCACTGAAAGGAGGGCGCCGGCAAAACCGGGCACGGCATCGCGCAGCAGCACGATAGCCGACAGCATAAAGCCAGTGTAGATGGGACCCATGAGCGTCACGGCCACATCAGAGATGCGGGTACGCGGCGACCAGACATACCAAATGCCCACAGCGAGCATCAAGGCAAAAAGCAGGGCATTCAGCAACATCGAATCGCCCAACGCCGACAGCGGAAAGAGTACGGCGGCAGCGATACCCATGCGCTCGTTAGCCATCTTGCCATCGAGCCTTGTCATACGGAAAAACTCATAGCAGCACAGACCGCTCATGACGGAAACAAAGATGGCCGTGGGCACGATACCCAAAACCAGGCACAGGATAAAGACAACGGCGTAGACGATACCGGCGGCGGCACGGGTAATAAAGCCCGCCAGCCACGAACCGGTGCCGCTCTTCGCTGCAGGCGCTCCCGCAGTGGCAGCTTTGCGCGCAGGCGTCTTGGGAGCAGATGCCTTGGGACGATCGGACACGATTAAGCCTCCTCGGTCTTGCTCAGTCCACCAAACCTACGGTCACGGCCCTGATAGGCCAAAATGGCGTCGACAAGGCCCCAACGATCAAAGTCGGGCCAATAGGTATCGGTGACGTAGAATTCAGAATAAGCCACCTGCCACAGCAGATAGTTCGAAAGGCGCAGCTCACCAGAGGTGCGAATCACAAGCTCAGGATCGGGAAGGCCGGCAGTATAGAGGTGGGAAGCCACCATGTCGTCATCAATTGCGGCAGGATCGATCTTACCGGCGGCAGCGTCGGATGCGATCTGACGGACAGCGCGGGTAATCTCGGCACGCGCGCCGTAGTTGACGGCAAGCGCCAGCGTCATACCGGTGTGATCGGCGCACTCGGCAAGACCGCGCTCAAAAACGTCGCGAGTCTTCTTGGGCAGCGCGGAAATGTCACCCAAAAAGACTACGCGCACATTTTCGCGCTTCAGAAGCGGCAGCTCGTCGATAAACGTCTTGGCAAACAGGTGCATCAGAACGTTGACCTCATGCTGCGGTCGATTCCAGTTTTCGGTCGAAAATGCATAGGCCGAAAGCACGTCGACGCCCAGGCGCACGCAGGCGGTAATGATCTCGCGCAGCGAGACGATACCCGCCTTGTGGCCCTCGGTGCGTGCAAGACCGCGCGACGTGGCCCAACGACCGTTGCCGTCCATGATGCACGAGATATGGTGCGGAATGTTATTGAGGTCAAGGTCGGAAAAACCGACGCCCGCAGGGGCGTCGGCAAAGTACTCGACCAGTTTATGCTCGTCGTATTGCACCTTAGATCTCCATGACCTCGGCTTCTTTTTCCTTCAGAAGCTCCTCGACCTTGGCGACATACTCATCGGTGTGCTTCTGGACCTTGGCCTGCTCGCGACGGACATCGTCCTCGGTGAGCTCCTCATCGCGCTCGAGCTTATTGTTGAAGTCGCGACGGATGTTACGGATAGACACCTTGGCCTGCTCGGCGTACTCGCGGCACTCCTTGACGAGTTCGCGACGGCGCTCCTCAGTGGGCGCCGGGAACGGCAGACGAACGACGGTGCCATCAGAGTTGGGGGTAATACCCAGATCGGAAGCGCCGATGGCCTTGACGATAGCATTGATGAGCGCCTTGTCCCACGGCTCGATGAGCAGCATGTGGGCCTCGGGGGTCTTGACGGCGGCAACCTGCGTGACCGGCGTGGGAACACCGTAATAATCAACGGTGATGTCGGACAGAATGTTGGCATTGGCGCGGCCGGTACGAACCTTGGAGAAGTTATGCTTGAGGGACTCGAGCGACTTGTCCATATGGGCGGTGATGTTCTCTGCCATGCTTAATCCTCCTGATAGACGAGCGTGCCGACGGGCTCACCCGAAAGCGCGCGCTTGACGGTGTCCTCGCCATCGATGTTGAGGACCAAAATCGGCATACGGTTATCCTGGCACAGAGCCGTAGCCGTGGAATCCATAACCTGCAGGCCGCGAACGAGAACCTCGTGATAGGTAATCTTGTCAAAACGGACGGCATCGGCGCACTTGACGGGATCCTTGTCGTAGATGCCGTCAACCTTGGTGGCTTTAATCAGAATCTCGGCGCCGATCTCGCACGCACGAAGAGCCGCGGCGGTGTCGGTCGTAAAGTACGGATTGCCCGAACCGGCGGCAAAAATAACGACGTTGCCCTTGGAAAGGTGGTTGATGGCGCGACGGCGAATATAGGGCTCGCAGATCTCGTTCATCTGGATAGCGCTCATCACGCGGCAGGGAACATCGTTATGCTCGAAGGCATCCTGCAGAGCGAGCGCGTTCATAACGGTTGCCAGCATGCCCATGTAGTCGGCCTGAGCACGCTCCATGCCACCGGCAGCGCCGGCCATGCCGCGGAAAATATTGCCGCCGCCGACAACGACGCCGACCTCATGGCCAACGGCGAGCAGCTCCTTGACCTGCTTGGCAAGATGGTCGGTAACCTTGGGGTCGATGCCATATTGGCCGTCGCCCATCAGTGCTTCGCCGGAAAGCTTAAGAAGCACGCGTTTATATCGGATGTCGGACAAAGCGATCCTCCTTTAATTAGACTCTCAATATGATATCAAAGGCTCTGATAAGAGCCATGAAAAAGCAGGCTGTGAGTAAAACCCACAGCCTGCTCATTACCAGCTACAAGAGCTTATTTACTCGCCACGGACCAGACGGTCGAAGGCAACGACGGTGATGGTGTCGCCGAGCTCCTTGGAGACCTGCTCAGCGTACTTCTTGATGGTGAGGGAGCTGTCCTTGATGAACTCCTGCTCGGTGAGCACGGACTGCTTGTAGAACTTCTCCAGACGGCCAACAGCCATCTTCTCCTGGATAGCCTCGGGCTTGCCGGACTCGGCAGCCTGGGCCATGTAGATCTGCTTCTCGTGCTCGACGGTCTCGGCCGGAACCTGATCGCGGGTAGCGCAGATCGGGGCGACGGCGGCAACCTGAAGGGCAACGTCGTGAGCGAAGGTCTTGAAGGACTCAGCCTGAGCGGTCTCGGCCTTCTCGAAAGCAAACTCGACGAGGACGCCGATCTTACCACCCATGTGGATGTAAGAAGCGAGCGCGCCGTTCTCGGCCTTGCGGGCAGCGAAGCGGGAGATCTTCATGTTCTCGCCCATGATGTGAATCATCTCGGTGAGCTCGGAGGAAACGGTCTCCTCGCCCATCGGCTTCTCGAGCAAAGCATCGACATCGGCCGGCTCGGTGGTGGCGACAACCTCGGCGACCTTGGAAGCAAAGCCGGTGAACTTGGCGTTGGAGCCAACGAAGTCGGTCTCGCAGGAGAGCTCAAGCAGAGCGCCGGTCTTGCCATCCTCGGAGACGAACGCGGCTACAGCGCCCTCGTTGGTCTCGCGGCCAGCCTTCTTAGCAGCCTTGGCGAGGCCGTTCTTGCGCAGAACGTCGACAGCGGCGTCCATGTCGCCGTCAGCCTCGACGAGAGCCTTCTTGCACTCCATCATCGGGGAGTCGGTCATCTCGCGGAGCTGCTTGACCATAGCGGCGGTAATCTGGGCCATTGTGGTTCCTTTCAAAGAGATGAAAAAGAATTAACTAAGACTGATTTACTCGGCCTTGGGCTCAGCGGCCATCTCGGCCTCGGAGACCTGCTCCTTGCCGGAGCCAGCGAGGCAGGCGTCAGCCATGAGCTCGCACATAAGGGTGACAGCAGAGATAGCGTCATCGTTGCAGGGGATGCCGTACTCGACCTCGTCGGGATCGGAGTTGGTGTCGATCAGAGCGACGACGGGGATGTTCAGGCGCTGAGCCTCCTTGATGGCGTTCTCCTCGCGCTTGGTGTCGATGACGAAGAGAGCCTGGGGCAGACCCTTCATGTCGCGGGCGCCACCGAGGTTGGTCTGGAGCTTGGTGAGCTCCTTGCCGAGAACAGCCTGCTCCTTCTTGGGGAGCACTGCCATGCGGCCGTCCTCGACCATGGCCTCAAGCTCCTCCATGCGGTTGATGCGGGAGCGGATGGTGACGAAGTTGGTCAGCATGCCGCCGAGCCAACGCTGGTTGATGTAAGGCATGTTGGCGCGCTCAGCGGCGTTCTTGACGGCCTCCTGAGCCTGCTTCTTGGTGCCGACGAACAGCACATTGCCACCCTTGGCGACGTTCTTGACGAAAGTGTAGGCCTGGTCGGCGTCGAGGATGGTCTGCTTGAGGTCGAGGATGTAGATGCCGTTGCGCTCACCGAAGATGAACGGCTTCATCTTGGGGTTCCAGCGACGGGTCTGGTGACCGAAGTGGCAGCCGGCCTCGAGCAGGGTGCGGATATTAATCTTGGTAGCCATGTTAAACCTCCTGTGGTTTGCCTCCGCGCGGGGTCATCCTCCAAAACCAACCCGGACATGTGCTACCAAAGCCCGGGCACCACGGTATGAAGTAGCCGCGCGTGCGTGATAAAAACATGTTGCCGTGAAGCAACCCGATGAATGATAGCAGGAATGCATCTTCCTGCCAACCCGCAATCAAAACCACACACCTGAGCGCAGCGCGGGACGTCCCAGCCACTATTCGCCGCGGGGATGGGCTTGAGCCACAGCCCGCTTAAGCCGATCGGGTGTGAGATGCGTGTAGATCTGCGTCGTGGACAGGCTCGCATGACCTAGCAGCTCTTGAACCGAGCGCAGGTCCGCGCCGCCCTCGAGCAAGTCGGTCGCAAAGGTATGGCGCATCGCATGCGGGGCGATGTCGGCCGGAATGCCGGCGAGCGTCGCCAGCATATGAAACCGCCGCCTGAGCATGGCGGCACTCATGCGATTACCGCGCGCCGATATAAGCAGCGGATGCGGCCCGGTAGCGGGGTCACGACGCTTTGCCTGAGCGAGCAACTCCGGCCTCCCCTCCTCAATATAGAGACGCGTCGCCTCGAGCGCACGACGATACAGAGGGACGATACGTTCTTTGCTCCCCTTGCCCCACAGGCGCAGCGTGCGTTCGGACCACGCAATGGACTCCACATTGAGTGCTGCGAGCTCAGAGATACGGGCGCCCGAAGCATAGAGCAGCTCGAGCATCGCCGCATCGCGCAGTCCCGCGGGTGTTGAGGTATCAGGCGTCTTGAGCAGCGCCTCGACCTGCTTGGTCGTAAGGACGCCCGGCAGGTCACGCGGCAGCTTGGGCGATGCGATCGCCGAGACTGCATCGCCCTCCACGACCCCCTCGGCAGCCATCCATCGATAGAGCGATCGGATAGCCGACAGATGCGCCGCAAGCGTTCGGGGAGCCACCTGCTCACGCGAAAGCTCGGCAAGATAGCGACGAATGGTGCGCACGTCGGCAGCGAAAGCATCGATATCCTCGCGCTCGCACCAGGCAGCAAAGCGCTCCAGCCTCGAGCCATAGGCCGTCACCGTATTGGGAGAAAGCCCCTCGACACGTGCGATATAGGCGATAAACGAGTCGACGGTGTCGTACAGGTCAAAGGCTATGACCGGTCGCCTCCAAACAGATCAGGACGAGTGGCCAGATAGGCATCAAGGGCCTCGAGCGCACGGTCCGCATAGGCCTGGTAGCGGTCGCGCTTGCTGCGGCGCTTACCATCCTCGAGTGGCGGCACCAGGCCAAAGTTGACATGCATGGGCTGGTAGCCCACGGTGGCAGGATCGGTCGCATAGCCCACGAGCGCGCCCAGGGCGCCCACGCGGGGCAACTCGACGCCCGCGACACCGATAGCCTCGGCATAGGTGTTGAGCGCCGCGAGCAGACCGGTCGCCACGGCTTCCATGTACCCCTCGGTGCCGGTGATCTGACCGGCCAGGCGCACGCCGGTACCGGGCACGGCAAAGGTGCCATCGAGCACGTGCGGGGCGTCGACAAAGGTATTGCGGTGCATGACACCGTAGCGGAAGAACTCAGCGTTCTCCAGGCCCGGCACCATATGGAAGACGCGCTTCTGCTCGCCAAAGGTCAGGTTTGTCTGGAAGCCCACCAGGTTATAGGCGGTCTTCTCCTTGTTCTCGGCACGCAGCTGAATCGCCGCCCAGGGGCGACGTCCGGTACGCGGGTCGGTGAGGCCGACGGGCTTCATGGCGCCAAAGCGAATGGCGTCCTTGCCGGTGCGCGCAACTTCCTCGGCAGGCTGGCAGGCCTGGAACAGATCGCCGCCCTCAAAGTCTTTGAGCACCACGCGGTCGGCCGTGGTAAGTGCCTCGATAAAGGCCTCGTACTCCTCCTTGTTGAGCGGAGCGTTGAGATAGTCGCCGCTCCCCTGCTCCTCGTAGCGCGACTGCGAAAACAGCACGTCCATATCGAGCGTGGAGGCATCGACGATCGGCGCCGCGGCATCGAAGAACGCAAGGGCGTCGCCACCGACGAGCTTCATGACCTCTTCGCTCAGCGCCGGTGAACACAGCGGGCCCGCGGCAATGACCACGTGGCCCTCGGGAATCTGCGTGACCTCGCCGTGCACGACCTCGATATTGGGACGGGCGGCAACCTCGGCCTCGACAAGCTCGGAAAACTTGACGCGGTCGACCGCCAGGGCACCGCCAGCGGGAACAGCCGCGCGATGGGCGCAATCGAGCAGGACTGAACCCATGCGCTCAAGCTCGGCCTTCAGCAAACCAGCCGCGGAATCCGGACGGGTCGACTTAAACGAATTGGAGCAGACGAGCTCTGCCAAGTGATCGGTATGGTGAGCCGGGGAGCTAACCTGGGGGCGCATCTCGCACAGCTTAACGGCAAAACCGCGGTCTGCCAGCTGGATCGCGCATTCCGAACCCGCCAGACCGCCACCGATAACCGTCACCTGATCAAACAGCATCTGCAAACACCTTTCTAATTGACATGTTTTCCATTGTGACCGAAGGGTGTCTGGGCGTGAAGGGCAAACTTGGAGGGCGCATACCTTCCATCCATCATGAGCTCGATAAGACCCTCGAGCTCAAGCGAGCCCAGGAGCTTAAGTACGCCGACGGCATCGAGCGAGACGAGCGCCGCGATGTCGTCGACTTTAAGCGGAGAAGCGATGAGCGCATGCATCACGGTCTGCTGTGTTGGATCCAGGTCGGCAATGCCGGGAGCATCGGGGCGCGAGTAGCGCAGGGTGCCGTAGATGCGTGAGATAGCCATCTCGATAGATTCCTCGTCGATGATGCAGCAGGCACCGTTCGCAATGAGGTAATTCGTGCCACGCGACTCGGGCGATAGGATCGACCCCGGCACGGCAAGAAGTTCTCGCCCCAAATCCATAGCAGCCTCGGCTGTAGAAAACGTCCCGGAAGGCATACCCGCCTCGGATACAAAGAGGGCTTGCGACAGGGCCGCGATCACGCGATTGCGGCGCGGAAAGGCAAACTTGCGCGGACCCATGCCCCACGGGGAGATCGACACGACCGCGCCACCCGTATCGAGCGTGCGCGTAATAAGCCCCGCGCTCGAGCGCGGATAGACCACGTCGGCGCCCGTCCCCAGCACCACGACGTGTTTGCCGCCAGCGTTGACCGCAGCCCAACCCGAGGCCTGGTCGCAACCGACCGCGCCGCCCGAAACTACCGCCACTCCCGCCTCGACCGCCACCTTTGCCGCAAGCTCTGCCACGGCAAGACCATACGGCGAGGCCTTGCGCGCGCCGATGATGGAGAGCGCGGGCGCCGAAAGCACCTCGGGGTTGCCGCGCACATAGAGCGTCTGGGGTACATCAGAAAGCTCCAAAACAGTCTCGGGATACAACGCATCACCTGGATGCAGCTCAAAGGTCCCCTCGGCCATCATTGGTCCCTCCTTCCCTGATACATCGCCGCCTCGAGCACGTGGTCCTGCGTCACTTGCTCGCTCTCGGCGACGTCAGCGATTGTACGCGCGATACGCACCAGGCGCACGATGCCGCGGCCCGTGAGATGCGTGCGTTTGGACAGGCCGAGCACACACTTCTCCGCCGCATCATCGAGCTCAAAGGTCGAAACGACGCCATCAATGGACCGTGTCTCGTCATCCTCGGCCTCGGCATCAGCATCGTCCATACGGGATTCGCGCCAAGCGCGAAAAGCGCGACCGCGCACAACGTAGTCACGTAACTCAGCTGACGACATACCCTCCGCGCCCTCGATAATCACCTGAGGGTCGGGACGGGTCACATCGATCATCATGTCGATACGGTCGGCCAAAGGACCGCGCAGTTTAGACCGATAGCGCTCGACCATCGCCGCCGAGCAGCGACACGGTACCTCACGATCGCCCAAAAAGCCGCAGGGGCAGGGATTGCTCGCAGCCAGCAGCTGAAAGCGCGACGGGAAGGTAAAGGCCCCGTCGACGCGCACGATCCTCACATAGCCGCGCTCGATGGGCTGACGCAGCGTCTGCAGCACACCCGTGGGAAACTCAGCAAGCTCGTCCAAAAATAGCACGCCGCCATGAGCAAGGCTGATCTCACCCGGGTGCACCGGGCGCCCACCGCCGATAAGACCTGCGGTCGAAATACTATGATGGGGACTGCGGAAGGGCCGGTGCCCCGCCAACAAGCCATCAATGTTCTCACCCAAAACCGAATGGATGCACAGCGCCTCCTGTTGATCCCCAACGGAAAGCTCGGGCAGGATGCCGGTCATACGACGCGCGAGCATCGTCTTGCCCGATCCCGGGGACCCGATCATAAGCAAACCGAGCTCACCCGCTGCCGCCAGCGCCATGCCGCGTTTGGCAACCTCCTGCCCTAGCACGTCGGCATAGTCGAGTTCGGGCTCAAAGGTCGCCTCAACACCCTCGGAATCCAAGTAGTGCCGCGCGGCATCGCCCATGCCATGGGCAAGCTGAGACAAATGATCGATGAATCCACAATCCACGCCCGCAAGCGGCACATGCTGATCGGACCTGCCGGCGATAAAGGACAGCCCCATATCACGCGCCAATAGCTGAAACGCCACCTCGCCCTTGACAGGAAGCACCGTACCGTCCAAGCCAAGCTCACCAGCAATAAGACAACGATCGAGGTTGTCGCGGGGAATCTGACCATCGGCCGCCAATACCGCGATGGCGATGGGCAGATCAAAGCCGCTACCGGTCTTGCGAATATCGCCGGGCGCCAGATTGACCGTAATGCCCGAGCGCGGAATCTCGAACCCGGCGGAGCGCATCGCACAGCGAATACGACCGCGTGACTCCATCACCTCCATACTCGGGATGCCGAGCATCTGGATGCCCGGAACGCCACCGGCAAGCGAGACCTCGACCGTGACGTGAATCGCCTCGACGCCACGGATGCAGGCCGCGTGAACGGCAAACGTCTCGAACGCCATCACGACACCTGCCAATCGAACGCGTTGTACTGATGCTCGATCTCGGCGATATGCCCGCCGCGAATGGTGACACCCACGGCATCGAAGCGAATCGCCTTGAGCGGATAATGCTCCATAAGATAGCAGCTTGCGATGCGGCGGTAGCGGCGTTGCTTTTGAGCGTCCACGGCCTCCTCGGGAAAGACCCGCGTGTTGCAATCCAGTGCGACGCGTCTGGTCTTGACCTCGGCCATCACCACGACATCGTCGAGCTCATCGAGCAGCACCAGATCGGCCTCGCCCTCGGTGCAACGATAACCCTGCTCCAGCAAGGTGTAGCCGCGTTCGTTAAAGTAGTCGATGGTGATCAGCTCGCCCAGCATGCCCAGCTCGCGGGGACTGAGTCCCTTGATAAACTCGGGCGTCATCGCCCCGCAGTCGAGCTCGCCGTTTTCCCAACGCTCCTTGAGCTGCTGCGTCTTGCTCTTTTTGCTTGCGGCACTCATGGGGTCTCCTTTCCCGCACACTGCATTGCCCCGATGATGAGGGCACCTTTCATGCGGGTAAGTACCGGAAGCAAACCAAAAGCTGACCAAATGCCGTCAAAAAACGGGCCGTACGCAGCAATGCTGTTGCATACGGCCCGCTACCAGCAGGTTTATAAAACCCCTGAGGTCCCTGTCTCCACAATTGACCTAGAAAAGGCGCTCAGTCTGCAGAAAGTTTCCGCAAAAGCTCATGCGGTGCAGTGGACAAAGTCCATGTTTGCGAATGGCCTCGATGTGCTCGGGGCTTGCGTAGCCTTTCGATTCGGCCAAATGGTACTCGGGATACTCGGCATCGTACTCGACCATCATCTCATCACGCGTGACCTTGGCCATGATGGACGCCGCGGCGATACAGGCGATCTTGGCATCGCCCTTCACCACATCGCGCTCGTTGGGAACGGCGCCCAAGGGGTTACCGTCCATAAGCACGCAATCGGGCTCGAGCCCCGTATCGGCCACGGCGCCCGCGACAGCGGCTCGAATGGCGCGGGCCATGCCCATCTCATCGATATCCTTAGGCGCGATATGCCAAAAACCAATTGCCGTCGCCACCTCGGCAATCTTCACTGAGAGCAACTCGCGGCGCGCCGGCGTGAGCTTTTTGGAATCGTTGATGCCCCAGACGCGCGGCTCCATAGGAAGGCAGACGGCGCATACCGTCAAAGGACCGGCCACCGATCCGCGACCCACCTCGTCGACACCAACGACTACCCCATCGCCGCCAAGCTCATGCATAAGCTCGTACATGTCATTGACGCGCTCGCGCTCGGCAAGTTCCTTGGCATGGCGCTTAAGAGCACGCTCGCAAGCCTTGATCACCTGCTGGCGCGGGTCCTCGCGATAATGCTCCACGAGGGCGGGGATCTCCTCAAACGTAGCGCTCGCCAACTCACCGGCAACCTGCGATGCCGAAACCGAGCTCGTCATATTGGCCATACCAGGCCCTCCTTGCATGCAAATCAGATAAAAAGAAGGGCCACCCGAAGGTGACCCTTGTGTCCAAACGAGTGGACAGACGCTGCGATCTTCTTAGCGCTTCTCGGGGATGCGAGCAGCCTTGCCCACCTTGTCGCGGAGGTAGTACAGCTTGGCGCGACGGACGCGACCATGACGAACGACCTCGAGCTTGGCGATCTTGGGGCTGTGAAGCGGGAAGGTACGCTCAACACCGACACCGAAGGACATCTTGCGGACGGTGAAGGTCTCGCGGGCACCGGCGCCGGCCATGCGGATGACGTCGCCCTGGAAGACCTGAATGCGCTCGCGGTCGCCTTCCTTAATGCGGTAGTGAACCTTGACGTTGTCGGCGACGCGAACCTGAGGAATGTCCTCGCGGATCTGCTGACGCTCGATTGCGCGGATGTAATCCATGTGCAATTCCTTACTCTTCTAGAGGTGCCGTACCACCTTGGCCGGCACGTAGTTGAACAAACGTATTCGAGTATACACGCGCGGGTTTCTGCTGCAAGAACATTTTTTCACGCAGACAAAAAGACAAAACCCGCACATGATAACCGCCCGTCTCAAGAATGAGACGGGCGGCATGAAGGGGGCTACGCTAGGCGTCTAAACCCAAAACGTTAGGCGGAACGCTTGGCCTCGAGCTTGGCCTGAGCGGCAGCCAGGCGCGCGAGGGGCACGCGATAGGGCGAGCAGGACACGTAGTCCACGTCGGCCACGTTAAACAGGCCCTTGATGGACTTGGGGTCGCCGCCGTGCTCGCCGCACACGCCAAAGTGCATGTCGGGATTGGTGGCGCGGCCCTTCTCGACGGCCAAGCGCACGAGCTCCAGCACCGCCGCGTCGATGGTCTCGAAGGGGTTGTCTTTCAGAATCTTTTTATGCATGTACAGCGGGATGAACTTGGCCTCGGCGTCATCGCGCGAGAAGCCAAAGGTCGTCTGGGTGAGGTCGTTGGTGCCAAAGCAGAAGAAGTCGGCATGATGGGCGATCTCGTCAGCGACCATGCAGGCACGCGGCAGCTCGAGCATCGTGCCCACGGGAATATTGAGCTCGACGCCTTCCTCGGCGGAAACCTCGGCGATCACGCGCTCGATAACCTCGCGGGTCTGGACATGCTCGGCCGTGATGGAAACGAGCGGAACCATGATCTCGGGGCGCGGGTCGACACCCTCCTTGATAAGGCGGGCAGCGGCCGTGGCGACGGCGCGAACCTGCATGAGCGGCAGATCGCCAAAGACGACGGACAGGCGCACGCCGCGCAAGCCCAGCATGGGGTTGGACTCGACCATGCCGTCAATGCGACGCAGGCGGGCGCGCAGGGCAGCGAGCTCCTCCTCGGGAGCGCCGGCGGCCTCCTTCTTGGTGATGGCGACCTCGAGCTCGCGAGGATTATCCAGGAACTCATGAAGCGGCGGATCGAGCAGGCGGACGACCACATCGCGACCGGACATGGTCTTGAACATCGCCAGGAAGTCCTCGGTCTGAACCTTGAGCAGGTCGGCCAGGGCCTGCTGCTTCACGGCCTCATCGTCAGACAGGATAAAGCTCTGGATGATGTTCTTGCGATCGCCCAGGAACATGTGCTCGGTGCGGCACAGACCGATGGCCTCGGCGCCAAACTCGAGCGCGAGTGCAGCATCCTCGGGGTTGTCGGCGTTAACGCGCACGTGGTTGGCGTGGCCGCAGGTCTCGTCCAAACGGATCTCATCAGCCCAAGACAGGATGGTGTCCAGGTCGCCGGTGAGCTCTGCAGAGACCAGGTCGACCGCGCCGTCGACGACGATACCCTGGGTGCCGTCGATGGAGATGACATCGCCCTCGCGCAGCACGCGGTCGCTGCCCTCGATGCGCACGACCTTCTCTGCCGCGTCAATGTGGAAGCGCTCAACGCCGCAAACGCAGGGCGTACCCATGCCGCGGGCGATAACGGCGGCATGGCTCGTCTTGCCACCGTGGCTGGTCAGGATGCCCTCGGCGGCGACCATGCCCTTCAGGTCGTCGGGGTTGGTCTCCCAGCGGACCAGAATGACCTTGTGGCCCTCGGCGGAACGCGCGACGGCGTCATCACTCGAGAACACGACCTCGCCCACGGCGGCACCAGGGCTGGCGTTAAGGCCGCTGGCCAGGGCCTCGTACTTCTTGGAGGCGTCGAACTGCGGGTGCAGGAGCTGGTCGAGCTGCGCGGGATCGATGCGGCTCACAGCCTCCTCGCGGGTGATCAGGCCCTCCTCGACCATTTCGATAGCAATGCGCAGGGCGGCAGTGGCGGTGCGCTTGCCCACGCGGGTCTGGAGCATCCAGAGCTTGCCCTGCTCGATGGTAAACTCGATATCGCACATATCGCGGTAATGATCCTCGAGCGTCAGGAACACGCGCTCGAGCTCCTCGCCTGCGGACTCGAGGCCCGAGGTGGTCTTGAGGTCGGCGATGGGCTCGGTGTTTCGGATGCCGGCGACGACGTCCTCGCCCTGGGCATTCACCAAAAAGTCGCCATAGAACTCCTTGGTGCCGTCGGCCGGGTTGCGCGTAAAGGCGACGCCGGTCGCAGAGGTCTCGCCCTTGTTGCCAAAGGCCATGGCCTGGACGTTGACGGCGGTGCCGAGCTCGTCGGAAATGCCGTGCTGCTTGCGGTAGATGCAGGCGCGCTCGTTCATCCAGCTGCCAAAGACGGCCTGGATGGCAAGGCGCAGCTGGAGCTCCGGATCGTGCGGGAAAACGGGCTTACCGTCGGCGACCTCGAGCTCGGGATACAGGGTCGCCTCGACGTTCTCGGAGAAGATGCCCTTAAAGGTCTCGACGAGCTCCTGCAGGTCCTCGGCCGAAAGCTCGGAATCGACACGAACGCCGGCGACCAGGCGGGCCTGGGTCAGGGCGTTCTCGAATAGGTCGGCGTCGACGCCCATGACGACGTTGGAGAACATCTGGATAAAGCGACGGTAGCTGTCCCAGGCAAAACGCGGGTTTTGCGTCTGGGCGATAAGGCCCCGGACGGAATCGTCGTTGAGGCCCAGGTTGAGGACCGTGTCCATCATGCCGGGCATGGAGAACGGAGCGCCCGAGCGAACCGACACGAGCAGCGGATCGGAGGCATCGCCGAGTTTCTTGCCGCAACGGGCCTCGAGGTCCGCCTCGGCGGCAACGATCTCATCGAGTGCGCCCTCGGGCCACACATTGCCGGCACCGGAGTACTCGACGCAAGTCTGGCAGGTAATGGTAAAGCCACCGGGAACCGGCAGACCGATGCGGCTCATCTCGGCAAGGTTTGCGCCTTTGCCGCCAAGCACGAAGTTCATGGATTTGTCGCCCTCAGTGACACAGGTGCCCTGGGCGTCGGTTCCAAAACGGTAAACCCTCTTGCAATCGCTCACGATACTTCCCCTTCCATGCACTTACGCGCACGACCGTGGTAACGAATCGACCCGCCGAATGCGAGCCGTGAGGGTACTATACGGCGGGTTTTGGGCGGGCTTGCGCAGAGGGCGCGGGGGTTGGTAAACGTGGTAAATATGGCGGTAAACGGTAGGTAAAGTTGGTTACCTTATGAAGATACCAATGCAAGATGCTTGCAGGTCAAATGCTAGTTTATTGCTAAATCGCTTTACCAATATCGTGCATTATTTTTAGGTAGTCTTTTAGAGACGGGCATTTTTAGCTACCCCAATAAGCTAGCTTTGCTGGGCTCGGCGGGCGGCGCGGCGGGCACGGGCATCTTGGATTTCCTCCAAGTGGCTAATGATCTCGGCAGCGCTTTCCTCGATGGCCTTGCCATCGGTACGCACCACAAAGCAGCCTAGGCGCTTCATGAGGGCACGGGCTTCCTCAAGCTCGCTGCGCACACTCTCGGGCTCGGCATAGGAGCCGGCAACGGCACGGGCGTAGTCATCGCCCAAGCGGCTATCGCGAATTTCGGAAATCACATCGACGGTCGAAATCAGGCCGAACAGGTGCATCGGGTCAACCTCGTAAATCGACTTGGGCGGCTCCATGCCATGCGCCAGTGGGACATTGGCGACCTTGTAGCCCTGATAGGCTAAATACATCGACAGCGGCGTCTTGGATGTACGCGACGCACCCAGCAGCACGATATCGGCACCCGACAGATCGTCGCAACCACGACCGTCATCGTGCTCAACGAAATACTCCATGGCCTCGATACGATGGAAATAGCGGTCATCGGTCTTGTGAATCACGCCCGCAACGCACTTGGGCGGCACACCGATGAGCGACGACAGCACGGCAAGCGTCGGGCCGATCAGGTCGACCGAACGGATATGCAGCATACCCAGGTAATCGAGCACGCGGGCGCGAAGCGCCGGATCGACAATGGTATGGAACACGGCGATATCGCGATGGTCGGCATCGACGCGCGGCCCCACAAATGACTTGACCTGCTCCACGGAGGTCACCTTGGGCAGGCGCAAAACGCGAAAAGCCCCTTCATCAAATTGCCCGGACGCCGCAAGCACCACCTCACAAGCGGTATCGCCGAGCGAGTCGGAGATAACGATAACGGTGGGACGAGCGGTGACCGGGCAATCCATGCGGGGCTCCTTTTGCGCTTATGCGCAGGCTGGCTTACTTTTTGCGGGCAAGCTCACCGATGTTGGCAATGCCGGAGAACACGGCCTCAAAGCGGTTGAGCAGCTTAAGGCGATTATCGCGAAGCTGCTCGTCCTTGTCCATGACCATAACCTCGTCGAAGAAGCGGTCGATGGGGGCACGCAGAGCGGCAAGCGCGGCAAATGCGGCCGGGTAGTCCTCGGCAGCAAGGGCGGCATCGACGGCGGTCTGAGCAGCCTCGGAGGCGTCGGCGAGCGCGAGCTCGACCTCGCCCATCAGGCTGCGGTCATACTCCGCACCCAGCTCGGGCTTGGAGATATGCGCGGCGCGGGCATAGGCGGTCGCCAGGTTGTCGAACGTCTCAGCGTCGTTCTTGCGGGCCTCGTCGAGGGCGGCGCAGCGGGCGAAGAAGACGGACGGGGCGATGATGTGCACCGCGGAGACGGCGGCGACGGTATCGGCCGGAATCTTTTCGTCGCGGGCCATGCTCACCAGGCGGCCATGGAAGAAGTCACGAACCTGCTGGGCGACCTCGGCGGCGTCGAACTCAATGCCCTGCTCACTGTAGAGTTCGAGGGCAAAGTCGATGAGCGACATGGGGTCGATCGGCAGACGGTCGCGCAGGATGTTGATAATGCCGATAGCGGCACGACGCAGCGCGTAGGGGTCGGAGGAGCCGGTCGGGGGCTCGCCGATGGCAAAGATACCGGCGATGGTATCGAGCTTGTCGGCGCAGGCCACGATGCAGCCAGCGGTGCCCTCGGGCAGCTCGTCACCGGCAAAACGGGGACGATAGTGATCGCAAATAGCATGGGCGACCTCGTCGTTCTCCCCCATCGCGGTCGCGTAATAACCGCCCATCACGCCCTGCTGGCTCGTGAACTCGACGACGGCGTTGGACACCAGGTCTGCCTTGCACAGGTGTGCGGCGCGAGCAGCGTCGGCGGCAAGATGGGCGCCCAGGTGAGCCTCGCGGGCGATAGCGAGCGCGAGCTGCTCGATGCGCTCGGACTTGGCGAGCACGCTACCGAGCTTCTCCTGGAAGGCAACCTTGGACAGACGCTCACGGAACTCGTCGAGGGAGATCTTCAGGTCCTCCTCGTAGAAGAACTTAGCGTCGTCCAGACGGGCGCGCACGACGCGCTCGTTGCCGTCGATCACGCGCTCGGCATTCTCGGGTTTGCTGTTGGAAACGACCACGAACTCACGCGTGAGCTTGCCCTCGCCGTCATAGATCGGGAAGTAGCGCTGGTTGGTGAGCATGGACTCGCAGATAATCTCGTGCGGGACCTTGAGGAACTCCTCGTCGAAAGTACCGACGAGCACCGTCGGCCACTCGCAGAGGTTAATGACCTCCTCAAAGACCTTCTTGGGGGTATCGACATGGCAGCCGGGACGGGCAGCCTCGACCTCGGCGATACCAGCGAGAATCGCCTCGCGACGGCGCTCTGCAGAGAGCACGCCGGCATCCTCGAGTACCTGCTCGTAGGCGGCGGGGCTGGCGACAACGTGGTCACCGGGGCCGAGCACGCGATGGCCGCGCGTGGTGTTGCCGCTCGTCACGTCGGCAAACGACACGGGCACAACATCCTCGCCCAGAAGGCAGCAAATCCAGCGGACCGGACGCACGAACGTCGCGTGCTCGTGGCCCCAGCGCTGGGAGCGGTAGTTGGGCCACTGCAGGCCGGCAATGGTCTTCTCGCACAGGGCCGTCAGGATCGGGGTTGCCGGTGCGGAGGGAATGTTCTTCTCGGCAAAGACATACTCGCGACCGTCGGTATCCTCACGACGGACCAGGTCCTCGGCAGCCACACCGCACTTGCGGGCGAAGCCCTGGGCGGCCTTGGTGGCGTTACCGTCAGCGTCGAAGGCAATGTTTGCCGCGGGACCGCGCTTGACCTCGTGAACCTCATCGGTCGCGGTGGCAACGTCGGCAACGAGCGCAGCCAGGCGACGCGGGCTCGAGATCACGCGGACCTCGCCGTGGGCCAGACCGGCCTCGTCGAGACCCTTGGCGATCATGGTACCAAGCTGCTTGACGGCATTGTTCAGCGGTGCAGAGGGCATTTCCTCCGTACCGATCTCAAACAGGAAATCCTTAGCGTCTGCCATGGCTTACGCCACCTCGCCTTCCTGGTCGGCATTCTCGTTGACTCCGGCGACCTCGGCCATGTAGGCCTCGCAGCACGCCTTGGCGACGGCGCGGACGCGCAGGATGTAGTTGGCACGCTCGACCGCGGACAAGGCGCCGCGGGCATCGAGCAGGTTGAAGGCGTGGCTGCACTTCATGACACAGTCGTACGCCGGCAACGGCAGCTTGCGCTCCAGGCAGGAATGGCACTCGGCCTCGTAGTCGTCAAACTTCTGACGCATCATCTCGACGTTGGCGACCTCAAAGTTATAGGCACTGAACTCGCGCTCGTTCTCGAGGAACACGTCGCCGTAGGTCATGGGCGTGCCATCGGGCAGGTAGCTCCACACCAGATCGTAGACCGAGTTGACGCCCTGGGCGTACATGGCGATACGCTCCAGGCCATAGGTAATCTCGACGGGCACGGGGTCGACCTCGATACCGCCCACCTGCTGGAAGTACGTAAACTGCGTGACCTCCATGCCGTTGAGCCAGACCTCCCAGCCAAGGCCCCAGGCGCCCAGGGTCGGGCTCTCCCAGTCGTCCTCGACAAAGCGGACGTCATGGTCGTTGGGGTCCAGACCAATGGCAGCAAGAGACCCCAGGTAAAGCTCCTGAGCATTAACCGGAGAGGGCTTAATGAGCACCTGGAACTGATAGTAGTGCTGCATGCGGTTAGGGTTCTCGCCGTAGCGGCCGTCGGCGGGACGGCGGCAGGGCTGCGCATAGCAGGTGCGCCATTCGGCGGGACCGAGCGAGCGCAGCGTGGTCGCGGTATGGAAGGTACCGGCACCGACCTCGGAGTCATAGGGCTGCATAATGACGCAGCCCTGCTCGCCCCAGTACTGCTGGAGGCGCAGGATGATGTCTTGGAAGGAAAGCGATGAAGCGTTCATGCCTCTAATATCCCCTCGTCGAAACGATTACACGGTTAGGTACTGTACTATAGCGGTTTTTAGTCGATAGCGCCGATGCGGTTGAGCGGCCAGTAGCGCACAAGCGCCACAGCGATCAAATCAGAGCGATCGACGGGACCAAAGTAGCGCGAGTCGGCAGAGTTTTCGCGGTTGTCGCCCATCACCCACACGCACCCGTCGGGAACGATGTAGGGATAACTCACCTGGGCGCCAGGCGCTTGGACCGAAAGCGGCCAGCTCATGCCCGTCGTATAGTCCTCGTCGAGCGCTTGGCCGTCAACGACCACCTTGCCGTCCTGCAGGTCGACCGTCTGGCCGGCCGTGGCAATAACACGCTTGACAAGAACATCATGCTCGGAAGTGGCATCGGGGTTGTGGAACACCACGATATCACCCTGTTTGACGGGCTGACCGAGCTCGAGGCTCACCTTTTGTGCCAGGATCTGGTCGCCAATCTCGATCGTGTCCTCCATGGAGCCGGTGGGCACCACAAAGGGCTCGACCACAAAGGTGCGGATCAGGAAGGTGGCCACGAGCGCGATCGCGATGACCGCGACCCACTCAAAAGCGCCCCTCAACGCGGAATGCTGCAATGGAACCATTCTCACTCCTCGCTCTGCGAATACGAAGCGTCCAGAATCTCCTGCGCGTATGCGCGCTCCTGGGGCGAAAGCCGTGCCGTCTCGATCAGGTCGGGACGCCAGCGGCAGGTACGCTCGATGGCATTCTTACGGCGCCAGGCGTCAACCTTGGCATGGTCACCGCTCACGAGCACCGGCGGCACGCCCTCGCCGTTGAATTCAGCAGGGCGAGTGTACTGCGCATACTCGAGCAGGCCTCCGTCCTCGGCGGTCGAGAACGACTCGTCGACGTTGCTCATCTCGTCACCAAGGGCGCCGGGAATCAGGCGTACGACGGCATCGGCAACGACCATAGCGGGAAGCTCGCCGCCCGTGAGCACGTAATCGCCGATCGACAGGCGCTCGTCGGCATACGCATAGGCACGCTCGTCGACACCCTCGTAACGGCTGCACACAAACAGCAAGCGCTCGCTTTTGAGCAGGCGCTCGGCCACATGCTGTGTAAAGGGCTCGCCACAGGGGGTAAAAAACACCACGGTGGGCTTAGGACCCTCGGAGCTAATAGCCTCGATGGCCTCGGCAATAGGCTCGACCTTCATGAGCATGCCCTGCCCGCCGCCGTACGGCTCGTCATCGACGGTACGATGGCGGTCGTGCGTCCAGTCGCGCAGGTTATACGCCTTAAAATCAAAAAGGCCGGCCTTGCGGGCGCGGCCCAAAATCGATGTGGACATGACGGGCTCAAACATCTCGGGAAAGACCGAAAGGGTCTCAATCAGCATGTTGTCCTCCCTACTTGTCCATATCGATCAGGCCGTCCATAACGTGGACGGAAATTGTTCCTGTGTCGGGAAGATCGAGCACAACCTGCTCGATCACGGGAATCAGTACCTCGCCGTACCGATCACCCTCGACAACCCAAACATCGTTAGCGGGCGTCGACATGATCTCGACGATCGTGCCGAGTGAACCGAAGCGCTCGTCGACCACCTCGCGACCCATCAGGTCGGTATAGGCGGCGTCGAGTGAATCGAGCTCAAAATCGTCACGATTTGCCAACACATAGCATCCCGTGATGCCCTCGGCGGCCGTCAAGTCGTCAATGCCCTCAAACGAGACCAGATCGCCATCGCCCGTATCGGTGACGGACACGACCGTGCAAAAGCGGTCGCGCTTGAGCGCCGGAGGCGTCAGGGCGACGCGCATACCCGGCTCTAATACAGAAGGAAGCCCCCGCAGCGGCTGCGCGAGGACCTCCCCCTTCCTTCCGTGCGGCTTGACCACACGGGCGATGTTTTTGTACTGGGACCTCAAGGTCCTAGCCCAGAACCTCTACCTCGACAGCAGTGTCGAGGCGAGCGGCCAGTGCACGGGCGAGCGTGCGAATGGCCTTGATGGTACGGCCACGACGGCCGATGACCTTAGCGACGTCATCCTCGGCGACAGAAACCTCAATCGTAGAGGCGTCATCACCATCAAAGACCTCAAGGCTCACGGAATCCGGGTCGTCGACGATCTGAACAACGAGATATTCGACGAGATCGGCGATGCGATCTGAGAGCATTGCCTCACCCTCGAGCTGTGCAGCGTCAACCTCAGGCACGATTTACTCCTCGGCGCCCTCAGCGGCCTCAGCAGCAGCCTTAGCTGCCTCGGCCTCTTTGGCGAGCTGCTTCTTGGACTTCTTGACGACGGTCTCGGTCTTCTCGCCCTCGTTGGCGGCCTTGACCAGAGCGGCGACGGCGTCGGTGAGCTGAGCGCCCTTGGACTGCCAGTCGGCAATCTTCTCGAGGTCGAGGTTGATGGTCTTGGGGGCGGTCATCGGGTTGTAGCGGCCAACCTCCTCGATGATACGACCGTCACGCGGGGCGCGGGAATCGGCGACGACGACACGGTAGTACGGACGCTTCTTAGCGCCGTGACGAGCAAGGCGAATCTTGACTGCCAAAGGAAACTCCTCCAACCAAGCAGCTTTAGGCTGCAACTACAAACAAACAGTTGAACATAATACGCCATCGACGCGGGCAGGTGAAGTCCGTGAGACCAACTTCTTCGGTGTAGTCGAGGGCAAATCCATATCTTAGACAAGAATTCGGGATTTGCAAGCACATACACGCACCCCACATGAGCTGCGCGGTATACTCATGACATGGAAAGACGCGAACATACATACGGTTATGAGGATGCCATGGGCGTCACGCCACCTCCCTGGACGGGTCCGGCGGTGGGCCTCATGGACCTCGATGCGTTTTTTGCGAGCGTGGAGATGCTCGATCATCCCGAATGGCGCGGAAAGCCGCTCATCGTGGGCGGAGACGCCGATTCGCGTGGCGTCGTGTCCACGTGTTCGTATGAGGCACGTCGCTTTGGCGTGCGCTCTGCCATGGCCTCGGCCGAGGCGCGGCGCTTGTGCCCGCAAGCCATTTGGACGCACGGGCACTTTGATCGCTACCGCGAGGTGAGCGCGCAGGTCATGGCTATTCTTGCCGAGGAGACGCCGCGCGTTGAGCGCGTATCCATCGACGAAGCCTTTATCGATATCACACCGGGTCGCTTTGCGCCCGAGGACCCACTGCTGGTTGCACGGCGTATAAGCGACCGCGTGGCAGCGCTGGGAGTGACGTGCTCCATTGGCGTGGGCTGCAACAAGACGGTCGCAAAGATCGCAAGCGAGCGGGATAAGCCGTTTGGGCTGACCATCGTGCGCCCCGGAACCGAGCAGCGCTTTTTGGCCGCGCTGCCGGTATCTGCCATGAGCGGCATCGGGCGCTCGGCCGAGGAGCGACTGCGCCGTATGCGCATCTACACGCTCGGCGAGCTGTCACGCGCGCCGGAATCCACCTTGGCCTCTATTTTTGGCGTCAACGGCGAACGTATGCGTCAGCGTGCGCTGGGACTTGAAATCTCCGAAGTCACGAGTCTCGATGAAGAGCGCGAGGTCAAGTCGGTCAGCAATGAACGCACCTTTGCGAAAGATTTGACTGAGCGCGGGGACATCGAAGCGGCGATTGCGCTGCTGGGTGAGTCGGTTGGACGCCGCCTGCGCCGTCAGGGACTGACGGGCGGCACGGTAACGCTCAAGCTTAAGTATTCGTATGGCAGCGGGCGTACGGCACAGCGCCGGCTGCCTCATCCGACCGACGATGAGAACATCTTCGTGGCGGTTGCGCTCGAACTGCTCGACAACATCTGGCAGGAAGGCATGCATGTGCGTCTGGCGGGTATCGGGATGAGCGACTTTGACCATCAGGGCGGCATCCAGACCGACCTGTTCTGCGAAGTCGACGACCGCGGAGCCCAATCCAGCGACCGACGCGACCTCTCGGTTGCTATCGACGCCGTCCGAGACAAGTTCGGCGACACCGCCCTATCTTTCGGCCGCCAATCCCGCTTCAGCGATTAACCGCCTTTGAGCAAAAAAGCCGGGCAGGTACGGAAAACCGCAACTGCCCGGCAAAATGCGCGAGGCTAACTAAAAGCCCCGTATCAAATGAGCCACTAGTGGAGGTCGAGGGGGAGCTGGGGGGCGTCACCCCAGAGCTTTTCTAGACGGTAGAAGTCGCGGGCTTCGGGAGTGAAGACGTGAACGACGACCGAGCCGTAGTCCATGAGCATCCAGATCTTCTGCTCGCGGCCCTCGATGGAGAACGGATGCTCGCCGCAAGCCGCGGCGACCTTCTCCTCGATCTCGTCAACGATCGAATCAACCTGACGGTTGTTGGTGCCGGTAGCGATGACAAAGTAGTCGCACACATCGGAAAGCTCAGTCAGGTCGAGCACTTGAACGTCCTCGCCTTTCTTGTCGTAGGCGGCCTGCGCGGCGGCGCGGGCGACATCCTCGGCGGCGACACCGCTCGCGGACAGCGAGGCGGCAGTGCGGTCGGACGTGGCAACGAAACTCTTGTGCTCCACACCTTCAAGAATCTGCTCGTCGGTCATGGTCTCGTCGGCCATGGAATACCTCTTTCTAGATAGCCCGAGCTAGCGCAGCTGGGCGTAATGGTTGTAAATCGTAATAGCCGTGGGATAAAGATAGCGCCCGGACTGGATCACATAGACCAGACCCTGCGCAAAACAGGAGAAGAACAACTCGTCAAGCGTCGACTCCCCCACCATCTTGCGCAGCGCGTGGGCATAATCACCATGGCGGTTGGGTTCGATGGCATCGGCCACAAAGACCACCATATCGAGCGGCGTCATGTCGCAGGCACCCACGGTGTGACGGTCGACAGCCTGGAAAACAGCCGGCGACAGCTCGGGGAAAAGCTGCGGAAGCTCATAGGCGGCAACAGGGCCATGCAAAAGCGGCGTCGCGGCGGAAGGAGAGCCGGCAACCTTGATGCCATAGTGAAGCGCGCGGGCCACGAGCTCGTCATCGGAAAGAACCTTGTCCCAATCGTGAATTAAGCCGGCGGCAGCCGCATCAAAGCGGTCAACGCCGTAGACCTCGGCCAGATGAAGTGCGGTCTCGGCAACACCCAGCGAATGCACATAGCGCTTGCGCTTATCTTTCATGCGAACATCGAGCAGCTCTTGAATGCGCTTGAGCAGCGCGCGCTCATCGCCCTCAAACTGATCCTCTACCGACAACGTAGCCCCCATCACTCAAAATCTTCTTGTCCCAAATCGGCATATAGCCTGCGCTTGCGAATGTAGCCGAGCACAGACTCGCTCGTAAGATAGCGCACGCTCATGCCGCGGGCAACTCGCTTACGAATGTTCGTCGAGCTGATCGCCAGCGCCGGAATCTGAATATAGCGCACATCGAACGGCAGCCCCGACTCTTTGATTCGGGCACGCGCCGTATCGATATCAAAACCCGGTCGCGTCGCCGCAATAAAGGTAGCAAGCTCAGCGATTCGCTCGGCATCATGCCAGGTCACAATATCGATAATCGCGTCGGCGCCCGTAATAAAGTAGAGCTTTACCTGCGGCGGGTAAAAGTCGCGAAGGGCATGAAGCGTATCGGCCGTATAGGTTATGCCCGGACGGTCAATCTCGAACCGGCTCGCCAAAAAGGCCGGGTTCGCGGCGGTGGCGAGGACCGTCATGGCATAACGGTCCTCGGCAGGCGTCACCGGCTTGTCAAGCTTAAAGGCGGGAGAGCCCGCCGGCATAAAGAGCACAGCGTCCAAGTCGAGCGACTCGCGCGCCTGCTCGGCAGTCACCAGGTGCCCGTAATGAATCGGGTCGAAGGTGCCGCCCATAATGCCAAGCCGAAACTCTTTGCCCTCTTTTATGGGCAGCTCGGGCAAACCGATTCCACCGCGCAGCGACATGGCTTACTCGCCCTCCGAGGTCTCGGCATCGTCCGCGGCATCCGCCGCATCGACAACCTCGACGCCCTCATCCGGAGCATCGGTCACGTCAAGGGCCTCAACGGCAACGTCCTCGCCAGCGTCCTCGAGCTCCTCGTACTCCGAGAAGTCCTCGGCGCCCTCAAAGTCAAAGGCGCGCTGGCAAATGCGGACCTCGTCGCCCGCACGGCAGCCGGCCTTCTCGAGCGCGTCGTCAACACCCATGCGCGCAAACTTGTGCTGCAGGTAGATGACGGCTTCCTCGTTTTCCCAGTCGGTCTGGATAACCATGCGCTCGATGGCGCGACCGACCACGCGGAAGGCACCGGGCTCTTCCTGGACAATGCGGAAACGCTTCTCGCGCTGCAGGCGACGGCGCTCCCACTCCTCGTCGCGAAGATCGACCGGCTCATCGGAGACCGCCAGCTCGGCGCGCAGCTTAGCCACCTGCTCGCCCACGGCAAGCATCAGCGTGTTGAGGCCGGCGCCCGTCACGGCGGACACGGCAAAGAACATATGTCCATCGTCGAGCGCGGCGCGCTTAAGGTCGGCAATCTTGTCGGCCGTGCCCGGCGCATCGCACTTGTTGGCGACGACGATCTGCGGACGCTCCGAAAGCTCGGCGCCATACTGCTCGAGCTCACGGTTGATGATGCGGTAATCCTCAACCGGGTCGCGATCCTCAAAACCGCCCGTCATGTCGACGACATGCATGATGAGCGCCGTACGCTCGATGTGGCGCAGGAACTGGTGGCCCAAGCCCTTGCCCTCGCTCGCGCCCTCGATGAGGCCGGGGACGTCGGCAACGACATAGGAGTACTCGCCGGCACGCACCATACCCAGGTTGGGCACGAGCGTTGTAAACGGATAGTCGGCGATCTTGGGTCGGGCGGCACTCATGCGCGCGATAAGCGAGGACTTGCCCACCGAGGGGAAGCCCACGAGCGCGGCATCAGCCATGAGCTTCATCTCGAGCTCAATCCAGTGCTCCTCGGCCGGCTCGCCCAGCTGGGCGAATGCGGGCGCGCGGCGCACCGACGTCACAAAGTGCGTATTGCCCAGACCGCCGGCACCGCCGGGCGCCACAACGACGCGCTCGCCATCATGCACCAAGTCGGCAATCTCGAACATCGGGGTCTGCGTCTCGGGGTCGAGCTCGCGCACCACGGTACCCATGGGAACCTTGAGAATAAGGTCCTCGCCGCTCTTACCGTTACGACGGGCACCCTGCCCGTGCGTGCCGCGCTCGGCGCGGAAGTGATGCTTAAAGCGGTAATCGATCAGCGAAGACAGCTGAGCATCGGCCTGGATGACGACATTGCCGCCACGACCGCCGTCGCCGCCATCGGGGCCGCCCTTGGGGACAAATGCCTCGCGCCTAAACGACATGCATCCGGCTCCGCCGTCGCCGCCGCACACGTTAATGCGGCTGATATCGGTGAACTGTGACAACAGAATCGCCTCCTACAAAAAGAGGGAGACCCTTGAATCCTAAAACTCAAGTGCCTCCCACATATGTGCTCTATGAAGGGTGAATTACGCGTTCGCGAGCGGGCGTACGCTGACCCTGTGCTTGATACCCTTGTGGAACTCAACGGTACCGTCGACCAGCGCGAACAGCGTGTCGTCCTTGCCACGGCCAACGTTCTCACCCGGGTGGATGTGCGTGCCGTGCTGACGGACGAGAATCGTGCCCGTGGTTACCGTCTGGCCGGCATAGCGCTTCGTGCCAAGGCGCTGACCGCGGGAGTCACGGCCATTACGGGAGGAACCGAGTCCTTTTTTGTGTGCCATTGTGTATACCTACTCTTTCGTTACGAGTGTAATCTACTCGGCGACGGGAGCCTCGGCAACAGCCTCGGCCTCTGCCTTGACAGCCTTCTTGGCGCGGGACGTAGCCTGGACCTTCACGATCTTCAGCTTGGTGAGCTGCTGACGGTGACCCTTCAGACGACGATAGCGCTTACGCTTGTGGAACTTGAAGACCAGCTGCTTCTCGCCCTTGAACTGCTCAACGATCTGAGCGGTAACCTTGGCCTTGGCCAGCTTGTCGGGATCGGTGACGATCTTCTTACCATCGTTGAGGAAGATGACCGGCAGGGTGACCTTGTCGCCCTCATTGCCCTCGATCTTCTCGACGGTGATGACATCGTCGGTGGCGACCTTGTACTGCTTGCCGCCCGTGTTAACGATTGCGTACATGTTTACTTGCCCTTCATGCATCAGTTAGTGCAACAGCCGAATATAGTAGCAGGCGAAAATACCCCCGTCAACGAGTATGTGGAGCAAATCCACAAGTTCGCACAGGTATGGGGCTGACGAGTCGGCCCTCGTCGTCCTCGCATGCTTGATTCTGACGCTCGACATCGTAGGAGCAGATGGTCACGAGGTCTTGCATACCGGTGGAAACAATAGGTGCATCGACGCCCGGGGTCAAGCCCTGCAACAAAACATCAGCAGCAGAAAGCAAAATCTCCGGACGCATGGAGCCCTCGTTGTCGGCATGGGTGTCGAGCATGAGCACCAGATGGTCCGGACGCTCCCCCGCCGTGATCTCATAGCCCACCAGTGTGTGGTCAAGGTCTAAGCGCTTGCTCTTTTTGCCGCGCGCATAGTCAATACCATGACCCGCGCGCAGCGTGTCAATCGCAGCGCGCACCTCGTCGGCGCTCACGGGGGCTTCGGGGTCCAGGTGCAAGTCGATACGGTACGACAGACGCGTAAGCTGAGCCGTGAGCGCCGGCGTGCGCACGTCGATGTACGCCGCCTCGATGGGCGCCAGATCGGCCGGAGAGGCCGCAGCCAGGCGCCCAAACGCCTCGTCGAGCGCCACGAACTCGGTCATAAACAGGTCATACCACTCGCAGGTCGACGACGTACCCACCGGTAGCGCCGAAGAGAAGCCCACGCGCATGTGCGGAGAGAAGCCCTGCGTGACGGCATAGGGAAGTCCCGCACGGCGCACGATGCGCTCAATGGTATGGATTACTTCGAGATGGCCCAGGTACTTAAGGCGATCGCGTTTGCCATAGCGAACACGAAGTCTAAAGAGCGTGGGGCTGTCGGTCAGGCGCTCACTCATGCGCGATCACCCATCAATACATTCTTGGCGTGGAGCGTGGGGCAGATTCCGCAGCCGGTGCACGACGTGCGGGTGCAGTCGGGAGTCGTGACACCCTCGAGCGAGCGACGGTACTCGCGCTCGAGGAAGCCGCGCGTGCAGCCGGGGCTCACATGCTCCCACGGCAGACGCCAGTCCAACTCGTAGGGCAGGTGCACGAGCTCATTGAGGTCGATGCCGTTTTTGGCAGCAGCCTCCTTCCAGTTATCGAGCGAGAAATGCTCTACCCAGGCGTCAAAGCGAGACCCCGAGCGCCAAGCATCGATGATGACGGGCGTCATGTCACGACCGGCGCGGGAGAGCGCGGCCTCGATGAGCGAGGTCTCGGCATCGTGGTAATGCACGCGGACGGCACGGTTGCGAACGCTCGTGATAAGCAGCTTCTGGCGACGCTTGACGTCGTCGTAGTCGAGCTGCGGGCACCACTGGAACGGCGTGGCAGCCTTGGGAATAAAGACCGAAACCGAGATGGACACCGAGATGGAGCCGCGGCGCGCCTTGGGCACCACGGAACGGCCAAGTTCCAGCACGTGATCGGCCAGGTTGGCAATGGCCACGATGTCCTCGTCGCGCTCGCCGGGAAGGCCCATCATAAAGTAGAGCTTCATGCGGTTCCAGCCGGCCTCGAAGGCCGCCTTGGCCGCACGGTCCAGGTCCTCCTCGGTCACGTTCTTGTTAATGATGTCGCGCATGCGCTGGCTGCCGGCCTCGGGCGCGAACGTCAGGCCGCCCTTCTTTTCGCCGGCGACCGACTCGGCCATATCCACGCCAAACGAATCCAGGCGCTGCGACGGAATAGACACGCGAATACCCGTATCCTCCAGGCGACGGTTGAGCCTGCCGAGCACGTCACGAATGCAGGAGTGGTCGGTCGTGGAGAGCGAGGTCAGCGACACCTCGTCATAGCCGGTCTTTTCCAGACCCTGAATCACCGACGAGACGATCTGGTCGGCCGAGCGCTCGCGCACCGGGCGATACGTCATGCCGGCCTGGCAAAAACGACAGCCGCGGGCGCAGCCGCGCAGAATCTCGATAGACAGGCGATCGTGAACCAGCTGCGCATAGGGCACGCACGACTGCGACAGCGGATTCGTGGCGCCGAAATCCTCGACGACGCGTTTGTAAACCACGGTCGGCGCATCCTTGCCCTCGCGCGGCACGGTGTAGCCATGCGGCGAGCAGGGCTCGTCGTGACGAACCTCATAGAGCGACGGCACGTAGTTGCCGGCAATGGATGCAAGCTGCTCAACAATCTGCGCGCGCGGGACTCCTTCGTCACGCAGGCGGCGATGCAGCTGGCAGGTCTCGAGCAGCGATTCCTCGCCCTCGCCGATGAGGATGGCATCGAAGAAGGCCGCGTACGGCTCAGGGTTGTACACCGAGGGACCGCCGGCGATGATGATGGGGTCGTCTTCGCCTCGGTCGGCCGCTAACAGCGGAATGCCAGCGAGATCGAGTGCCTCGAGGAAGTTCGTCACCGCCATCTCGTGCGGCACATGCAGACCGACGATATCAAACGAAGCGACGGGGGCAGCACCTTCGAGCGACAGCAGCGGAATGCCCGCCTCGCGCATGGCGTCACCCATGTCGGGCCACGGCACATAGCCGCGCTCGCAGGAGATGCCCTCGGCCTGGTTAAGAATGTTGTAGAGGATGGCGATACCCTGGTTGGGCAGACCGACCTCGTACACATCCGGGTAGATCAGGCAGCAACGGTAGTCGGCATCGGCCTTGGAAAGCGTGCCCCACTCGTGATCGATATAGCGACTCGGCTTTTCGACCTTGGCGAGCAGCGGCTCAATTAAATGAAAACAGTCTTGGTATGCAACGCGCAACGGAAAACCCCTAAGCAGCGAGATCGGATGCGTCTTGGTAGGACGCCATAGGACGGGTAGCACCCGCGACCGTGGTCACCAGATCGCGAACGCGGGAGAACGTGGCAGTGACCACCTCGTTGGCACGGCTGTAGTCGACATCGCACTCGTAAAGCGAAACGAGCGCACGGCCCATGCCATAGGTGCCCGCGGCAGCAGTGAGCGCCTTGACGGCAAACCCAATATGCGGCGTCTGCTTGACGAGTGCGCGGGTGACCGCGCGGATCACAAGACCGCCGGCAAGCACGCCCGCGACCTCATAGCCGCGCTCAGGCTTAATGCCGCGTCCAAAGACGGCAGCGAGCTCAAAGAGCATGCCCACCTGCGCCAGCGCCATAACGGGATAATCGGCGCCCGGCAAAAACACCAGCGCACCGGTCGCCATATTGGTGAGCGCACACGAGGTGATGATACGATTGGCCGCCGCGATGCGCATAAAGGCAAAGTTCGCCGCAAAAGCCGTTTCCTTTTCGGTGCGATCGAGAATCCAGCGGGCAAGCGTCTCGAGCAGATACGTCTTATCGGTTGCCGCTACCACGCCGAGCATAGGCGTGGACTCCTCGATAAACGGCACCTCCACAGCAGACTCGGCAAGCACGCACACGGGGGCGCCGGCGATCACGAGCTCCTGCACGGCACTCTCCAAGCGGTCGGAGCCGCACGAGAGCACCAGCACCACATCGGTATCGGTCTTTGGAGCAATTCGCTCCTCCCCCAGACGCTCGACGCGCACAATGCCCGAGGTCGTCTGCGGCACAAAGGCGTCACGCACCGTCTCGGCCAGAAAGCGCGAGGCGGACGAATCCAAATAGACCGAGACGCGCACCGGCGTATCGGAATCCTTCTTAACGGACGCGCCCATCTTAAAAGCGCGGGTCAGCTTATCTACGGGAATTTTCATAGCAAACCCCTCCAGCGGTTACGCGGCGCCCGAACGATGCCGCCATATGGATTGTACGATACCCACCGTCAGCAGCTGAATCATCATCGAAGACGAACCGAAGCTAATAAACGGTAGCGGAATACCGGTAATCGGCATCATGCCAATGCACATGCCGATGTTTTCGAAGGTCTGGAACGCCCACATGCCAACGATGCCCACACACGATAGGCGCAAGAACAGCGACTCACACTTAAAGGCGACGCGAATCGTCGAAAAGATCAGCAGCACGTAGAGGCACAGGAGCAAAAAGGAACCGCAAAAGCCAAAGGTCTCGGATAGGAAGGCGAAGACAAAGTCGGTGTGGAACTCAGGAAGAAAGCCGCCGGCCGACTGCGTCGCATGGCCCAAACCCTTACCAAAGAAGCCGCCCGAGCCAACGGCGATAAGCGACTGCTGCAGGTTGTAGGCATCGTCCGAATCGGCATTATCGGGGTCGATAAAGACCGTCAGGCGGTTCATCTGATACTGCTTGATGAGCACATCGTGGCCGAGCAACGAATCAAAGACCGAATCGAGCGCCAGGACGAGGGCCACCAGGCCCACAAGCAGGGCCAGGGTCGACAGCACCCATTCGCGGCGCGCACCGCTCATGCAGATGACGATGGCGCCCGAGACCAGCACGACCAGGCCCGAGCCCAGGTCGCCCATGGCAACGACGGCCAAAAACGGGATGGACAGCATGCCGCAGAGCTTGACGTAGTCGCGAACGGTATCGATGCGACCGTTATACTGCGAGCCAAGCGTGGCGATAAAGAAGATGGTGATGAGCTTGGCAAGCTCGACCGGCTGGAATGTCAAGCCGATACCGGGAATCTTGATCCAGCCTGTCATGCCCAGACCGCCCGTATAGGACAGACCCGGAATCTTGGGCGAGAAGATCACGATCAGGTCGATGACGAGCAACGCCGTCGAAAAATTGGAAATACCGCGCAGATCGGTACGCCAGACGAGCACCGCAAGCACCGCGCCAATGCCAATGCCCAGCAGGTGGCGCGAGAATGAGGCGTCGGCCTTAAACTGTGACGCCGACCAAATAATGATGGCGCCATAGGCAACGAGCGCGACGGTAGCCAGCAGCACACCGATATGCACCTTTTGGCGAAACGTACCGCGCGAGGCCGAAAGTTGCTTGTTGACGCGGTCCAGGCTGCTGCGAGAGCCGGTCTTGGTTGAACGGAACAGATCCGCCGGAGAAAAATCCATCGCAACCTCCTATCGAACCGAAGAATCGCCCGAGGCCGAAGAGGTATCGGGCTCGTCATAAATCACGCCGAGCACGTCGCGCACGACATGCATCGCGGTATCCGAACCACCGCCGCCCTGCTCCAGGACAGTAGCGATGACATACTTGGGATCATCGGCCGGTGCATAGGCGCAGAACCACGCGTATTCGTCCTCGCCGCTTTTCTCGCCCGTGCCCGACTTGCCGTACACCTGCGGCGTCAGGGTGCCAAAGTGAGCCGCCAGGGACGTCGATGCCGTGTAAATCACGTCGTGCATGCCGTTGCGAACAAGAGTCAAATCCGAATCGCTGTTGATCTTGGCCTCCAGGCGCTTCTTCTTGCCCTTGCCGTTGTACTTATAGGCATCGCCGTCGCCATCGCGCGACACGGCAGACAAAAACACGTGAGGCACGTACTGTTTGCCGCCGTTGGCAAGACCCATATAGGCGCACGCCATCTGCAGGGGCGTCACCAAGATGTCGCCTTGGCCGATGGCAATGTTGGTCATATCGCCGGCATTCCACTTGCGGTCCTCGGCAGAGGCGTCGGTAAAGTACGACTCTTTCCACTCGGCATCGGGAATACGGCCCGCGCCCTCACTCGGCAGATCGATACCGCAGGTCTTGCCTAGGCCCCAGCGACGAAAGACCTCCTGCAGGCCCTCGGAATGTTGCTCGTCATAAAAGAAGGCCTTGCCCATGTCGTAGAAGACGGGGTCGCACGAGTTGGCGATACCCGACTGCAGCGTCATGGTGCCGTGGCCAGACGTCAGCCAGCAGCGCTTGCCCCAAGCCTTGCCCAGGCCCGTCCAATAGCCCGTGCAGTTGGTTGTCTGCGTTGAAGTGTAGGTTCCAAACTCAAGACCGGCCAGTGCCGAGAGCGGCTTGATGGTCGAGGCCGACATGTACTGTCCGCTAATGGCGCGGTTGAGCAGCGGGTGCGAACCCTTGTCATCATTGAGCTCGGTCCACACGTCATTTGAGACGCCGCCGATAAAGACGGACGGATCGAACTTGGGCTCGCTCGCCATGCCCAGGATCTCGCCATTGTTGGGATCGAGACACACCACAGCGCCGTTGCCGGCATTGCTGTAGCCAGTGGTCTTGGCAAGCTCGATGGCGCTCGCCAGCGCCGTCTCACAGGCCTGTTGGATCTTAAGGTCGAGCGTGAGCTTAATGTCGGAGCCGGCCTTGGCGGGCACGGCGCCGGCCTGACCGGTCACATTGCCCGAGGCATCGACCTTGACGGTCTGCTCGCCACGAATACCCTGCAGCAGGTTTTCGTAGTAGCTCTCAACACCCGCCTGGCCCACGATATCGCCCGACTGGTACGTAATCCGGCCAGCAGAAGCATCATCATCACCAGAGGTTTTCTTATTCTGGGCCTCGAGCTGCTCGGAGGTAATGGTGCCGGTATATCCCAAGATATGGCATGCCGTCTCGCCATATGGATACTGGCGCTCGGTACGCTCGGCAATCTTGACGCCCGGGAACTCGCCGGCGTGCTCCTGAATATAGGCAACCGTGGAGCGACGGACGTCCGTCGCGATGGTATGCAGGCTCTGGGCGCCCTCGGAATTGTCCTGAATATTGCGCAGAACCGCCACGTAGGGCATACCGAGCACGTTGGCAAGATGACGAACCAGAACCTCATCCTCAGCAAGGTCGCGATAGGCCACGACAGCAAGTGAGGGACGGTTCTGGACAAGCGCCACGCCATTGCGGTCGAGGATGCGACCGCGCACAGCGGGTGTGGTAACGGTGCGCGTCTGATTGCTATTAGCCTGCTTTTCGTAATAGTCCGACGAGACCATCTGCATGCCCCACAGCTTGACGGCAAGCGCCGCGAACATCGCGCCCACACCCGTGGTGAGGATGGAGAAGCGGCCCTTAAAGGCGGTCGCCGCGGTATTGCCCTCGCCCTCGGTGGCGCGCGGGGCCGTTCCATGCTGCGTATCGTAGGTAAAACGAGAATCGCCGCGACGCATGATGACCAGTGCGACCACGATGGCCACAACCAGCACGATACCGGCGATAATAACCGTCATCTGGGAAGACATCTACGAGCCTCCCCTATTTGAGCTTACGGGTCTTGGGCTTAAAGCGCATGCCCGTCTGGCGTCCGCCACGTGCGGAGAATCCATAACCGGACTGCGGCACGACGCCGGACATCAAAAACGGAATGGCAACCAGACCCGTCAGGATCGAAGACGGCAGCGCATGGCCGAAGATCGCCACGACAAAGCTCGTCTCCAAACCCATAAACAGCAAGATGATGCTGTAGATCACATTAATGACGAGCGCAAAGGCGCCCACAGTGATGCCGCGCGCACTCGGGGTACCGCTCGTTTGACCGGCAGCGCTGTGCACCAGGGCAAAAGAACCCACGGTCAGCAGGAGCGACATAACTCCCACCGGCACGGCAGCGGACAGGTCATAAAACAAGCCGCTGCAAAAACCGCACACGACGGCACGGGTCGGGTCGCCCGAGAACACGCTTATGCACACCAGGATAATCATAAAGTTGACGCGACCGCCCGCAATGGAGATCTGCGGTGCCAGGCCTGCCTGCAGCAGCACGCACACGATGGCGGCGATTACAAACGTGCGGGAGCTCATCCCCTGCTCGTGTAGATCCATGGACATGCCCCCTATTCGCTCGAGCCGGAATCGGTCGTCTCGGACGTGTCGGAACCGTCATCCGAGCTCTCGTCCTTCGTCTTGGTCGCAGCATCGCGCGACGTTCCCTGCGGCGTGCTATTAGCGGTGCTCACGTCCTCATCCGAGGCCGACTGTTCGTCGGTCAGCGAGGTAATGACCAGCACTTCCTCGTTGTTCTCGGCCGTCGTCTGGGCGCGCACCACAATGGTGTAGTACACGTCGTTTGCGGATTTTTCAACCGACGAGACGGTGCCGAGCGGTAGACCCTTGGGGAACACACCGCCAATGCCCGAGGTCACGATGATGTCGCCAACCTTAACATCGGAGTCGACGCTCACGTACTCAAGGCGCAGGGTGCCATCGGGCTGGCCCTGCAGCATACCCTGGGCGCGCGTGTCCTGCACCATAGCCGAAACGCCCGAGTTCTCGTCGCCAATCAGGCGCACGGTAGAGGTCTTGGCCGACACCTCGATAATCTGGCCGATAACACCGGCAGAACTCGTCACGGGCATGTTGATGGTAAGGCCGTCGGCAGAGCCCTTGTCGATGGTAACGGTCGAGGTCCAGGCATCGCCCGACGCACCGACAATACGAGCGGCGGTCGACTTAAGGTTGTAGGTCGATTGCAGGCCGACCAGGCCCTCCAGGCGCTCGGCAGTCTTTTGAGCCTCGGAAAGCTCGGCGACCTTAGAGGTCAGCACCTCGTTTTGCTTCTTGAGGTCGTCGAGCGACTCCTGCGATGCCGTGAGGTTGGAGAACACGTTGCCGATCGCGTTGAAGGGAGCCGCCACGGCCGAGCCCAGAAAGCGCACCGGCGAGGTAATCGTCGTCACACCTGAGCGCACAGCATGAATAGGCCCGGCCTCGCCCTCACGGATATAAAACGTGAGCAGCAACACCGAAATCAGGCTGAAAACAATCAACGGGCGCATACCCGTTGATTGTCGCTTGGTATTCAGATTTGGAGAGAAACCCGAAGATCGTGCCAAATGGAATCCACCTTTTGGAAATTAAGCATTGGTTTGGACGAAGCCACCGTCAAAGGCGTTGGCCTCGAGCACGCGGGCGCAACCGTTTACGACGTTATCGAGCGCCGTGGGGCTGACGTTGACCGAAACGCCGGTCTCGTCGCGCAGGCGCACGTCGAGGCCGCGCAGCAGCGCACCGCCGCCGGTCAGCAGAATGCCGTAGTACATAAGGTCCGAGGCAAGATCGGGCGGCGTGGCGTCCAGAGCGTCCTTAACGGCCTTGGCCATCTCGTCGAGCGGCTTGTTAAGCGCGCGACGAATCTCCTCGCTCTCGATACGCACGGTCTTGGGCAGGCCCGTGATAACGTCGCGACCGTTGACCTCGACGTCGAGCTCGTCCTTGAGCGGCACGGCGGAGCCGACCTTGATCTTGATGTCCTCGGCCGTGCGCTCGCCGATAGCCAGGTTGTAGGCATCGCGAACATGGGTGAGGATAGCCTGGTCGAACTCGTCGCCGGCAATGCGGATGGACTGCGACACGACAATACCGCCCATGGCGATAACGGCGACCTCGGTGGTGCCGCCGCCGATATCGATGACCATGGAGCCCGTGGGCTCCTCGACGGGTAGGTCGGCGCCGATGGCAGCCGCCATGGGCTCCTCGATCAGATAGGCCTGGCGAGCGCCGGCCTGGATCGTGGCCTCAAAGACGGCGCGCTTCTCGACCGACGTGACGCCGGAGGGAACGCAGACGACGACGCGCGGACGCGGAGTCCACGGATAGCGCTTCTCGGAAGCCTTGTCGATAAAGTAGCGAAGCATGGCCTCGGTGACATCGAAGTCGGCGATGACGCCGTCCTTAAGGGGACGAACGGCCACGATGTTGCCGGGCGTACGGCCGAGCATACGCTTGGCCTCGATGCCGACTGCCAGGATACGCTCGTCGTTCTTGTCGATAGCGACAACGGAGGGCTCGCGGATGACGATGCCCTTGCCGCGCACAGAGACGAGCGTATTGGCGGTGCCGAGGTCGATGGCGAGATCGCCCGCATAGCTACCGAAGAACATATCCATCAAAGAAAACAACGCAACTCCTGATGTGTTGGATGATTGCTGGAAAACTACTAGCCCATCATACTAGCGCAAGCCCGGCACCTCACTTGCGGTGAAGCACCGGGCAGCGCCAAATCTCATAAGGTCACTACTGGTTGTCAGCGGCCGAGAAATCGATGTCGAGCGAGGAGACAGCCCAACCGATATGGTTGTCGGAGCGCACGAATTTAACGGTGTACTCCTGCTCGCCGCCCTTGGACAGCGAAGCCTTCACCTTGGCGGTGGTCTCGGTCATGGACTGATCCATACCCTCGATGGAGACGGTGGCGCCCTGCGGGATCGAGGAGATGATCATCGCCTTGGCGTCCTCTGACAGGCTCGAGGCCAGGCAGGACTCGGCCTTGGCGGTATCGCCGTCACCGGCAGCCTGGAACAGGTCGGTGATGACGGACTCCTGCGAGGGGACGCCCATGCCGCGCGTATAGGCATAGCCAAGACCGCCTGCAGCGATCACGATGAGCAGAAGCAGTACCAGGAAGATCTTAAGACCCGTGTGGCGGTGGCGACGACGAACCTTGGCCTGCTTGCGGTCCTGCTGGACCATCTCGGACTCGGACAGCGTAAAGAAGCCGGTGTCAGAGGGGTCGGGCATAAACTGACCGGTCGCGCCCGTGGGATCAAGCGGATCGACAGCGGAAGCGTCCATCGCGGGAGCCGGGGCCGTGGACATGGCCGTCTGGGCCGAAAGCGCGGCGAGCGAGTCGTGCGCGCGGGCAAGCTCGTCGGCCTGCTCGGGCGTGAGCTGGTAGATACCGTCGGCGGTAGCGGCGTTAAAGGCATCGAGCGCATCGGAAGGACGGTCGGCGGCGGAAAGCGCTTGGCCCATACCGGCGTTGAGGGCGCGCGTGTCGTCGCGCGGGCCGGCAAAGTCGATAGCCGTGCGGTAGGTCTCTACGGCGTCCGCGGGGCGGCCGAGCTTGATGAAGCAGCGGCCCAAATCGCCGAGGGCGGCGGCAGGAGCCGGGTTGGCGCCGTCGATGGCAGCCTGACGGAAGGCAGTACCGGCGTTGGCATAGTCGCCCGACTGGAACAGCGCGTTGCCCAGACCCAGGTAAGCCTTAAAAGGCGTGGCGTAGGAAGCGTCCTGGGTAGCTGCAGAGAACGCCTGGGCAGCCGTGGTGTAGTCACCCACCGCGGCGAGTGCCTTGCCGCGGTTGGTGAGCAGGGCGCCGCGCTTGCCATAGGCGCCGTCGTTGAGGGCTGCGGCGTAGGCCTCGGCGGCCTCGGCGTACATGCCCAGATGCATCAGGGCGTTGCCGCGCAGGTGGTCGGCCTCACCCATGATCTCGTTGGGAGTCTTTGCCGCACCAAGCATCTGGGCGGCAGCGGAAAAATCACCCGCGCGATAAGCGGCGCGGCCCTGTTGGATCAGCTGGCTATTCAAGGAAGTCCCCTTTACTCGTGAACGATCTCGACATGAACGATCTCGTCGCCGGCGCGCAGCTGCGAGATGACGTCGAGGCCCTCGACGGTGGTGCCAAAGACGGTATAGCCGGAGTCAAGGTTGTGCTGGGCACCCAGGCAGAAGTAGAACTGCGAGCCCGCGGAATCGGGATCCATGGAGCGAGCCATGGCAAGCGCGCCGTCAACATGGCTGTTGCGCGGATTGGTGGCAAACTCGCCCTTGATGCAGTAGCCGGGGCCACCGGTACCGGGCATGCCGTCGGGACCCTCAAGGCCGGCAGCGACGTCGGCGCCGGACATATCGCGGGTATTGGGGTCGCCGCCCTGGATCACAAAGCCGGGCACATAGCGATGGAACTTAAGGCCGTCATAGAAGCCCATCGTGGAAAGCTCGCAGAAGTTCGCCACATGGATGGGGGCGCCCTCACCGTCAAACTTGACCTTGATGGTGCCCTTCGACGTCTCGATCACCGCGCACTCGTCACCGACGAGCTGGTACTCGGGCGTATAGAGCTCTTTCTTAAAACCAAACATGTGGTTCCTTCCTCGTGCGTTTAAAGCATATTTGTACAAATTGTAGCAATAAGCACGGGCTTCCATCAATTGCGCACGCAGGTTATGCCGCTGGAGGGCAACAAATTACGAACGCTGCTGCGGCTTCCATGCGCTCACGTTGGCGTCGTACTGGTTAAGCGCGCTGTTGCCGCCCTGTGCGATGGGCGCCAGGATCTCGCTCTGACGGGCGCTCAGCGACTCGCCGTCGGGAATGGACAGCGAGATATCCCAGCTCTGGCAGATCACGTCGACACGCTCGTACATCCACTGGGCAAGCTGTTTTAGATGATCGATGTCCTCCGCATAGACCGTGTCGTCCTGAACCTTGAGGTTGTTGAGCTCATCCTGGGTCTTTTTAATCTGATCGCGCAGGGCATAGGCGCTTTGCGACAGTTCCTGACGTGTGGAGAGCGGTGTACGCAGATAGCCGTTATTAAACGAATCGATGACCTCGCCGATCTGATCCTCGTCGCTATACGACACGATGGTCTGGTACAGGCCGTCGAGCCTGGTGTAGAGCTGGTCGTCGGTTAAGACAGTCTCCTCCTGAACGACCTCGGACGCACCCTCTTGCTTGGGCTCTTTCTCGGTGGCCTCGCCCTTTTGGCGCGACGGGAAGGTGGTCTTGGCGGCCTGACCAAACTGGTCGTAGAAGCCGGGCATGACGCCCATGGGATCGGCAGTCACAAACCAATACGCACCACCGCACACGGCGGCGAGCACCGCGATGACGATGAGTGGTTTGGGGATATGGCGCTTGTGCTTGTGATAGGCATCCTCGTCGGGGTGGATCTTGCGCTTGGGCTTTTGCTTTTTGGGCTGGGCATCATCGCGCAGGGACACCGGCGTGGGGATATCGACCTTGGGGATGCCAAAGTCCTTATCGAAGGCAGGCAGCACGCAGGTCTCGTTGGGGTCGGCTGCGTCGGAGAGCACCGCGGCGGCAGATGCCGGCGCGTGGGGCACCTCGGTATCGATCTGTTCCTGCGTCAGGCGCGGAAAGCCGGCCGTGCGCCCTGCGGCAAGGTCGGATGCGGCCGCGTCCTCGGAAAGGATGCCTGGCGCGGGGCGTCCACACTTGGGGCAGGTACGGTCATGCGGGGACAGACGAGCGCCGCAGCCGTCGCAGAACACGAACTCGGTATGCTCGGGGCCATCGCCCGGACCAACGTATGCGTTGCAATAGGGGCAGAACGAGGCGCCGTCCTCGATGGTCTTTAGGCAATGCGGGCAGATCACGGCATCCTCTTTCCGAAGCAATTCAAACAATTGAGGTTAGAGCATAACATCGCTTCGCTCCCACAAGCGCAAGGCACCAATTCAACATCGCCAGGGTAGTCTTTTGAGGGATGATTTTTTAATCCCCGTCCCAGAAAAATCATCCCTGAAGGGCGCGAACTACTTTTTCTTCTTGCTCGGCATCGAGACTTTGATGCCCTGGGCCGATTTGGTCACGCGGGAGCGCTTAACGCCGCCGCTCTTCTTTTTCTTGGGCTGGGTCTGGGCCACGCCCTCGAGTGCGCGGGCCTCGGCCTCGCGGACAGTGCGCGCCTCACGGCGCTGCGCCATGTCGGCGGCGACGCGCTTGGCAAAACGCTCGGCGGTCGATCCCGTCGAGCTCACCTTGCCGCCGCCGCGACCCAGGCGAACACGCACGCCACGGCCAAAGCCGGTGGCCGCATGACGGCGACGGGGCTTAAGCGAGTCCATCATCGTGGCAAGCTTAAAGAACACCGCACAGGTAAAGACGACGATAGCCGCCAAGATGACAATCTGACCCATCGACAAGTTGGCAATCGACAGCAGCTCCGGGAACCCGATAACGCCCGTCAAAATACCAGCGATGACAAACACGAAAAGCACCACGCGCAAGGGCGTGAGCGGCTGCGAAATGCGCCAGATCAGGCTGACACTCGCCGCGCACGACGTGAGCAGGCACATGGTCGAAAGCGTAAGCTGGCTAAAGCCAAATACGCGCGCCACAAAGATATCGAGCGCCGCGGCCAAAATGACCGCAATCGACGCCGGCAGCGCACGCTTAAGCACGTTGATCAAGAACGACCCCTTCACGCGGGCGTTGTTGGGCTCCAGGCCCAGCACAAAGCCCGGCGCGCCGATGCAGAAGAAGTTGATGAGCGTCATCTGAATGGGCTCGAAGGGATACGGCGGCAGCGCGATGCACAGCGCCGCCAGGCCCATCGAGAAAAGCGTCTTAGTCAGAAAGAGCGCGGCAGAGCGCTGCAGGTTATTGATAGAACGACGGCCCTCGGCCACCACAGCGGGCATCGAGGCAAAGTCGTTATCGACGAGCACGATCTCGGCCACATTGCGCGCGGCATCGGAGCCGGCGGCCATCGCCACGGAGCAGTCGGCCTCCTTGAGCGCCAGAACGTCGTTGACGCCGTCGCCCGTCATGGCCACGGTGTGCCCGCGGCGTTTGAGCGCCTGTACGAGCTCGCGCTTCTGCTGCGGCGTCACACGCCCAAAGACGTGATAGCGGTCCACCGCCGCATCGAACTTGGCAGGCGTATCGAGGGTTGTCGCGTCCACGTAAGCATCCGCCCCGGGCACGCCCACCACGCGCGCGATCGACGACACCGTACGCGGGTCGTCGCCGCTGATCACGTTGAGGGTCACGCCCTGCTCGTTAAAATAGCCGATGGTCTCGGCCGCCGAGGTGCGAATCTCGTCACGGATGGTCACGAAACCCACGGGCTCGGCCTCGCCCACCATATCGCCGTCGGGCGTAAAGCCGTCCACGCGCGCCACAACGAGCACGCGGCAAGTGTCGGCGAGCTCGGCGACACGGTTCTCGACCTGAGCAAATGCGCGATCGGAAAGTACAAACTGCGCGGCGCCCATCACATAGGAGCCCTGCGCAAACGACGCGCCGCTCCACTTTTTGGACGACGAGAACGGAATGACCGACAGCGGCTCGGACACCTCGACCGGACGATCGGCGTAGTAGTTGAGCAGCGCCTGGCAGGTCTCGTTAGCATCTGCCGAGGTCGCACGTGCCACGTTGGCAAGCGCAAAGTCGAGCACCGTGGTCTCGACGGGGACAGCTGCCTCATCCGAGTCCGCGCCAAAGCCAACACCTTCAACAGGCAGCGGGTAGGTGCCCTCGACCTCCATGCGGCCCGAGGTAATGGTGCCCGTCTTGTCCAGACACAGCACGTCGACGCGCGCAAGCGTCTCGATGCAGTAGAGCTGCTGTGCCAGCACCTTGCGACGAGCCAGGCGCACAGTGGCAATCGCGAGCACCGACGAGGTCAGCAGCACCAGGCCCTGCGGAATCATGCCCAGCAGGGCACCCACCGTGGACAGCAGCGCCGAAGAAGGCACACGACCGGCCAGCAGCTCGGAGAAGCACCAGGAAAGCGCGCTATCGCCCGGGGTTCCCGCGGCATCCCACAGCTCGCTCACACTCGAGGTAAAGAGCGCCAGACCAAGCGGAATCATGATAATACTCGCGAACCGCACGATGGCGTTCAGCGCGTTCATGATCTCGGAATTGACCTTTTTGACGTACTTGGCCTCGTTGTTGATCTTTGCCACGTAGTTATCGGCGCCGACATGGATCACGCGGGCGCGCAACAGGCCCGAGTCGATAAAGCTGCCACTCATGAGCTCGGAGCCCGGCTGTTTCTTGATGAGGTCGCTCTCGCCCGTCAGCAGGCTCTCGTTGACGAGCGCCTCGCCCGACACCACCACGGCGTCGGCGGGAATCTGGTCACCGCGCCCCAGGCGAATGATGTCGTCGAGCACGATCTGGTCCAGGTCGAGCTCCACCTCGGCGCCGTCGCGCACCGCGATGGCCTTCTTAGAGGTGAGCAGCGTAAGCTTGTCGACCATCCGCTTAGAACGCATGGACTGAATGACGCCGATCGCCGTGTTCAAGAACACCACGAACAGGAACGTCAGGTTCTTAAACGAACCGGTCAGCAACACCAAAATCGCCAAGACCACGTTGATCAAGTTAAACAGCGTGCAGAGGTTCTCAATGATGAGCTCTTTGACCGACTTGGTCTTGAGCTCCATGTTGCGGTTGATCTTACCAGCGGCGATGCGCTCCTCGACCTCGGCGGTCGAGAGTCCGCGCTCGATATCCGTTGCTGCCATACCACGTCCCATCACGTCGCGTCGGTATAAGAAAACCGCCCGGACCATGCGAGGTTCGGACGGTCTTACGTTCGATGGTGCCCCATGTTGGATTCGAACCAACGGCCTTCTGCTCCGGAGGCAGACGCTCTAATCCCCTGAGCTAATAGGGCGAACGGTAGGCATTATACCCAAGTGCAACACGGGCTAACAAAATAATAGAAAAAGCTTTGCAATTACGTGGGAGACGCGCCGCGACGGCGCGCTTTAGGCGGCAAAAGCGAGTCAGATAGTATAAACTCTCATGCACATATATAACGGCTCGCGATGCGGGCCGTTTTTGCAAGAGATATCCATCGAGGTGAGAGGCACACCATGATTGCAATTTTAAAGCAGAGCGCCAGCGACGAGGCCGTCAGCCACATCGTCAGCTGGATTGAGAAAAAGGGCCTGAAGACCGACGTCTCGCGCGGCGAGAACGAGACCATCATCGGCCTGGTGGGCGACACGACCAAGATCGACCCGTTCCTGCTCGAGTCCATGGACGTCGTCGAGCGCGTGCAGCGCGTCTCCGAGCCGTTCAAGCGCGCCAACCGCAAGTTCCACCCCGAGGACTCCGTCATCGACTGCGGCCACGGCGTCAAGATCGGCGGCGACCAGTTCCAGGTCATCGCCGGCCCCTGCTCCGTCGAGGGCGAGAACCTCATCCGCATCGCCCGCCGCGTGAAGGCCGCCGGCGCCACGATGCTGCGAGGCGGCGCCTACAAGCCCCGCACCTCCCCGTACGCCTACCAGGGCATGGGCCCCGCCGGCCTGGACCTGCTGTGCGAGGCATCCGCCGAGCTCGACATGCCGATCGTCACCGAGATCATGGACCCGCGCGACGTGCAGGTCTTCCTGGACAAAAAGATCGACGTCATGCAGATTGGCGCTCGCAACGCCCAGAACTTCCCCCTGCTCAAGGAGGTCGGCAAGACGCAGACCCCGATCCTGCTCAAGCGCGGCATGTCCGGCACCGTCGACGAGCTGCTTATGGCAGCCGAGTACATCATGAGCGAGGGCAACGACAACGTCATCCTGTGCGAGCGCGGCATCCGCACCTTCGAGACCCGCACCCGCAACACCTTCGACCTCAACGCCGTGCCGGTGCTGCACCACCTGTCGCACCTGCCCGTCGTCGCCGACCCCAGCCACGCCACCGGTTACACCCGCTATGTCGAGCCCATGGCGCTCGCCGCGACTGCCTGCGGCGCCAACGGTCTGGAGATCGAGGTCCACGACGACCCGAGCCACGCTTGGTCCGACGGCGCTCAGGCGCTCACCCCCGACCAGTTCGATGACACCATGCGCCGCATCCGCGCCATCCGCGAGGTCGTCTGCCAAGAGACCGTTCAGGAGTAGCCCATGGGTACGGTAAGAAACGCACGCGTTAACCAGGGTGGCCCCAAGTGCGCCGGCATCGTGGGCCTGGGCCTCATCGGCGGCAGCTTTGCCCGCGGCTATGCGCAGGCGGGCGTCCGCGTGCTGGCCTGGGACCCCGATGACGACATCATGACGGCCGCCAGTATGGGCACCGTTGCCGGCGAGCTCAACGACGAGACGCTGGGCGAATGCGACATCATCGTCCTGGCATGCTACCCCGAGGCCTGCATCGAGTGGCTCGAGGCGCACGCCCAGGCACTCGCCGACGCCACCGACACCGAGGCCATCATGGGCCCCGTGGTGATCGACACCGTGGGCGTCAAGGGTATCGTGTGCGAGCGCGCCTTTGAGCTTGCCAGCGAGCATGGTTTTTACTTTGTGGGCGCGCACCCCATGGCGGGCACGCAGTTCTCGGGCTACGCACATTCCCGCGCCGACCTATTCCAGGACGCACCGCTCGTGCTTGTACCGCCCGCAGTTGACGACGCACTTAAGCTGGAGCTTTTGGGCCAGGTGCGCGAGATGGTACGTCCCTTAGGCTTTGGCAAGTTCAGCGTAACGAGCGCCGCCGAGCACGACCGCGTCATCGCCTTTACGAGCCAGCTCGCGCACGTCGTCTCCAACGCCTACGTTAAGAGCCCGACCGCTCAGGTCCACCACGGCTTTTCGGCCGGCAGCTACCGCGACCTCACCCGCGTGGCGCACCTCAATCCGCAGATGTGGTCCGAGCTCATGATTGATGACGCCGATGCGCTCGCCTTCGAGATCGACCATCTGATCGAATCGCTTGGCGCCTACAGCCGCGCCCTTAAGGACCGCGACCAGCGCTATCTGGAGAATCTCCTTGCCGAGGGCGACCGCATTAAGCGCGCGCTCGACGACGAGGCCTCCCACTAGACCACCCATCACGCCAGGTCGAAAGGACCGAAGCTTATGGCGATTACTATCGATATCGACACTGCACGCCCCCACCAGGTGCATGTGGGCACGTTTTTGCTGGAGCAGGCAGGTCCGCTCGTCCGCACCACCGCCGGCGGCTCGCGCGCCGTCATCGTGACGGACACCAACGTAGGCCCCCTCTACCAGATGCCCGTTAAGCAGAGCCTCGAATCCGCAGGCTACGAGGTGAGCATCTGCACCTTCGAGGCCGGCGAGGCCCATAAGCGTGCCGAGACCTACGTTGCCATTTTGGAGTTTGTGGCCGAACACGAGCTTTCGCGCTCCGACGTGATCGTGGCGCTCGGCGGCGGCGTCGTGGGCGACGTGGCGGGCTTTGCGGCCGCCACCTACATGCGCGGCTGCAAGTTTGTGCAGATTCCCACAAGCCTGCTCGCCATGGTGGATTCGTCGGTCGGCGGCAAGACGGCCATCGACCTGGCAGCCGGCAAGAACCTAGCCGGCGCCTTTTGGCAGCCGAGCGTGGTCATCGCCGACGTGGGATGCCTTGCCACCCTCACGCCCGAGCAGTTCGCCGACGGCTGCGGCGAGGTCGTCAAGCACGCCGTGATCGCCGACCCCGAGCTCTTCGCCGAGCTAGAGAAGACCCCGCTCACGCTTGAGCTGCTCAACCGCGACGTGGCCCGTGTGGCGCTCATCATCGCCCGCAATATCGACATTAAGCGCGCCGTGGTCGTTGCCGACGAGCGCGAAACCAATCAGCGCAAGCTCCTCAACTTTGGCCACAGCGCCGGCCACGCCGTCGAAGCCTGCGAGCACTTTGAGCTCGGCCACGGCAACTGCGTGTCGATCGGCATGGGCATCATCACGCGTGCCGCAGCCCTGCATGGCATCTGCGATGCCGAGCTGCCCGATCGTATTGAGGAGCTCTGCACCCGCCACGGCCTCAAGACCCGCTGCGACCTAGATGCCGATGCCGTCTTTGCCGAGGCGCTCCACGACAAAAAGCGCGCGGGAGACACCATCGACCTGGTAATTCCGCACGACATTGGCCGTTGCAGCATCGACCGCACGCCGCTTTCCACCTTCCACGATTTGATTGCCGAGGGCCTCGGCCAGAAGGGAGACGTTTCCGCATGCTAGCCCGCATCACCCCCTCCCCGCTCAAGGGCACCGTTCCCGCCATCGCGTCCAAATCGATGGCGCATCGCCTCATCATCTGCGCTGCGCTTGCCAACGGCGAGACGCACGTTACCTGCAACACGACCTGCGCCGATATCGAGGCCACGGTTCGCTGCCTTACGGCACTCGGCGCCCGTATCGAGACCGTCGAGGATGGCTTCCAAGTCCACCCCACCATGAAGAGCGTTGAATTCGGCCTGCTCAAGGCCCTTGCCGGCGGCACGCTCGACTGCGGTGAGAGCGGCTCCACACTGCGCTTTATGCTGCCTGTCGCCTGCGCGCTGGGCGCGGAAGCAACCTTCGTGGGCCAGGGCCGCCTGGGCGCCCGCCCGCTCTCCCCGCTCTCGGACGAGATCATCGCCGCCGGTTGCGACCTGCAGGGCCTGGGCGGTTTTCCGCTCAAGACAAGCGGCCGCATGCGCCCGGGCACCTTTGTGCTTCCGGGCAACGTGAGCTCGCAGTATATCTCCGGCCTGCTGCTGGCGGCCCCGCTGCTGGCCCAGCCCTCCTGCGTGCAGGTGACCGGCCTCATCGAAAGCCGCCCCTACATCAACCTAACGATCCAGGCCATGAAGGCCTTCGGCGTCGAGGTCAACGTCGAGCGTATTCCGGCCAAGGACGCCCAGCCCGAGGTCACGAACTTCCGCGTGAACAGCGGCTCGTACCGCACGCCCGGCAGCGTAGCCGTCGAGGGCGACTGGTCCAACGCCGCCTTTTGGCTGTGCGCCGGCGCCATCGGCACCGAACCAATCACCGTCGAGGGCGTGTCGCTGAGCTCCGCACAGGGCGACCGCAACGTGCTCGCCGCGCTTTCGCGCTTTGGCGCCCGCATCGTGCGCTCCACGAACGCCGCCACCGTCCAGTCCGACAAGCTCGCCGGCTTTGAGATGAGCGCCCACGACATTCCGGACCTGGTGCCCGTCATCTCGGCCGTGGCATCACTGGCTCAGGGCCACACGTTCATCCGTGATTGCGCGCGCCTGCGCATCAAGGAATCTGACCGCCTGGTCACCACCACCCGCGAGCTCACCGCGCTGGGCGCGCAGGTGCGCATCGCCGGTGACGACCTCATCATCAAGGGTGTCGATGCCTTTACCGGCGGCGAAGTCGATTCGCACAATGACCACCGCATCGCTATGATGGCCGCCATCGCCGCAAGCCGCGCCACCGGAGAGGTCGTGATCCACGGTGCCGAGGCCGTCAACAAGTCCTATCCCGATTTCTTCGACCACTACCGCCTGCTGGGCGGCAAGGTCATGCTCGAGGAGGAGTAGCATGTCCTCGACCTTTGGCAACGTCTTGCACGTAAGCATCTTCGGCCAGTCGCACTCCCCCGCCATCGGCTGCTCGCTCGATGGCGTTCCGGCAGGTATCGCCGTTGACCTGGAGCAGCTGCAGGCCTTTTTGGACCGTCGCGCCCCCGGCCGTGACGAGACGGCGACCAAGCGCCGCGAGGCCGACGCCGCGCATATCATTGCCGGCGTGGTCGATGGGCACACCACCGGCGCGCCTATAGCTGCGATCATCGAGAACACCAACACGCGCTCCAAGGACTACTCCGAGCTGCGCCGCAAGCCCCGCCCGGGCCATGCGGATTTCCCGGCACGCGTGAAGTACCACAACATGCACGACGTCGCCGGCGGCGGACACTTCTCCGGCCGCCTGACGGCGCCCCTATGCATCGCGGGCGGCATCGCGCTGCAGGCGCTCGAGGCCCGCGGCATTAACGTGATGGCGCACGTGGCGCAGATCGGTGGCATCTCCGATCTGCCCATGGACGATATGGTCTATCGCGAGGCCGACCGCAAGGCGATCCTTTCGAACGACCTGCCCTGCATCGACGCCGCCGCTGCCGGTCGCATGCGCGAGGAAATTCTGGCCGCGCGCGACGAGCTCGACAGCATCGGCGGCATTGTGGAGTGCGGCATCTACGGCCTGCCCGCGGGCATCGGCGACCCCATGTTCGACGGCATCGAGAACCGCATCGCGCAAATCGCGTTTGGCATTCCCGCCGTGAAGGGCGTGGAGTTTGGCATGGGCTTTGCCGTCGCCGCCATGCGCGGCAGCGAGAACAACGATCCGTATCGCATCGACGCCGAGACCGGCAAGATCGAGGTCGAGTCCAATAATGCCGGCGGCATCCTGGGCGGCATTTCGACCGGTGCGCCCGTCATGTGGCGCATGGCTGTAAAGCCCACGCCCTCCATTGGCCGCGAGCAGCAGACGGTGGACATGGACGCTATGGAAAATGCCGAGCTCTCGGTCCACGGCCGCCACGATCCCTGCATCGTCCCGCGCGCCGTCCCCGTAGCCGAAGCAGCCGCAGCGCTGGCTATCTGGGACGCCCTCCTCGAGGACGCCGCCCAACTTTAATCCACCCACCCCGGGCAACCATTCAGGAAAGGGGTCCCTATGGACCTTGCCGACATTCGCCAGACCATCGATGGCATCGATACCACGCTCCTCAACAGTTTTGTCGAACGCATGGACATTGCCACCGAGGTCGCCAAGACAAAAATCGAGATGGGCAAGGCCGTCTTCGACCCCGCCCGCGAGCGCTCCAAGCTCAACAACCTTGCCGGTCGCGCGCCCGAGCGCTACGAGGCGCAAACCATCACGCTGTTCCGCCTCCTCATGAGCATGAGCAAGGCCGAGCAGCAGCGCTATATCAACGAGCTCAAGGGCACCACGGTCTCGCAAAAGGCCCACGCCACTGCCGAGGCCTTCGACACGCCCTTCCCCCAGACTGCCAGCGTCGCCTGCCAGGGCGTTGAGGGCGCCTACAGCCAGATCGCCGCGTGCAAGCTCTTCGACGTGCCCGACATCGCGTTCTTTGAGTCCTTCGAAGGTGTCATGCGCGCGGTGCGCGACGGCTTCTGCGAGTTTGGCGTACTGCCCATCGAAAACTCTACCGCGGGCTCGGTCAACGCGGTCTACGACCTGCTCGCGCAGTTCGACTTCCACATTGTGCGCTCGCTGCGCCTCAAGATCGACCACAACCTGCTCGTCAAGCCCGGCACCAAGCTGCAGGATGTTCGTGAGGTCTATAGCCACGGTCAGGCCATCGCGCAATGCGCCGGCTTTATAGAGGCGCACGGCTTGCATGCCACCAAGTATCTCAACACGGCCATGTCGGCCGAAATGGTCGCCAACTCCGAGCGCACCGACGTCGCCGCCATCGCCTCGCGCAGTTGCGCGGCGCTCTACGGTCTGGAGGTGCTGGAGCCCAACATTCAGGACTCGGACAACAACTACACGCGCTTCGTCGTCATCAGCCGCGAGCCGCGCGTCTACCCCGGCGCCAACCGTACCTCGCTCATGATCACCACGGCCAACGAACCGGGCGCCCTCTATCGCGTGCTCGAGCGCTTCTATGCGCTCAACATCAACCTTATCAAGCTCGAGAGCCGCCCCATCCCCGGGCGCGACTTTGAGTTTATGTTCTACTTCGATCTGGACTGTCCCTTTGGCAGCAAAGCCCTCGACGACCTGCTCGACTCGATTGACGACGTGTGCGAGAGCTTCACCTACTTTGGCAGCTACACGGAGGTGCTCTAGATGACTGACGTCGCCACAACCCGCCCCTACGGCGTGCTGGGCCGCGTGCTGGGCCACAGCTACACCCCAACCATCTACAAGGAGCTCGCGGGGCTTGAGTACGTGCGTTTTGAGCGCGAGCCCGAAGACCTCGCGGCCTTTATGACAGGCGATGAGTGGGAGGGCACCAACGTGACCATTCCCTACAAGCGCGCCGTCATGGACTACTTGGACGAGCTGAGCCCGCTCGCCGAACGTATGGGCAACGTCAACACAATCACGCGTCTGCCCGACGGCCGTCTGCGCGGCGACAACACCGACTACTTCGGTTTCCAGTGCCTGGTCGAGGAGCTGGGCGTGGAGATTGCCGGCAAAAAGGTCCTCGTGCTCGGAGCCACCGGAGGCGCCGGCACCACGGCAAGTATGGTGCTGGGCGACCTGGGCGCGCTCGTGGTGCCCGTGGGACGCACGAGCGAGGTCAACTACGACAACATCGCACAGCAGTCCGACGCCGCCCTGCTCGTCAACTGCACGCCCGCCGGTATGTTCCCCCACTGCCCCGACGCCCCCTGCACGCTCGAAGGGCTCGATGCGCTCGAAGGCGTTATCGACATTGTCTACAACCCTGCACGCACGGGACTCATGCTCGAGGCCGAGCGCCGCGGCATCCTCTGCATCGGCGGCCTGCTGATGCTCGTGGCCCAAGCGGCACAGGCCGTCGAGCGCTATACCGGCCAGGTCACCCCGCGTGAGCGCATCCTGGACGTAACGGAGCGCTTGTCACGCCGCGAACAGAACATCGCGCTGATCGGCATGCCGGGCTCGGGCAAGACCCGCGTGGGTAAGCAGATTGCCCTGCTCACGGGACGCGAGCATATCGACCTGGACCGCGCCCTCGAGGAACGCCTGGGCATGCCCTGTGCCGACTATATCGTCGAGCGCGGCGAGCCGGCCTTCCGCGAGCAGGAGACGGCGGCACTGGCCGACATCTCCAAGCGCAGCGGCCTGGTGCTCTCCACCGGCGGCGGCGTGGTCACGCGCGACGAGAACTACCCGCTGCTGCACCAGAACAGCCAGATTGTGATGCTCAACCGCAAGCTCGACGAACTCGCCCACAAGGGTCGCCCCATCACCGCCCGCGACGGTATTGACAAGCTGGCCGAACAGCGCATGCCGCGCTACCGCGCCTGGGCCGACTACATCATCAACTCACGCGACTGCGCCGCCAACACCGCCCAAGCCCTCCTCGACACCCTCCCACCCGCTCTCTAACCAAAACCACCACAAAGGGGACAGGCGCCTTTGTGGTGGTTTTCCAATCGCAAAGGAAGCATCCATGAAAGCACTCGTCATCAATGGCCCCAACCTCAACATGCTCGGCATTCGCGAGCCGGGCATCTATGGCAGCGACAACTACGACCGCTTAGTGCAGATCTGCCAGGAGGCAGGTGCCGCACAGGGCTTCGACGAGATCGAGGTCTTCCAGTCTAACCACGAGGGCAGCATCGTCGACAAGATCCAGGAAGCCTACGGCAAGGTCGACGGCATCGTCATCAACCCGGCGGCCTACACGCACACGAGCGTCGCGATCCTCGACGCCCTCAAGGCCGTCGCCATCCCTGCCGTCGAGGTCCACATCAGCGCCGTCGAGACCCGCGAGGACTTCCGCCAAGTGAGCTATGCACGCCTAGCCTGCTTCGCCACCATCACTGGCGAGGGCTTGCAAGGCTACGCTCACGCGTTGGAGCTGCTGAAAGGGTATCTGCTACACTAATCACTGGGGGAAATGAGTCAGAAAGGTTTGTCCCTAAACTAAAGTAACTGTCCAATTGACATACAAAGGAGCATATCCATGTCCCAGTACGATTACCTCGTCGTCGGTGCCGGCCTCTCGGGCGCCGTCTTTGCCAATGCCGCCAGGCGCGCCGGCAAGTCGGTCCTGGTCATCGACCGCCGCGATCACATTGCCGGCAACATCTACACCGAGGACGTCGAGGGCATCCAGGTGCACCGCTACGGCGCGCACATCTTCCACACCTCCATGAAGGACGTCTGGGACTACGTCAACCGCTTCGCCGAGTTCAACAACTACGTCAACTCGCCGGTAGCCAACTTCCACGGCAACATGTACAACATGCCCTTCAACATGAACACCTTCGCCAAGATGTGGCCGGGCGTCGTCACGCCGGCGGACGCCAAGGCCAAGATCGCCGAGCAGGTGGCCGCCGAGAACATCGGCGAGCCGGCCAACCTCGAGGAGCAGGCGCTGTCGCTCGTCGGCCGCGACATCTTCGAGACGCTCGTGAAGGGCTACACCGAGAAGCAGTGGGGCCGCGACTGCAAGGACCTGCCCGCCAGCATCATCAGGCGCCTCCCCTGCCGCTTCACCTACGACAACAACTACTTCAACGACCGCTACCAGGGCATCCCCATGGGCGGCTACACCAAGATGGTCGCCAACATGCTCGAGGGCGTCGAGGTGCGCTGCGGCGTGGAGTACAAGGAGCTGGCCGCCGCCGAGCCCGATATCGCCGCCAAGACGATCTACTGCGGCCCCATCGACGCGTTCTACGACTTCAAGCTGGGCACGCTGGAGTACCGCAGCCTGCGCTTCGAGACCGAGACGCTCGACGAGACCGACCATCAGGGCGTGGCCGTGGTCAACTACACCGAGCGCGAGGTCACCTACACCCGCATCATCGAGCACAAGCACTTTGAGTTCGGCACGCAGGACAAGACCGTCATCACGCGCGAGTACCCGGCGGATTGGAAGCCCGGCGACGAGCCCTACTACCCCATCAACGACGGCAAGAACGAGGCCCTCTACAAGCAGTACGAGGAGTTGGCGGCGCAGGAGGGCGACGTGATCTTTGCCGGACGGCTGGGCGGTTACAAGTACTACGACATGGACAAGGCCATCGCCGCAGCCTTCGAGCTCGTCCGCAACGAGCTGGGCGTGGAGCCCACGGAGGCGTAGGGAGCTCAACGACTCGAGACCGACAACCAAATTCGCAAGAAGCAATAAGCCCGGTGCAGCGATGCAACACCGGGCTTATTGTTGAGGGAGCACTGCACGCCCACATGCCCAAAAAGCAAAGACCCGGCATTATACCGGGTCTTCAAAAACTCTCTGGTGCTCCATGGCGGATTCGAACCGTCGACCTTGGGATTAGAAGTCCCCTGCTCTATCCAACTGAGCTAATGGAGCATAAAGCCGGGCATCCAAGCGAGTGCAAGTTCGCACGGCTAATAAATTATAGCCTACTTGAACTGGTCGTGGTACGCCTTGCAGACCTCATCCACAGGACCATCCATGCGTAGATCGCCTTTCTCGATCCAAACAGCACGCTGGCAAATGCGTTCAACCTGCTCCATGGAGTGAGAAACGAACAAGACCGTGACGTCGCCGCTCTCGATAAAGTGCTGAATACGGCGCTCGCACTTCTGCTGGAAAAAGACATCGCCAACAGAAAGCGTCTCATCGACGATTAGGATATCGGGCTCGGTAATCGTAGCGATGGCAAAGGCAATGCGCGCAACCATACCCGAAGAGAAGTTCTTCAAGGGCATGTCAACAAAATCTTTGAGCTCAGCAAACTCGATGATCTCGTCAAAACTAGCGTCGATAAACTCCTTGGTATAGCCAAGCAGCGCACCGTTCAGATAGATATTCTCACGCGCGGTAAGCTCCGGGTCAAAGCCAGCACCGAGCTCAATCAGCGGCGCGATATTACCGTGGACCTTAACCTCGCCTTCGCTGGGCTCCAAAACGCCAGCGATAATCTTGAGCATCGTAGACTTGCCGGAACCGTTAGTACCAACAAGGCCAACAACCTCGCCGCGATGCACATCAAACGAAATGTGCTTAAGTGCACGGAACTCCTCAAAGAACAGCTCGTGCTTAGCAAGTTTAATAAAGTATTCCTTAAGGTTCGTAAGCGACTCAGACGCCATGTTAAAAATCATGGTGACGTCTTTAACCTCAACAGCAAGGGGCTGCTTGCTGTAATCAATAGCAGATTCAGTCATGAACAGCACTCCTTAGATGTAAAGAATGAACTTGTGCTCGGTCTTATGAAACACGGTATAGCCAATAGCAAGAGCGAAAACGGCCCAAGCAACGCACAGGCCAAACGTAAGCGCAGACGGCATGGTGTTAAACAGGAAGATATCACGCATAAACTGGAGATAGTTGTACATGGGATTCACAACCACCAGCACCTGGATCCAATGTGCCATTTGGCTGATGTAATCAGTCGTCCAGAAAATGGGCGTCAGATACATCCAAGCAGTAATGACAACGGTCCACAGGTGCATAACATCGCGGAAAAAGACCGCCAGCGCCGACAGCATCATGCCCAAGCCCATGCAGAAGCACATAAGAAGGAGCAGACAAACAGGCAGCAGAATTAAATGCCAGGTAGGGACAACACGGAAAAAGAGCATAACAAGGGCGACGGCGACCAAAGAGAAGGAGAAGTTGACAAGAGAAAACAGCACCTTCTGCACCGGGAACACCCAGCGATGGACCTTAACCTTCTTGAGCAGAGAAGACGCCCAAATGATGGACATGAGCGCCTGGTTCGTCGATTCGGACATGACGGAGAACGTAATGTTACCGACGATCAGATACAACGGATACATTTCGGGCGTAATTGACCCATTGCGGCTCTGGCCAAAAATCGTCGAAAACACGATTGACATAACAACCATCATCAACAGCGGATTAAGGACGGACCATGCCACACCCAGAACGCTGCGACGATATTTGATTTTAAAATCTTTGGTTACAAGCTGCTTAAGAATGAACTTGTCCTTTTCAAAATCATTTTTAGCGTGAGAGGCCGGTTTAGCCACCGCTTTCTGACTCTCTATGTTGTCAGCCACGGACCATCTCCTTGTCTCGTAAAACATAACAGTGGAAAGTATAGCCCTCCCACGATGACGATAACCCACCGCAACAAATCTGGAGAACTAACCCATATCTAATCAAAGGGACAGGCGATAGGTATACTTTCGACCAGATGAGTCATTAAAGGAGGTCCTACATGGACTATTCGAATACCGCCGTCATAATTCCCTGTTACAACGAAGCGCTGACGATTGGCAAAGTTGTCGACGATTTTCATCGAGAGCTGCCCGGCGCAGTTGTCTATGTTTACGACAACAACTCGTCCGACGACACTTCGCAAATCGCAAAGCAGCACGGGGCTACGGTGCGCTACGAGCCCAGGCAGGGCAAAGGCAACGTATGCCGCCAAATGTTCCGCGATATCGATGCCGAGTGCTACTTAATGGTCGACGGCGACGATACATACCCTGCCGAAGCCGCCAGGTCACTCTGCAACCCTATCCTTAACGGCGAAGCGGATATGACCGTTGGCGATCGCCTGTCAAACGGCACCTATGCCGAAGAGAATAAACGAGCCTTTCACGGATTTGGCAACAACCTTGTTCGCGCCATGATCAAGTGGATTTACGGCTACAGCTTTGACGACGTGATGACCGGCTACCGAGCCATGAGCAAACCCTTCGTCAAGACCTTCCCCGTTTTGAGCGAGGGCTTCCAGATTGAAACCGAACTCTCCATCCATGCCGTCGACCATCGCTGGCGCATTCAAGACGTGCCCGTTGAATATCGAGATAGGCCCGCAGGCTCCGAGTCCAAGCTCAACACAGTTAGCGACGGCATCAAGGTCATCGCAATGATTGGAACGCTCTTTAAAGACTATCGTCCGCTCAAGTTCTTTACCCTTATAGCGCTCATCTTCGCCATCATAGGCCTTGCCCTCGGAATTCCAATTGTTGCGGAGTACTTCCAAACCGGCTCAGTCCCCCGCTTCCCCACGGCCATACTTGCGGCCTCATTCATGTTCCTGTGTGGGTTGAGCCTAGCAACGGGACTAATCCTCGACTCGGTTGCGAAGGTCGAAAGAAAACAATGGGAGCTACAAGCCTATAAAACCTATTCAAAATAAGAAGAGGTCCGGACTTAATCCGGACCTCTTCTTATTTCAGACCTAAATACTCTTCCCAGAACTCTCGTGAAGTCATATACGGCATGGCATCTTTCCATGCTCCTCTAACGCTCTTGCCTTCTTTACGATAGCGCTTCATCAGTTCGTGCTCTCGGCGCCGAATGCTCTTAAATCGTACTCGATCCATCGTGCGAACCGACCCCTTCTCGCGGGTCGGATCAAGAAAGACCAGCATCTTGCAACGCGTCGAGTTGCCCTCAAGCGTACAACTGCCATTCTTAACTACATAGCCGGGCTTACCGCGCAACAGCGCATCGGGAAGATAGTGCTTGTCGTAAGGAATAGATCTCCAGTACTTCATAAACTTCGAAGGATGGGATTCCAGATTATCATTAGCGAGCACTTGCTCCGTAACCCCGGCCTTGCGAAGAAGCTCTGGATCCATTTCGGAAACAGGAATCAGCTTTTCGTTTAACTTACCCTTGCCGATCATCGTCGCGGCGCCATCAAGCTTCTGGAGATACTCAGGGCCACGCAGGTAATCCTCAAAGCCATCAAGAATGAACTCGGCGGCCTGATAGTCCATATCGCGCAAGTTCTGACGCACTCCTCGCTGAATACGAAGGACAAACATCTTCTCATCAGCACAATCATCGAGAGCAATCATGGCAAAGAAGTTGCGGAAGTACTGGTAGCAATCCACCGAAGCTCTGAAACGCCCCTCAAAGCTTGCATGCCACACGCAAATGCAATTCATAGTCATATAGACAGGCTTATTGCGCATGCCAAACTCAACGTCGTCACAGCGGATAAAGAAAGGCATGGGAAGGCCGTTCTTTTCGATAGCCTTCACCGGAATGCAACTATACCACCAAGCTCCATAGGCCTGATCAACCTCAACACACGTGCGCTCGTTTTTGAGAATATCGGACAACCTACCAACATTCAGATCTTCTTTTACACGACGATAGGCGCCGGTAGTCGCCACATATGAGACATCCTCAAACTGACGAGTAGGGTCCTCCATTGAGAGCATGGCGCCATTAATAAAGGCATCCTTATATTTGCCCTTCGCAAGAGAGAGGAGATTGAACGTACGAATCAAACTCTCGGGCATGATGGAGACATCATCATCCATCAAAATGATATGGGTGAACTGATCAGGAGTTTCAGTAGCCGCCATCATTCCACGCGCGAATCCCCCCGAACCGCCCGTATTGGGATTCGGGAGCACGGTGACTAGCCCATCGGAAAGTGATGCAGAATCGAGCGTCTGCCCATTGTCGACGACAAACATGTGGAAGTGGTCACGAATCGGACCGTCCTCTTTGGAGATGCCGGTTTTAACGAGTTCAATGTTTGGAAGAATATATCGTTCATTCTTAAATGTGGTAGTAGAAAGAGCAAGATTGATCGGGTTAATGGAGTCCTCAGGAACATCAGTCAGATAAGAGGCGTTCAAGAGATCTACGGAATAGCCCTCATCACTCTCAATCCTAAAACCGATCAAGTCGTAGCCAGTTATATCGATATCAATATCGAGAACGCAAGGATCCACTTGATCGCTATCAAAAGGATTCGATTTAAGCTCGACAGGATTCAGCTCGCCAGACCTTACTCCATGAACGACAACCCGGCCTCTGCCAAATAAAGTCATATGCAAGACAACGCCGTCAACAGACGCATATTGATTCCATTTACCAGCAGATAAGCCATTCACATACGTCAGAAAGTCAACGTGTCCATTGACATGAAGTGAATGAAGGTCGTCATCATACGAAGCATCACCGGAGATTACGCGATAGTAGAGTTCGGGAAAATCCTTTGCATGCTTTTCAACTTTAAGTACAACATTCGCAAGTTTAAACTGCATTTTAAATACCTTAATCAAAGCCGTTGTAACTATTAATTACATTCGTCGACAAACCTTGCCATTGCGGAGCGAACATCGGGATCAGACAAAACATCCCATGCAAAATGATCATGCCCACAGATGTCCATTGGCATGTAAGGCCATCCAGGGAAACAATCATCCGCAACTCCCACAGCGTTCGAAGGAATTGAAAAGGAGAAATCCTCAAAAGTATGCTTACCGACGGGCAAGATATCGTTATGGTCCCAGATGATTTTCCGCTTTGGTGCATTAAACATATTGTCTATTGCATATGCAAAATCGACACAAGGATCACTAGTCAACAAGCAAAGTTCATGAGCCTTATCATTAAATTGATCAAATACTTCCTGAACTCGATCGACATCCGCCTTAGTTATGGCAGCCCTCTGCGTCTTTAGGTCCACATCTCCGCATTGAACACAATAACCGCTCTCGGGATGGAACATCCAAGGATTGTCTCTCCAAAAACTGAAATCACGTTCATGCTGGTCAAAGAAATCCATAAGCTCAATTCTGAGTTGCCTAAGCCGATCGTTCGCGCGCTTAGAATTCTCGGCAGCCCAGTCATAAATCGAAATGTCTACAAAACAAGGTATAAGCGGGTTGGTGGAACAAAAACGAACTTGACGGCACTTTACAAACCAGTCGTATACAAGGGTGACTTGATAATCAGGATCATCTTTTAAGACGGTAGCAAGCTTATCCACATCGGACCTAATCATGCAGATGTCAATGTCATCATCCCAAGGAATAAAACCCGAACGAGACAAGGTCCCCACAAGAGAGCCGTAAGAAAGCCAATATTGGATATTATTGGCATCACAAATCGCATCTAGTTTACTCATCAAGGCAGCGTTAGCCTGCTGCATCAATCGAATATCGCCCTCGGCGTCCGGTAACGCATCAAAGATTTTGCAACGGAGCTCAAAAGGAGTGATATCGGGGTACGCACGTCGTGCCAACAATTCAAAGCGAAGGGCCATCTGCTCTGACAGACTTTGTTGGCGTTTCTTGAGCAATTCAATTTCTGGAAATAACCGAGTATCGAATTTGTAATTGATATTCATATTGATACCGTTATCGGCCTGCTCAATACGGGCAAAAATCTCGTCAAAACGACGGTCCATATCCTCATGCATAGCATGCAATGATCGGGATGAGCCGGGAAGAATCTTTTTAATAGCAGAAAGCAAGGACATGGCTTAACCTTCCCAACGACAAACAATGTACGAAGCACAATTACTCATATGATACAAAAGAATGAGTGGGTCCCACTTTGAAACCCACTCACATGAAGACTACTCCGACGCCTCTTTCAAATACTGTTTCCAGAAATCGATCGAAGTAAAGACATCTCTATACGAAGCGTATTCGGCATAAATCTTATCTTTGTTACGCTTGAATACCTTCTCGGCTTTACGAAAACGAGTCCAAACCTCTTTGAATCGTTTCTTATCCATATGTCTAATGACGCCCTTTTTATTAGGCATATCTACCACAATAAGCGTATCAACATCCCTGATTTTGCCGGCGGGATAAACCCATCCCGCAGCGTCGATGACAGCAACTTTGCCCCTGCGCTTAGCGGAGTCGTTAACAAAACGGTGGCCATTAATGGTCAGATAATCCTTAAATGCCTGGAGCCTAGACCTGTCGCCCCCAAGGCTCAAATTGCCAAAAGTCAGTTGCGTCAAGTCGACACCCAATTCTAGTGCCTGAGGGATGAGCTGCTCGATGGGAATCAACTGTTCCCTTTCACGATTTGCCGCCATAAAGCGGGATTCAGCGACAGGATGAGAAATCCACTCGGGACCTCTTAAAAAATCTTCAAGGCCCTTTACGGCGAGGAGCGCGTCATCGTAGTCAAATTTCTTCAAGTCGAGTTCGACTTCTCGACGAATCTCATAAAGAAAATCAGCAAGGGGCGCAACGCCGGTCGTCGCTTGGCTAATCAGCGTATTTCGGCTTACCTGATAACGCTCCACAGCAGCACTGTATTTAAACTTAAAAGAATTATGCCAAACGCATATACCGTTCATTGACATGAATCTAGGTTTGCAACGAAGCGCATACTCAGCGTCGTCCGAACGAACAAATAAAGGCAAAGGTAATCCCTCGCGTTCGATCGTTGAGGTAGGTATAACGCAATACCACCAGCCAGCATACTGTTGAGTAGTGTCTTCATAAAGGCCAGTTGGGGCCTTATATATCTCGGTCTCAACCACATCATGAAGTGAAGTCATATAGCCTTCAGGCTTAAGGGGAGAAAAAGTTCCCTTAGCAGTAAAGAACCCCAAATCCTCAGTACGCAAATTGGGCTCTTCCGAGCTCATCATCGCACCCGATAAAAAGGCCTCAGCATATTCTTCTTTGAGAAGAGAGAGCAGGTTGAACGTGCGGATAAAGCTCTCGGGAAGAACCTCGACATCGTCATCCATCAGGAGAACATGAGTCGCTTTAGGAGTCTGTTCAAGTGACTCAATCATCCCGCGAGCGAAACCACCGGATCCACCGACATTAGGATTTGGATGAATCGAAATACGATCGGAGCCAAAATTACAGTCTAAAGATTTGCCATTGTCGACAACATGGACATGAAAATGCTCCGAAAGTGACTCTTTACCAGAAAGAATCCCTTCTTTAATGAGATTTAGATTGTTAAGAACGTACTGCTCTTTTCTGAATGTTGTAATAGCAAGAGCCAATTCTATCGGGCGAAGGCTACATGGATCGACATCCGTATAATAATACGCGTCATCAAGCGTCAATTCGCCAGCACTTTCAATGCTAAAGGAATGAAGTGTTTCACCAGCCTGCTCGGTAATCTCGATATCAACAGAAGCCCAAGCATCAGAAGAAGGGAAGCTGCGATTGGAGCCCGGAACAATACGGGAGCACCAATCAAGATTCCCAACGGTCCTCTCCTGAAGATCGAAACCGGCACCCCGATATTTGAAATGAAGGTAAAAGGACCCAGCATTCGAGTACTCTTTCCACTTCATTATTGAAAGAGAATTAAAATAAGTAGAAAAATCAATCCAAGAAGAACCCAGTAATCTCAAAGAAGATGGGGATTCAGAAATCGCCCTACCGGCTAGTTCTCTAAAAGAGAGAGTCGGGAATTGATCAAACGCCCGATTACCGCTAAAGATGAGATTCGCCAACTTAAACTGCATGAAGCTCCAATTACAATTGATACTTAAACAATAATTACTCTAAATCGATGCGATACAGCCTAGAATGCCCCGATTTTTTTAATAGTGTAAACCCAGGAGTCTTATCGTTAATTTCCTCGATACCATCCCAGTCATCCGGGTTATACGTAAATACATGACCTCTTGATTTACACTTATCGGAATCGAGCAATAGCACATAACGGGCACCAGATGCTTTAACGGCCTCCTGTATCTCAAAATTCGTCCCGAACTTATAGAGTCCATGCCTTATAGCGCTGCTGGCAGACGGTTCATTAGGATCATTCTCGGGAGAGCTGTTTATAGAGCGATAATACACCTGAATGTCAGAAGACCCATAAAGAAAGACCGATCCGTCGTAAGGTGAATTTAAAACCACGGAATCGCCCACGATATCCTTTATAGATGATGCAAACTCTAGCTCTTTCACATTCAATTCCTCTGGATTGTTCATGTCATAGTTCTGTTTGATTACATTCCTTGTTTTGCCAAAAACCATTTCAACATTGAACAAACCCGGTATCTGAAATGAGGGATAGAAAACAGTCGCAACAAATAGCACGACAAACATGGTGGGATAAAGTCTATCGATCGATCCGGCTGGCAAATGCTTACTATTAAGAAGCCTCTTTCTTAAGTCGTCGAAAACAATCGAAGCTCCAAAAACCGCCAGCGGGAACGCGGCTAGAGTACACAATGTGGCCGTCCGATAAGGATCCGTATACCAAAACCCAGCAAACCACGGTTTAAATACCGCTTCCGTAGCTCCAGTTGAAAAATGAATGACCAGCGAGAGAAAATAGGAAATTGACATCCAGCGAAGCTCACGGCGCTGCAAAGTAAAATACAAACCCACAAGGACGAATAAACCAAGGACCAGATTGCTGGGCGCATCCGGAGAGAACGACTGGCAGAGATAATTGACCAGCATTTGTGAAGCCGACGTATAGTGATTCCAGCTAACGCCAACAACCCCCTGCATCATGGGTAAATGATACGCAACTATCCAAGCTATGGCAAAGCAAACAAATAAGCCCGACGCAGCCGCAATTGACTTAAACGGAGATAGGTTCCTCGCGACGCAAAAGGCATAAAGTCTCGAAACTGCATACGGAAGCATCAAAACACCAACAGAGAAGACACCATTGGGCTGAAGCAAGAACAGGTCGATCAAGCCGACAATAAACAAAATAGACAGCAACAGTCTCTCTTGAATAGAAGGAGATTCACCTGTAGTTAGACACATGAATACAGAGCAAACTGAACACACAAGACAAAAGGCGGCAAGATTTGAATATAGGACACCAAAGGTAAGCAGCCTCCACGGAAATGTATATGCGGAGATACAGACCAACGCCCCCAGCGCAAGACAAGTCTTCTTTTTAGCAATTACACTCAAGAATGCAAAACAGCCCATCGGAAATACGAAGGCGACAAATGTAAAATTAACTGCATTAATAGCAACAGCAGCGCTAACAGAAAGGACGTTGCAGACAAGCGCGCAAATAACATGCCACGCAGCAGGATAAAACCCAGCTGCAGTGGAGCCGTATCCAGGAACGGTTGGGTAAACACTTATTCCCATAGGAGAATAACAGCCAGTGGTAGCAATTGCATGGATCTCATTGAGGTGGTACGAATTGTCTATCGACACTGAAAAATACTCAGGCGAACCGAGAACGGATACAAAGACATAAATAGCAGCAATAAACCCGACGACAAGGTACAGAACTTGATGGAAGCCAACGTCTTTAGTATTCAAATTACCAGAACGGGACCCCGCGGACATCTGAACAGATCCTGCGCAGCGCCAAACAAAAGACGCAACCAAAACAAAAACCGGAATCGCTAGTTCAAGACAGATAAAAAACCATACGTTAATAGATCGAAATAACGTCGAAGTAATAACACCGGTCACACAAGTAATTAAAATAGAAACAGTTGGGGCAATTGCCAATTTTGGCAACCTAATACTCTTAAAAGGGAAAAGTAAAAGGTATCCAGGAAAAAACAGCAGAAAAGTAGCCACTGCAGTAGCACAAATAAATGAAATCCAAACGCTCATAAACAATCCTATTACCTAAAAGGTGCTATTTATCTAAAGCGACCGCCTGAACAAGAGAGTTCAAGCGCTCCTCCAACTTAGCCAAGCGCAGGGAATTGCAGAAATCGCGCACGACAAGAACAGCAATCACGTACAAAAACACTAAGTTCGAAGGCGAAACAAAACCAAAAAGAGCTGAACATGCGATTGCTATTTCAGGAAAAATGCCAAGAATCACAAAGCTCAAGCTAAACACCAGCCAAAATAGTGAATCCAGAGCTTGCATCTGGGACCTCTTAAGCTTTCGGGCTACAAACAACAAAACAACAGCAGCGCTTACAATTAACAACACGCGAAGCGATATAGACACAACTATCACCTAAACCACTGAACAATAAGAAGCGTCACGAATACCCGGAGCATATACTGCATAGATTTAACCGGATTTAAGTAGCTCTCTCCACCTTGGCGTTCACGCATCGAAACCTGAACTTCGGAGATCGCGTATCCTTGTTTTAAAAACAAGGCAATTGATTCTGGTTCAGGATTGAGAGTGTTGTCGTAATAGTATCTTTCAAGCACGGGACGGCTAAATAATCTGAAGCCCGAGGTCGGATCGCTGATGCGATGCCCAGTCAGCATCTTGATTAGCACTGTAATCATGCGCGAGCCAAGCATACGCATCGATTTATCTTTGCGAATAGTAAGAAACCTGGAACCGATAACGATATCTGATTCAGCGCGTTCCGCTTTCTCAACAAGAGAAGCCAAATACTCCGGGCGATGTTGTCCGTCAGCATCAAACTGAATCATATAGTCGTAACCATTATCAACAGCATATCGAGCCGCAGTCTGAAATCCAACAGTCAGGCCGCAATTAATTGGCATGGTAATGACCTCGCAGCGTAACGAGTCGCAAATCTCTCCCGTTCGATCTCGAGAGCCGTCATTGATAATAATGAAGTCAAACTCTGGCGCAATCGAGCGGAGCTCTTTCACCGTGCCCTCAATGCACTCCTCTTCGTTATATGCAGGAATTGCAACAAGCACATTCGATTTAGACGACAATCGAGCACCATTCTCTCGTGGTAAATCAGTAGAACCTGAACAGCCATTCAATATATCTTATGAGTAGCTGAATCATACGCTTATTATATATTCACTCATATCGCATAGGCATATACGATAAGAAACAAACGGGCATAGCCTGTTCATGCAACAATCGTCCTTTACCGTTGAGATAAGGAATTCAAATGAAAGCGACAATCATCGTCCCAGTCTATAACGTTGAAAAGTACCTTAGTCGCTGTCTCGATAGTCTCGTTCACCAGACTATCTCTGATTATGAAGTTCTCTGCGTAAATGATTGCAGTCCCGATAATAGCGATCTCATTCTCTCGGAATACCAAGAGAAATACCCCTCAAGAATTCGAGTTCTAAATAATGAGTGCAATTTAGGTCTTGGACGAACAAGGGAAAGAGCCCTCAAGCATGTTTGTAGTGAATATGTCTTCTTTGTAGATAGCGACGACTATGTCGCTCCCGATTATATCGAAACTTATCTTCAAGCAGCCGAAGATGGCGACTACGACATCATCGCAGGAGGTTTCATAAGAGATATTGATGGCAAGCTGAAAAGGCATCGCATATCAAACAGCGTATGGAGTACGACGACTTATGCAATTGCATGCGCAAAACTCTTTAAAAAGTCCTTTATCGAAGAAAACAAACTGGGCTTTACCGGTGTCCCTTGCGGTGAGGATATCTACTTTAGCCTCTGCGCCTTTTACCGCAACGCAAAAGTGAAAATCATTCCATACGAGGGCTATTATTACTATTTCAATCGCCAATCCATCACCGGTTCAATGAACTATAAGAAAAATCATGAGCAAATCATGGCGGAAATGTTTGATCTTTTCCTTCAGAGCCACGATCTCTCAAAACTTCCGAAAAGCAGATTCGATGTTATTGAATACGCCTATTTAGCAAACATGATCAATGCCTTGGTTGTTTTTAATAGGGGTTGCGGACCAAAGCTAATGAAAGCAAAATATGATTTTGTATTTTCACATGCACGAAAAAATTTCCCGAACTATCTAAAAAATCCTCACATAGGAATTCTAAAACCAAAAGGCCAGACATTAAAAATTCGCCTAGGTGTAGGGGTGATGCTGGGATTACAGAGGTTGCACCTTGATTGGCCTGTATATTACATTATTTCTAAGCTGTAATTCCCCTAATAACACCAGCCACTTAACACAAAGGATAACTATGCGACGAATATTAATTGTCAGCGCATACTACTCCCCTCACATGGGAGGAGTAGAGAGGTATACCGAAAATCTCGGCAAAAAATTAACTGAGCTTGGCAACGAAGTTGTTATACTCACTTCTTCCAATTCTGAGCGGAGTTACGGAATCACTAGTGACAACGGCATCACTTTAATCGAGGTACCCTCGTTGTCTCTAATGAATGACAGATTTCCTGTTATCAAACCTATACTAAGCACGTATAGGATTTTTAATCAGATAATGAAACTGTCCATTAGCGACATCATTATCAACACTCGCTATTATCCAATCTGTCTCCTTGCATGCAGGATTGCTGTAAAGAAGCACATACGGCCGGTTTTGATTGACCATAGCTCCGGATACTTGTCTACAGAAAAAAGTCCAATGGGTTATCTCATGCGATTGTATGAAGGACTGTCAACAAAAATCATTTCTAGAAGCAAACCGGTTGCATGTGCAGTTTCGAATCGAAGTTTACAGTGGATAAAAAGCTTGGGGTTTTCACCCCATTCCGTAATACCCAACTCGATTGATGCTGCCGCATATTGCTCATCTGCATCAAAAAGAAACTGGAATTCTGAACTTAATATATCTCCTGACGCATTTGTCGTCGCATATGCCGGTCGCCTGATTGAGGAAAAAGGCGTTATGAAGGCAATAAAAGCAATTGACGGCATTCATGACAAAAACATTCATTTGATTATTGCGGGCAGTGGCCCATTAAATACAGCGGTATCCAACGCGCAAAATGAAAGAATCCATTTTGTCGGAAGATTAAATGTATCGGATATGTCATCCTTGCTACGCTATGCTAGCTGTTTTCTAATGCCTAGTGAATATCCAGAGGGCATGCCAACCGTTCTTCTTGAGGCCGCAGCTCAAAAATGCGCAATCGTGGTTAGTAATTGCGCAGGCGCATCCGATATCATCCCTGAAAGCAATTTCGGTACAGTTTTGCAAGACTGCGCAATCGACTCTATTCAAAAGGCTGTCCTAGTATATTTCGAAAACCCGGATTTACTTTTTGAGCACTCTCAAAATGTTCATGATCTAGTATGTTCGCGATTCACATGGAGTCAGACTGCCTTGAATCTATGCACGAATGTCCTAGACACGCCATCTGCCAATAATAATTAAGGGCAACAGGCGGCTATTCAATCCCCCGCTGCCCTCCACCATCAAAGCCATGATTCTTTAAGGCCCGCTACTGCCCCTGTGCCCTGTAGCGGGCCTCGGTGGCCTCCTTGGCCGGGCGCCACCAGGCCTCGTTGGCGACGTACCAGTCGATGGTGGCCTTGAGCCCCTCGGCGAAGTCGGTGTGCGCCGGCCTCCAGCCGAGCTCGCGCTGGAGCTTCGTGCTGTCGATGGCGTAGCGGCGGTCGTGGCCGGGGCGGTCGGCGACCCAGTCGAAGTCCTCGGGGTCGCGCCCCATGGCCTCCAGGATCATGCGCAGCACGGTGATGTTGTTCCTCTCGCCGTCGGCGCCGATGAGGTAGGTCTCCCCCGTGCGGCCCTTGGTCAGGATGTCCCAGACGGCCGAGGAGTGGTCCTCGGTGTGGATCCAGTCGCGGACGTTCTCGCCCTTCCCGTAGAGCTTGGGACGGACGCCGTCGACGATGTTGGTGATCTGGCGCGGGATGAACTTCTCCACGTGCTGGTAGGGGCCGTAGTTGTTGGAGCAGTTGGAGATCGTGGCGCGCAGGCCGTAGGTGCGGGTCCAGGCGCGCACGAGCATGTCGGAGGACGCCTTGGTTGAGCCGTACGGCGAGCTCGGACGGTAGGGCGTCTCCTCGGTGAACTTGGCCGGGTCGTCGAGCGCCAGGTCTCCGTAGACCTCGTCGGTGGAGACGTGGTGGTAGCGGATCCCGTACTTGCGGACGGCCTCCAGCAGGCGGAAGGTGCCCTCGACGTTGGTGCGCAGGAAGGGCTCCGGGTCGGCGATGGAGTTGTCGTTGTGGCTCTCCGCGGCGTAGTGCACGATCGCGTCGTGGCCCGGGACGATGCGGTCCAGCAGCCCGGCGTCGCAGATGTCGCCGACGACGAGCTCCACGCGGTCGGAGGGGAGCCCCGCGATGTTCTCGGGGTTGCCGGCGTAGGTCAGCTTGTCCAGGACGATGACGTGCACCTCGGGGTGGTTCTTCACCACGTAGTGCACGAAGTTGCTGCCGATGAAGCCGCAGCCGCCCGTGACGATGATGTTCTTAATCATGGAATTTGCATTATTCAAACACACATCACTTTGAACCAGCCAACATCAAACGATAACTCGAAATCATTTAATAATTAATCAACGATTTTCCAGCACATTCGCAATATATTCACTCGCATGACCATCACCGTAGGGGTTAGACGCATTGCTCATTGCCGCATATTCTGTTTCATCAGAAAGCAGGCGACTAAACTCGCGATAAATGACATCTTCCTTTGTTCCAACAAGTTTTAAAGTTCCGGCCTCTATACCCTCAGGACGCTCAGTAGTGTCTCGCATGACAAGAACCGGCTTGCCAAGACCAGGCGCTTCTTCCTGAATACCGCCAGAATCGGTAAGGATAAGATAACTTGCCGCCATGAAGTTATGAAAATCAAGCACTTCAAGCGGATCAATAATATGGAGTCTTTCAAAACCATCGAGTTCTTCGTGTGCAGCCTTACGTACAAGAGGATTCATATGAATCGGATAGATAGCCTTAGTATCTGGATGCTCTTCCATCACACGACGTATTGCGCGAAACATCCTATGCATGGGTTCGCCCAGATTCTCACGACGGTGTGCGGTAATTAGTATTAGACGAGATCCATTCGCCCAATCTAGTTCGGGATGGGAATATGTACCACAGACAGTCGTTCTCAGGGCATCAATACCGGTATTACCTGTGACCCAAATCTTTTGCGTCGACTTCCCTTCATCAATCAGATTCTGCTTACTCTTCTCCGTGGGCGCAAAGTAATATTCACTTATGATGTCAACTGCCTGTCGATTAAATTCCTCAGGCCAAGGACTATAGATATCATGCGTACGAAGACCAGCTTCTACATGTCCGATAGGAATCTGCAAGTAGAAACAAGCAAGCGCGGCAGTAAAACTAGTAGAAGTATCTCCATGAACAAGCACGACATCAGGTTTTTCATTCTCAAGAATAGCCTTGAGTCTCAATAAGACATCACTTGTCACATCAAACAGAGTCTGTCCCGGTCTCATAATAGCAAGGTCATAATCAGGCTTGACATTGAAAACACGCAGGACCTGATCAAGCATCTCACGATGCTGCCCCGTAACAACGACGGTAGTATCAAATTTGTCGGAACGACGCTTAAGCTCATTGACAAGTGGGCACATCTTGATTGCCTCAGGGCGCGTTCCAAAAACTAACAGAACCCTTTTCTTACGTATCATTTATTTCCCCTGTCTAACTCGATCAATAGCAATGACACCCAAATCAAACTGTAACAGTGCCCCAATCCAACGAATCGGTTTGACCGTCTTGATCGGATTCGCGGTAAATGAATTCACGAAATAATCCTTAGCGCTTAGAAAAACTAAATATTACGAATAATTGGTCCCACAAATCTTCTAGCGAACTCTCTCTCATAAGCATCAAAGCAAAAATGAATAGAAACCACCGCATAAAGAAGTGAATAGATCAATCCTCCAGTAACCAGTGCTGACCAACCATGCCAATCAAAATAAGTCCAAATAGCATTAAACCCAAAAGAGATAATTAGAAGAGGGACTAAAATCGATAGAATATTCTTCCAAAACTGAAAAATGTCCATATCTAACTTTATTGCATAATACCAGTTCATAATAAGGCCATTTCCTATGGCAATTGAAACAGCTGTTGATATGGCTGAACCTATTACCCCGAACAACCTGCATAGAAATATAGAAATAAATACGTTAATTACAGCAATTGCAGCATTCATGTAGCCTCGAAATTGGTATACATCCTTGACCTGCATAATTGTAAGACCCAGATTTTGAATGATATCAACCGTAAATGGCACCATAACTATCATGGCAACCCAATAAGCATCAGCGAAGTCGTGCCCCGCCCAGAGGGTAATAAAATCCTGACCAAAAATCGCAAAACCGCTGAGAACAAGAAATGCAACATAAAAGGAAATTCTTCCAACTTTGATGAAAAGCCGAGAAAGATCAGTAGCTGCATCAACCGAATGAAGCACAATATCAGTAACCTTTGGAAGAAATACAGTAGAAATAGATGTTCCTAAAACCATATAAACAGAGTAAATTTGTGCACCTATCGCAAATACAGCAATTAAGTCGGCACCATAAAAATATCCTAGAATTAGTTGGCCTGATTTCCAGAAAACTTGATCGGAAAAGGCAACCAATATTACCGCCGAAGAAAACAGCAGCATCTCCTTAGCGAGCTTCCAATCCATCCCGTGAAAAGTGAACTGTGTCTTCAAAACATTAGTTACGAATATGCGCTGGATTAGAGCACAGAGAAGATTTGTAAGAAAAGTCATGCAAGTAACTAGCAGCGCAGAAGGCCAGAGCCGCATGAACACGACCACGAGCAGGGGCTGAAGAATTGCAGTAACCAATTGAGACAGACGCAGAAAAACAAAATTCTCATGAGCGGTGATAACCGCAATACTAATGATGTTATTCATAACCACAACCATATCTGCGGCCAAAACAACAAACATTAATGACATTTCGTAGAGCTGAGCCGTGCTAAACGAATTCGAGTATGAATAGATGACAATTATCCCCACAAATAGTATTACGACAACCGCAACGAACGAGATAATCCAAAACAGTCTTTTCGCAATTGCAAGAGTGTTTTCCATCAATTCAGAATCGTCCTGAAGATATGCCTTGCTATAAAACTTAGTCACGCTCGAAGCAAGAACGGTATTGATTACCGTAAGATAAGCCATAATGGAGCCAACGAATTGGTAGAGACCGTATTCGGCTTGGCCGATACCCCTTAATAAGATGGGAACATATAGCAACTGAACAAGAATCTGAACAATTGAATAGGCATAAGATATAATTACGCCTGCTTTTCTACTGGATTCGATCTTCACACGGGAACCTTTCAAACTCATATTTGAGATACGTAAATCTGAATTAACATAGAGGCATTGAAGTGAAACAGCTTTGCATTTTTACACCTACATATAATAGAGAACATACCTTGAAGCGGTTGTATGAAAGCTTGAAAAAACAAACTGACTCTCGTTTTTATTGGCTTGTAGTCGACGATGGCTCGACGGACGGAACGCAGAGCTTATTTGATTCATTTGCAAAGGAATCAGCTATCGAAATCGAATATATAAAGGTAGCGAATGGAGGAAAACAACGAGCCTGCAATTTAGCTGCAGAAAAATGCACTTCAGAACTGTTCATGTGTGTTGATTCCGACGATTATCTCACACCTGATGCGGTCCACTTCATATTAACGGCGTGGAAAAATGCAGGGGATGCCATTGGAATTGCTACGCCCAGGTCCGCTCGTAACAATCAATTTCCCAGCAACACCACTGCGAAGTTATCATCCCTCTACAGCAAATACGGTTATAAAGGGGAGACTTGCATTGCAACGTTAACGAGCGTTATCAAATCACATCCTTTTTACATAGCCGAAGGAGAGAGCTTCATTCCTGAAGTATTTCAGTTTGATCAAATTGACCACGAGTATTACCACCTGCTATGCAACCGGGAAATATGCAAAGGGGAATACTTAACAGACGGTTATACAGCCAACTATAAACGCTTATTGTTAAATAATCCACGAAGTTATGCCGAATATAAAAAGCAGTGCATAGAGTTCAGTGACACACTCATACAGAGATTCAAGGAGACTATTCTTTATCTAATGTGGTCAAAGATTGCCGGAGATAGCATCCTTTTTGCATTTAAAAAAGCAAAGTCTGTTGGCGCCATTTCTCCGGCAATACCATTTGCCGCAGTATTAGAACCATTGTTTAAGAAATACATGAATAGAGCCTAATCATTGATTAGGCTCTATTTTAAGACCATTCAAATTAATTCCGGTTTGCAAAAAAGGCTTTCAATGCTGAAGTCAAAGGCCTGAAGTCATTTGTTTTAAATCCATACTGGAGCCGTACTATTAATCCGGCCAGCATCGGGTTGACCCAAGAATGACGGGTGAGGAAACGACGCCTTTCTTTCAGCAAACCCCGCTCAACCTCATCGATCCAAGACCCGTTAAAATGATGTATGGTAACGGAATTTTCAGTAAGATGAATATCACCAGATTCATGACTCTTGGGACAAAACCAATCGCTTGGGTACAGTGTGAATCCATCAACTGTCTGCATTGTATTATCAAGCTTTAGTCCGAGGGCCTTACAAGCTTTTGTAATCACTACAACATTTGTCGTTAAGTCGTACGATCCATCGCTTTTAATAAAAGAACGTACATCGTAATCATTCAAAAGCTTCCGGAATAACGGAAATCCTTTTTCACAAGCCATAATTCCAGTTGGCACAGAAGCGTCCGATTCGAAACCTGAAAAAGCACGGTTGGTCAAAAAGGGATCAAGAGACTTAAGGACCTCTACGTCGGTATCCATATAGATACCGCCTTCATTAACTAGAATCCATAAGCGCGCATAGTCACTTACAAATGCCCATTTCTTAGCTTCATATGCCTGTTTAACATAATTATTAGAAGATAAATCGAAGTTTGATTCATCCCAACGCTTTATCTCATAATCTGGGCAAAACTTCTTCCAGGACTCGATGCACGCGATTGCCTCTTCAGGCAAATCAGTATTCCCAAACCAAATGTAGTGAATCACTTTTGGGATATGGTTCTCGTTCAACTGAAACTCCAAACTCAATCTACTATTTAATCAAAACAACGCTCTGGTTATATTCACTTTTATTTGCATTGTTAAAGCAAGGACCAATTAAATTGCCCGGCAAAATCTGATGCCACATCTTGTTCTCATAAGGGGTATCGCCCCAGAAAAAGCCTATATGGCAATCAATAGCCCCATTCGTTTTAAAGAAGATAATATCGCCTTTCTGCGCATAACCGCTATTCAGCATATCGCGAACCGTTCTAAACTCATACATCTTGCACCCTGAGTCACAAGCATAACCATACCAGCGCCAAGCGTTAATATAGCCTCCCCCACCAGGCCCGCCGGCCCATGGCGAGTGTGCGTTATTCCTGCCTATCGCTGCAACATCCCCGCCAACAGCAGCATAAGCATGAGCAACAAATCCGGTGCAGTTCATACCCGTATAGCCATCCCATCTTGGACTTCCGTTGGGGTAAAGACATGTGTCATATGAGAAGCCGCCGGAATAACGCGTGCCCAGATAATAAGAATCATACTGATGCGAAGTAAGCCATGTAAGCAGGCTGATTCTACTAACCCCAAGAACGGTCGAACTTCCGATTGGATTGTAATAAACCTGCGTAGACTTGGAATGAACCGATCCGTCAGGATAGGTCACATCACAGTACAAAACATAATAGCCCGAACTCAAGCCCAAATCGGAAGGGTTAAAGTAGGCATCATTAGTAGTTGATTTCGCCCTCAGGACGCCCCATTGACTCCAATCCGGTTTCGCCCAGACAAATTTAAATTCAAATTGACCGGATTTCTCCGCATCAAGAGTTCCCATGTCAGCGCGAACGCCCCATGAGTAATCTCCGTCAGTAGATATAGCTGTAATTCTCGAATAATCCCAAACACCGATATGAATCCTGCAAGTAGTAACCTTACCGTCAGAGCCGCTCACATCACAATAAATATCATACTCACCGGGTTTATCAGGAGTCCAAGATAGGGAAGCATCGGAACCATTCTGAGCAATGCCCCAATTTGACCAATTGTTCCTACTCCAAACATATTTATAGTTTAGGAAGCGAGTATCCCCTGCGCACTCCGTTTTAACAGAAACCTCATCGCCAGGCCTGATAAATGTATTGGAAACAGAAATACCGTCATAAGACCAGTCTTCAGGCGCAAAGTAGCAGTCTTTTTTACATGTAAGCGTTTGACCAGTTGATGTATCAATTACATCAACATAGATTGAGATGTCTCCTGTTCGCGAAACAACCCAATTTAATGAAGATTTATCCTCTCCAGATTCTATAACGCCCCATTCATTCCAATTGTTTCTCATCCAAACGTACTTATATTTAACGCCTCTATTATTACGAACAATCAGATTGGGAGTAATAGCAACTGTATCCCCAGCGGAAACTGATCCATCAGAGGGCTCCACGGAAATCGAAGTGAAGTTAGACAAGTTATTGTCCACATGCACGGGGAACTTGCGCGTGGTGACGCGGCCGGCCGAATCGATGGCGTCCACCCAAATGTTGACGTCGCCGGTAACCTCGGGGGTCCAGGAGCAAGACGCGGAGGGATCGCCCTGGCGAATCGAGCCCCAGCGAGACCAGCCGCCCTGCTCCCAGACGAACTTGTACCTGACCGAGCCCGCATTGCCGGAGACGGACAAGGCAAGCTCGCACTCATCGCCTAGAAGGGGCGACCCACCGTCGGTGGCCTCTGCGGCGAGGCCGTCGAGGGAGAAGTCCTCGGTTACGCTGACGGGGAGTACGGTGGTCGCCGAGAAGCCGCCGACGGAGACGTCGACGTAGACCCTGTACGAACCGGACGACGTGGGCTCCCAAGCGCAAGATGTCGCCTCAGACGGCCCCTGCGCAACCCCCCATTCGGCCCAGGAGTCCTTCTCCCAGACGAACTTGAGCTTCGCGCCGGGCGCGGCCGCCGCACGAATGGCGACCTTCATGCCGGGAGACCACTCCAAGTCGGGCCCTCCGTCAACCGAGAGACGGCAGGCGTCCACATGCACGGGGAACTTGCGCGTGGTGACGCGGCCGGCCGAATCGATGGCG
>CAUDQR010000001.1 GCA_958451615.1 uncultured Collinsella sp. | reverse complement strand
GTAGTCATTGGGGACGTTCTTAAACGACTAGTCAAACAAGAACGTCCCCAACGACCATATTGCGATAGACGACCACGTTTGCCCAGATAAAACCGACCAAAATAAACCTGTCCCTTTTTGGTAGGTTTGGATCAAGGCGACGCCGATGCCTTGGTACCGACAGCGAAAACCCGCCAGAGCGAGCAAGGTGCCTTGAAACGAGGCGGCATTGATCTTTTGGTCATGCCGCCGAAGTTGAAAGGCAGATTGCCGCCCTGGCGGGTTTGCAGCGTCAACTAGTTACGCGGTTCGTAGAACCGCGTAACCCCTAGAAGCGATTGCCGCGGAAGCCGCCACCGTTGCGGCCGCCACGATCGCCACCGCGACCGCCGCGGTCGTTACCACGGTTGCCGCCGAAGCCGCCACGGTTGCCACCGCGATCGCCATAGCCACCACGGTTGCCGCCAAAGCCGCCGCGACCGCCACGGTCGCCGCCACGGTCACCAAAGCCGCCACGGCCACCGCGATCGCCACCGCGGCCGCCGCGGTCACCGCCACGGCCACCGCGATCGCCAAAGCCGCCGCGACCGCCACGGTCGCCGCCACGGCCACCGCGCTCGTCACGGCCGCCGCGAGGACCGCGGTCCTCGTCCAGGCCCATGGCGACGAGCGGAGCGATGACCTTATCGAGAGCGGCCATCAGCTCGGTGGCCTCCTCGTAAGAAAGCTCGGGCAGGAGCTTCTCCTTCTTGTTGGCAAGCTCGACCAGGCCCTCAGCGGCATCCTCGGCAGCGAAGACGACGATCTTGCGCATATCGCCCTCGGCGTCGTCGATGCGGCCGACCAGATCGGCAGCCTCGGCCTCGGCCATCAGGCCATCGAGCTCACGAAGGCGCATGCCCAGCAGGTCGGACATCTCCTTCTGCTCCATCTTGGGCTTGAGGTCAAGAAGCTTGATGGCGCGCTCGATGTTCGCCATGCGCTCAGCCTTGGCCTCCTCCTCCTTGGAAATAGCAAAGCGACGGCTGCGCAGCAGGCGGGCGGCCTTCTGCATCTTGTCCATCAGCTCTTCATCATCGTAATCAGCGGCGGCCTCGACAACCTCGGCCTCCTCCTCGGCGGAAACCTCGTCAGCAGCCTCAACCTCGGCAGCTTCGGTCTCCACGATCTCGACTGCCTCGACCTCGGCAGCCATGGTCTCGTTCTCGGTCTCGTTCATGATCTCTTCGTTCTCAGACATGAGACTCCTTCTTGGCCCTCTCGGGCATCATCGCCCCATTCGCGGGGCCCGTCGCGCACTCTTTGCGCTTTAAACATTCATGCCTCTCGGCAAAACGTCCATTAGTTTATGGTGTCGCCATCCAATCTAGCTGCAGAATCTATGTGCACACATTAATGCGACATGTGCGACTCGCGGCGGGCGTACACCAGCGACACCGCGAACCCGGCCACGGCAATCACGGCCGCTACGCGCACGGCAGCCGCAAATCCGATCGCCTGGGCAACGTCCGCCGCAACGCCAGCGGCGCCGGCAACCGCCGCAGAACTCGAGAGCAGGCCGATAAACAGGGACGGGCCAAACGACGCGGCAATCATGTTCCACGTGTTGAGCAATGCCGTTCCGTGAGGATGCTCAGCGGCGGGCAACGTCTCCAGGCCGGCCGTCTGCGAGGGGCTCAGCACCAAACCGACACCGGCATACACCACAACAGTCAGCGCCACGACAATACCAATGTTCATGCTTGCCGCGGTCATCGAAATTGCAGCCTGTCCCACAGCAATCAGGGCAAAGCCGACCGGCAGCAGCGGCCACGCGCCACGGGCATCCATCACGCGTCCGCCCACAATCGAGGTCACAGCGTTGCAGGCAATCGCCGGCAAAATGAGCAAGCCAGCAACAAGAGCCGTCATGCCGTATGCGCCCTCAAAATAGAGCGGCAGCAAAACGCTCATCGAGAACGTCGTCATCATCGACACCACCACAAGCAGGCACGCAGGCCAAAAACGAACGCTTGCCATGGGGCGCACGTTGAGCACCGGATGTCCGAGCTTGAGTTGACGGGCCGTAAAGAGGCCGAGCAGCACAACGGCGGCGAGAAGCGTCACGATACCGGCCATCACATTGGTCGAGAACTCGCCAACGGAATATACAAACGCCGTGATGCCGGCCGCAAGCAAAGCAACCGACAGAATATCAAGCTTAGTGTTCGAGCGCTCTCCAACATTTCGAACGAGCTTTGCTGCCGCCGCGGCGACCACGACACCGCCCACCAGCGGCACTACGAACACCGTCCTCCAGCCAAACAACGTGCACATAAGACCACTGATCACAGGTCCAAACGCCGGCCCCAGCGTAATGCAGGCACCGCCCAGACTCAGATACAGACCGAGCTTCTCGCGCGGAGCGCAAGATAGCACCACATTCATCATGAGCGGAAACAAGATGCCCGATCCCGCAGCCTGCATAATACGACTCGGCAGCAAAACGGTAAACGACGGCGCGATCAGGCACAGGACTTCGCCGGCGACCATGCAGCCACATGCGAAAAACAGCAGCTTGCGCGTCGAAAAGCGTCCGGACAGAAAGGCCATGATGGCCGTAAAGATCGACGTCACGATCATGTATCCCGAAACGAGCCACTGCGCCGTGGTAGCGCTCACCGAAAAGACCGCCATGATGTCGTGCAACGCCACGTTAATAATGTTCTCGTTAAACGCGGCGACAAAGGCTGCAATATACATTACGACGAGAAACGCCGCAGTGGCCGATGGCGCTACTTGAACTTGTTGCTGAGATTTGCTCCCCATGCATTTCCTTCCTCTTGGAACAACAGTCACATCGCCCCAGAGGAACAGTCCAGGGCGAGCATGAGCCCTAGACTTACGTCAGACGCCGCACGCAACGGATCTGACAACATGGTCCAACGTCGAAAGATTGTAACGCGAACGCGCAGCTTTCCTTCCGCGCTATTATTAAAAGTCCACGAAAGCACGAGACATGAGGAGCCCGCCATGATTAAGCCCATCATGAAATCCGAGTTCTTTTTGCGCCTGCCTTCCGAAGACGCGGGACCCGACGATGCCGCGACCGGGCAGGACCTCCTGGATACGCTCCATGAGCATGAGCACGAGTGCGTGGGCCTTGCCGCCAACATGATTGGCGTGCGCAAACGCATCATCTGCGTAAAGGACGGCAACAGGGCGCTGCTGATGTACAACCCTCAAATTCTTGAGCAGGTCAATTCCTATCAGACGAGCGAAGGATGTCTCTCGCTTTCCGGCGAGCGCCCCTGTACTCGCTATCGCCGCATTAAGGTTGAGTATTTGGACGAGAATTTCGTCCACCGCATCAAAAACTTCTCGGGCTACACCGCCGAGATCATCCAACACGAAATCGACCACTGCCAAGGAATCGTGATCTAGGTTACTTGCCGACATGAGGGAACCGGAGGCTACCCTATGGATATCAGCCGTTTTGGTGAGTTCGCCATCTTGGCGCAGTCGCGTACGTTTCTCGATGCGGCGGAGCTGCTCTTCATGTCGCAGTCGACTCTCTCCAAGCACATTATGGCAATGGAGCGCGAGCTCGGCTGTAATCTCATCGATCGGAGTCAACGCCACGTTACGCTCACCGCGCAAGGCGAAGCGCTCCTCCCCTATGCACAAAAGATAGCGACGCTCCAGCATCGCTATCTCGCTGCCATCCAGATAGCCGCAGATGAACCACTCGAACGCATCACCGTGGGCTCCATCCCCATCATGGCTCCCTATGGAATCACGGACGCCGTCATCGATTTCCAGCAGGCGAACCCCTCGTATTCCGTTGAGCTCATCGAGGGCGAAGGCAGCGCACTCAAGCAGATGCTCTTGCGCGAGGACATCGACCTCGCCTTCATCCGCGACGGCGGCGCCATCGAGCCGGAGTTTAAAAAAATCCCCTTTACAACCGACCGGCTCGTGGCCGTTATCCCGCTCGACCATCCACTCGCCAAGCGCAACGCCATCGAGATCGACGACCTTATCGATGAGAATTTCCTTATGCTTCCCCAAGGCTCGTTCGTGAGCGAACTCACCCTCTCCCTTTGCCGCAAGGCAGGATTCAGCCCACGTGTCACGTTTACCGGCAAACGGGCAGAAAACATCATCTCGCTTGTCGCGCGCGATGCCGGCGTCTCGCTGCTCATGCGCAAGCCTGCCGAATCACTCGCCGGCGGCAAGGTGGCCCTCGTGCCGCTCGAGCCTGCAACGACCTCCGAGGTCAGGCTCTACCTCAAACGGAGCGCTGCGTACTCGCAAGCCGTCGTCTCGTTTATCGGCTTTCTCCCCTATCGCCAGCTTCTACAGGGCGGCCGCATGACCTCCGAAGCGCCGCAGTCGTCGTAATCCCAGCACACACCGCCACTTTTGAGATGCCCCACAAACCAACCGGCAACGGTACAAAACGCAAAAGGCCCCGGACAGCACAGCTGCCGTCCGAGGCCTTTTAAATCAAAGCGGGTAGATGGACTAGTCCACCGAGATGTTGAGGGTCTGACCGCCCTCGTCCTTCTTGGTGCCGATCACCATAGCGGCGATAAGCGCCAAAATAAAGGCGACCAGACCGGAGATGACAAGACCGATAAAGCCCGAATCGATGCCAGCGGGGTTGATAAAGCTCGGGAAGCCGAGCGGACCGGAGGCACCGAAGGCATAGAGCTTGGCACCCATAAGGCCGGCAATGGCGCCGCCGACACCGGCGGAAATGAAGGTCGCCCACATGAGACGCTTACGCGGCAGCAGGATGGCGTAAAGCGCGGGCTCGTTGACGCCGAAGATCGACGAGACGAGAGCAGGGATGTTGATGACAGCGTTTTCCTCGGAATCCTTGGTTCGAATGATCATGCCGAGCACGGCACCGGCGATGGCGCACCCACCTGCGTATACGAGAGGGTTGATGAGGTCATAGCCGTAGGTTGCGACATCGATGAACCACAGCGGAATGACGCCCCAGTGCAGACCGAACATGACGAGCAGGCTCCAGAACGTGCCGATGACAAAACCGGCGATGGCGGGCTGGAAGTTGATGAGCGCCAGGATGATTTGGGCAACGATGTTGGAGAGGACCGTCATGACCGGACCGACCACAAGCAGGCCCAGGATGCCGCAAATGAGAAGCGTCAAATTGTTGGAGAAGAACGAGCTCACAAGCGCGGGCAGTGCGCCAGAAAGGAATTTGTGCACCTTCGAGGCGATCCAGACGATGAAAATCGCAGGCAGAATCGTCGATGAATAGTTCTGCATAATCAACGGGATGCCAAAGATATCACCGTAGACATTGGACTCAAGGACCGTACCGGTGCCGAGCGTGTAAAGCGGGTCTCCACCCATAAGGGCAACGAGCGTCGGGTAGACGAGGATGCCGCCGAGGGCCATACCCATAACGGGCTTAAGTCCGAACTTCTTGGCAGCCGTCCAGCCGATGATAAGCGGGAAGTAATAGAAGACCGAATCTCCGATTGCCGAGAGCGTCACATAGGTATTGCTGTCCTTGGCGAGCCAACCGGCAACCGTGCAGAGGGCGAGCATCGACTTGATGAAGCCACCGGCCATAAGCACGCCAAGAACCGGTTGCAGGATCTCGGAAATGATGGCGAGTAGGCGCGAGAACGGATCGCCCTTCTTGACATTGTCGCCCTCATCGATATCAAGCGCGGGCTTGGCGTCGAACCCGCCGATCTGAACGAGTTCATTGTAGACGGACTCGACGGTGGCACCGATTACGACCTGATACTGTCCACCGGCCTGGATGACGTCAACGACACCCTTCATGGCCTTGAGCTCATCGGTCTGGGCGAGCGATTCGTCCTTGAGGTGAAAGCGGAGACGCGTAATGCAGTGACTCACGGCCAGCACATTGTCTCGGCCACCGACCTTTGCGATGATTCCATCGCAAAGCTGCTGGTATTTCATGGTATTCCTCCTTTTTCTGAGCGGGGCATGGCATTGATTCCAGACCCCCGTAGTCGACGTGGGGAGCCACAGAACCCGCCTCCCCTTTAAAATCCGCGGGCGCATATACGTCCGGGATGGGAGATAACAAGGGAAATAAGAACGCCGATCACACGGCCGCGACCCTCATGGGTCCCATGCCGTGGCGGCAAAACTACAGGCGCGAATCTGGCGCGCCGAGAAGGCGCGCGGTTTGACAGAACTTATCGCATAGGCGCTCCGGTTCGCCTTGGGGAATCTGGGTACGTTCGGTCTCAAAGGAGAGGCCGTATTCACGCGCCGGAAGGAAGTACTCGTAATAGCCGTTGGTATAACCGCAGACAATCCCCTCAACCGGACATTCGCGCTTCATGCGAACGCCAAGGTCGCTGCCGAGCTCGCTCGGAAACACAAAGAGGTGCATACCACCCAAGCTGATAACGGCGCACTTGAGCGTGAGCGAAAAATCGTCATGGGCGACGGTGTGATAGAACGTCTGGGGCTCGATACGGTCGAGTTTAACCTCGCGATCGAGCTTGATTTGGGAAATCGCCTCGGCAAGACCGGTCGACACGCGCTCGACCTCGGGGATGCCACGACCTTGGCGAAAATTGCGATCGCTGCAGTCGCCAGCAGCGCCCACGACCATGGCAGGATAGTACCCGAGGCTCGGGGCGAGCTTTTTACCGGTAAGGCCGGCAAGCTCACTCGTGAGCTCCGTACAATCGGGCCCGACGCAAGCGGAATGCACCGCCCAGTTCACAAAGCCCGCAAATGGCTTGCCTTCGGTATCGAAGAACGAAACGACAATGACCTCATTGTCGGCGAGTTCGCCTGGGATGATGCGGTTGTCATAGAAACCGGTGACGACCTGCTTGCCCAGGCGGCAAATCGCGGGCTGCGCATTGGCGCGGCACTCCTCAAAGCATTGGCAAATGGTATCGAGGAGCCAGCGATAGTAGTTCTCGTCGAATTTTCCCGTCCACCAGCTGCGGTGGTAAGCGACGATTGAAGTATGGTCGTGCGTCGCCGAGAGCAGGACGCAATCACGGTCAATGCCGTAGCGCTCGGCGAGCATTGTCTTGACTTCCTCGGCCATGCTTTCCTCGAACTCGAGGACATCGGCATTAAAGAGAAACACCTCGCGTTCGCCTTGCTGGAAGAGAATGGCGTTGGCGTAGACGTCGTCATGGATGCCCGTCGCAGGCTCCAGGCGGTTGGGAAGATTGCGATAGCCAATCAGGTAGATGTCGCCCTGTGGGGTGATTTTGCGGCGCGCGTGTCCAATGTTCATGCACGTTCTCCTTCTGTGTTACGCCGCATTCAAGGCGGCAATGATGATATCGACGAGGCGCTCATGGGAGCCGGCGGCAAAACCAGAGTTCATGGCCTCATAGGTGATCTTTTCGTACGCGTCGGGGGCCGGTAGGTATTTCTGTCCGCCGTTGACGAGCGTGGCAAAGAGCACAGAGCCGGACCGGGCGACGCGCACGGTGGCGCCGAATGTACTCGAGACCTCGGGCTGCACGCCGACAAGCTCGACGTTTCCCAGCCGAAGCAGATAGACCCTCGTGTGCTGCTCACCGGCAGCATGAAACTCATACGTTCGATGCGGAGCCAAAGAGTAAAAATCGGCGCGTGTCTGAGCGGGCAGGAGGACGTCGACCGTGCGAGCATCGATGCCGGCAGCGCTATCCTCACGTGCCATGCGAGCGGCCTCAATCAAAGCATCGCCCAAGACCTGCCCCTGCTGGTGCAGCATGCGGTATCCGTCCTCATGGGCATCGACCGTCCGCTTCACGCCGGCGGCATCGAACGTGACGTTCATGGCGCGCTCCGCCGGACCTTGGTCGCCCGCGGCGCCCGGCAGCAACAGGGCAACGCCGCCCAGCTCACGCTCGAGTGACATGGCGGCAAAACCAAAGAGATCTCCGCTCGCCACGCGTCTCCCCTCGGAGTCGCGCGACCCGTCGAGCACGGAGGACTGGACGTCCGCCGCCGCAAGTACGGCAACGTACTCGCCCCCGGCATCCCTCATGGCGAGCACGGGCATCGCGTGGTCGGCAAACCCCTCGGGATTCGAGCCCAACCACCAGCCGGCCGGCGTCTCGATGTCGCGATTAACGTTCACGGGGCAGTCGCCCTCCGCCGTGGCGAGTGTGACGGAGCGAATGCCCGCAACAGCCCGCTCGACAGCCGTGCGGGCGGCGGCGATGAGCGCTGCGCGATAGCGCTCGTTGCGATCGCGGGCAGCAGCATCGGCAAGATGCCCGGGAGTGCGAACGTGAGGCATGGAAAACGTGTGGGTAGGAACCACCCAAGAGTAAGCGCCACTGCAGCCGGCGGCATCCTCGACGACCTCACGCAGATCGGCGAGCAGAGCCGGAGCAATCGATGTGACCTCAAGCGAAAGAATGCAGGAGCGTCGCCCCGCCCCCTCGATGACAAGAGCACGGGCAAAGACCTCATGGCGGAGTTCGTCGAAACCGTCAAACGGCAATACGCCCCCAAGATCGATGGCCGCACGGGCGGCCCCAGCCCTCATCTCTCCTTTGTCCATGGCAGACACCCCCTCTGATTGCCGCTCACTCGACACCGTACAGTCGCTGCGCCGTGCCGCCAAGCACAAGATCTGTGTCTGCATTGCTCAGACTCGCGGCACGAACGCAGGCGACACCCTCGGTGAGCCACTCGCGTTTAACCGGATAGCTCGTGCCAAAAACAATATGGTCTGCACCCAACACGTTAACCGCGCAGGCGAGGAGTGTCTTGCCCCAAGGCTGGGCATGGGACATGTCGAAATAGATGTTGTTCTCGAGGCGCTTGGAAACGGTCTCGGTATCGACCTGAAAACGTCCAGAGGCATCAGGGCGCTTGGGGCCGTGAGGCAGCAGCATCTCCTTGAACGCAAAGTATGCGCCACCGAGCATGGAGTGGACCATCTTGATATTAGGATAGCGCTCGAAGAAATCACCAAAGATCTCGCGGCCGATCGCCGTAGTTTGGTCGACGCAGCGACCATAAGAGCGGCGAAGGTTGTCGTACGCGAGAAGCGACTCGTTCTCGACCGGTACGGGAACATGGTGGACGTAAACGGTGACGTTGCGCTCGTTCAGGTGCTCGAAGAAGCTCGAGAAAACCCGGTCGTCGAGATAGCGCTTGCCGTAGTGAGCGCAGAGCTGCACACCCGCAAAACCATCGTCGAGCCTGCGGTCGAGCTCCTCTAAATTTGCCTTGGTGCCAAAGGGTGGCACAGCGACAAGCGGAATCAGGCGGCCATTTGACGCCTTCGCGTCAGCGGCCATACCGTCGTTGAAGCGCCGACACATCTCGAGCGACATCCACTCGTGGCAGCCGGGGAGCTTGAGGATCGCCTTGTCGACCCCCGCCTCATCCATATCGGCCAAGCGCTTCTCGAGGGTGTAGTCGCCCTCGATGTAATTAAGGCCCGGAGAACCGGCGGGCATCTCGATCACGATCTGTCGCTTGCCGACGGAATTCACGGTCAGATAGCCTTCGGTGTCGTAGGCGCGGGGCACCTCGGCCAAAAACTGTTCGCAGAGCGTCTCGTCATGAAAGATGCGCTCGTCGAACCAGTAGGAATTTGCATCGATAATCATTGGTTGGAACCGCCTTTCATCTTGTTGAGAACATTCTAGAAAAGCGGGTACCCGGGCATCAATTCCAGCTTAAGCCTACTGTATTCCATTTTGGAATAGAACTTACCGCTCACACGCGAACCTTGCTCGCTCAAAGAGACAAAGCGTTAGCAGCACGGGCTTAGACAGAAAACGGCCGGCCCGCATCCGTTGCGGGCCGGCCGTTTTAGTACAGGCTACCTTTGTCGTTACGACTGGCGGTAATGATCGAAGAAGTCGGCGAGATCTTCGAGGGACTCTTTGAGCACTTCCATGCGCGGCAGGTACACGATACGGAAGTGGTCGGGCTCAGCCCAGTTGAAGCCGCCGCCGCGCGTGATCAGGATCTTCTTCTCGTGCAGCAGGTCAAGGGCGAACTGCTCGTCATCGGTAATGTTGAACTTCTTCACATCCATCTTGGGGAAGATGTAGAACGCCGCACGCGGCTTAACCACCGAGATGCCGTCAATCTTGTTGAGCGCCTCATACACAAAGTTGCGCTGCTCGTAGACACGGCCGCCGGGGCGGATGTAGTCGTTGACGGACTGATGGCCACCGAGCGCCGTCTGAACGATCGACTGAGCCGGCACGTTGGAGCACAGGCGCATGTTGGAGAGCATGTTGATGCCCATGATGAAGTCGCTCATGCAGCGCTGGTTGCCCGAAAGCACCATCCAGCCAATACGATAGCCCGCGATCATGTGCGACTTGGACAGACCGCTAAAGGTGACGCAGGGCAGATCGGGAGCGAGCGAGGCAATCGAGACGTGCTCGTAGCCGTCCATGCACAGGCGGTCGTAGATCTCATCAGCAAAGATCATCAGCTGATGCCTGCGTGCAACCTCGACGATGCCCTCGAGCACCTCGCGCGGATAGACGGAACCCGTGGGGTTGTTGGGGTTGATGATGACGAGGGCTTTGGTCGCGCTCGTGATCTTGGACTCCATATCCTCCAGGTCGGGATACCAATCCGCCTGCTCATCGCACAGATAGTGCACGGGATGACCGCCGGCAAGGGTTGCGCACGCCGTCCAGAGCGGATAGTCGGGGCTGGGGATCAGAATCTCGTCGCCATTGTCGAGCAGCGCGTTCATCGAAAGCTGAATGAGCTCGGACACGCCGTTGCCCGTGTAGATATGCTCCATCTGAACGTTGGGCAAGCCCTTGATCTGCGAATACTGCATGATCGCCTTGCGCGCGGAGAACAGGCCACGCGAGTTGGAATAGCCTTCGCAGTCGGGCAGCTGCTGGCGCATGTCCTTGATGACCTCGTCGGGCGTGCGGAAACCGAAGGGCGCCGGGTTGCCGATATTGAGCTTGAGGATGCGCTCGCCCTCGTCCTCCATACGGGCGGCCTCGTCGACGACGGGACCGCGCACGTCATACAGGACGTTATCGAGCTTGGTGGATTTAGAAAAAGTACGCATGGTGGTGCTCCTTGCAATTTGAGCTGAGGGATGGGGTTCGGGCTTGGAATCGTTGCGGGGTGATGATGCCTCGCCTTGATCGGCGTCGCCGGCAAGCAGCCAGGTAACATCGACCTCCAAAATACGGGCGAGCAGCTCAGCCACATCGCGCCGCGGAATCGTCTTGCCGCTCACATATTGGCTCATCTGACTCTTGCCGAGTTTTTTGCCGAGCATCTCCGATGCGCGGATCACGTCCGACTGGCGAACGTCGCAATCGGACATAGCCTGTCGCAGACGATCGCTAAACGTCTCTTGGGCCACTAGAACCTCCTTGCTGGCAAAGTTCAATTTATACAACACGAATTGAACCTGAGTTCAATTTAGGCAGCAGTATAGCGCCGTGCTATTTCGAAAAGTTCAATTTCAAAAATAAAATGAGCAAGACCTCGAGATTTATCCCAAGGCGATAACGACGTGCACGCATTTAAAGGTATTCGAGGAAACGAGCGGCGGCAAGCGAAACATCGGCCGTTCGATATATGGCGTTGATCTGCCGATGGGGATGCCCTTCGAGCGGACGCACAGCAACATCGAACTGGCAGCGACGCAAGATGAGCGCGGGAAGAATGCTCACGCCCAGGCCATCCTCGACCATAGCCATAATCGCATAGTCATCCCAAGTCGACAGTTTTGAGCGCACCGCCAGCCCCGCCCGACGGAATAGCGGCGTAATCTCGTCATCAGTGCCGCGTTCTAGCAGAATAAACTGCTCGTTGGCTAAATCGGCAAGAGAAACGACCTCCGCCGTGGCAAGCGAGGAGTCCGCTGGCACCACGGCCATCAACTCGTCTTGCACCAACGGTCGCGACGCCATGCCGGCGCCGCGTGGCTCGCGCGGAATAAAGCCCAGGTCGCAGCGGCCTTCCGCCACCCATTGCTCAATCTCGGAGTAATCACCCATCAGCAGCTCGTAATCGACATCCGGATGATCGGCGCGAAAGCGCGCAATCACCGGCGGCAGTACATGGGTCGCCACACTCGAAAACGCACCAATGCAGATCTTGCCGCGCATGAGCCCACGCATCTCGTCCACGTGTCGCTGCAGGCGGCCAAACTCCTCGCAGAGCGCCTCAACCGCCGGCATGATCTGCCGCCCATCGGCAGAAAGCACCACACCCTCGCGGCTGCGGTCGAGCACCTTAAAACCCCAATCGATCTCAAGGTCGCCCACCATGCGGCTCACGCCCGACTGCGAATAGCTCAGCCGCTCGGCGGCGCGCGTAAAACTGCCGGCCCGCACGGTCTCGAGCAGCACCTGCATCTTTTGAATATTCGTTTCCACGGCACCCCTCCACCTTTACATGAGTTTTTGTCATGTTATCCATGCATTATATTCGCTTTTCTTCTAAAGCCAGTTCACCCATAGTGAACATGCTCGGATATAGAGGGGATGTCAGCACATGAACAACGGATTGTTTACGTACTTAGCAGCATTGCTATTGTTTGGCTCCAACGGCATCATCGCCGCTGCCATCGCGCTGCCGAGCTCCGATATCGTACTGTTGCGCACGTTTTTGGGCGCTCTCACCCTTGCCGCCATCCTCTTCATAACCAAGCGCCATAACCTGCAGGCTCCGTCTCGCCCCCGCGAGGCCGCAGCGCTCATCGTCTCGGGCGCCGCGCTGGGCGCCAGCTGGATTTTCCTGTTCCGCGCCTATCAGACGATCGGCGTTGGTATCTCCTCGCTGTTGTATTACTGTGGCCCCATCATCGTTATGGCCCTCTCCCCGCTCATTTTTGGCGAAAAGCTGACCGGCGGCAAAATCGCTGGCTTTGTCGCCGTCGCCTGCGGTGCTTTTCTCATTGCAGCGCAAGGTCTAGGCGGCAATATGCCCATTGCGGGCATCGTCTGTGGAATCGCCTCGGCCTTCTGCTATGCATTGATGGTCATCGCCAGCAAGGGTGCGCCGCACATCGAGGGCCTCGAGAACTCCGCACTCCAAGTGAGCGCCGCCTTTGTGACCGCACTGGCCCTCACGCTCATCACGCAGGGCGCTCCCTCGTTCCTGTCCGCCGGCGTCGCCGCCAGCATTGATTGGCGCGCCGTCGCTATGCTCGGCGTCGTCAACACCGGCATTGGTTGCCTGCTCTACTTTAGCGCCGTCGCCAAGCTGCCCGTCCAGACCGTCGCCGTCGTCGGCTACCTCGAGCCGCTTTCGGCGGTCGTGTTCTCGGCCGCCCTTTTGGGTGAAGCCATAACACCGGTCCGCCTGATGGGCGCCGCGCTTATCATCGGCGGCGCGATTTTTTGCGAACTCGCCGGCAAACGCGCAAACGCCAAGGCTGGCATCGCCCAGACAGCACGTGCTTAAAAGCCCCTGCTTTGAAATGCTACCTGCGTAGATAAATAATCCCCAGCTGAGGATTATTGTCTAAAATAACCCGATGTGCCAAACTGCTCTTATATGTATAAAGATGGCATAAAGGTTATCTGCCCTAGACAGATAACCGGATGTCTAAGGGAGTCCACGTGGCACACAACAAACTGGAGGCAAACCTCCAAGACCAGCACGGACAGAGCGGGCATGGAGCCATTCCCCTTTCTGCTGGTATGTTGCTCGTAACGCTCGGCGTCGTCTATGGCGACATCGGCACGAGCCCTATGTACACCATGAAATCAATCGTCGCCAACAACGGCGGCATCGGCACCGTCAGCGAGGACATGATCCTGGGCGCGCTTTCGCTCGTCATCTGGACCATGACGCTCGTAACCACGGTCAAGTACGTGCTAATCGCCATGAGGGCCGACAACCACAACGAGGGCGGTATCTTCGCCCTGTTCAGTCTCGTGCGCAAAGTGGCGCCGTGGCTGATCCTTCCCGCCATGATCGGCGGTGCGGCGCTGCTTGCCGACGGCATCCTCACCCCCGCCGTCACGGTCACCACAGCCATCGAGGGTCTGCGCACCATCGAGTGGGGCCACGCGCTATTGGGCGACGGCCAGACCAACGTCATCATTATTACCATCATCATTATCTGCGGCCTATTTGCCATGCAGCGCGCCGGCACCTCGTCAATCGGCAAGCTCTTCGGCCCGCTCATGACGCTATGGTTCCTGTTCCTGGCGGGCGCCGGCCTGTTCAACATGCTCGGCAACCTGTCCATCTTGCGCGCACTCAACCCCATCCGCGGCATCATGTTCCTGTTCTCGCCCATCAACCACTCGGGCATCATGGTGCTCGGCTTCGTCTTCCTGTCGACGACCGGCGCCGAGGCGCTCTATTCGGACATGGGTCACGTGGGCAAGGCTAACATTTACGCATCCTGGCCGTTCGTAAAGGCGGCCCTCATCCTTAACTATCTGGGTCAGGGCGCTTGGCTGCTCGCCAACAACTCCAATCCCCAGATGCTCGCGATGGACATCGTCAACCCGTTCTACATGATGCTTCCCGAGCCCCTGCGCCCCTTTGCCATCGTGCTATCGGCCGTAGCGGCCATCATCGCCTCGCAGGCGCTTATCACCGGCTCGTTCTCGCTGGTATCCGAGGCCACGCGTCTCAACCTTATGCCGCATCTGCGCATCCACTACCCCAGCGACACCAAGGGTCAACTCTATATTCCGCTCGTCAACAACATCATGTGGGTCGGCTGTATCTTCATCGTGCTGCTGTTCCAAAACTCCGAGCGCATGGAGAGCGCCTACGGCCTCGCCATCACCGTGACTATGCTCATGACCACGACGCTTTTGACGAGCTATATCGCCGGCATCCTCAAGCACAAGCTGGGCGCTTGCGTCTTTGCTCTGCTTTTTGGCGCCATCGAGCTCTGCTTCTTTGCCTCGTGCCTCACCATGTTCTTTGACGGCGGCTATGTGATGATCTTCCTGGCCTCGCTGCTGTTTGGCCTTATGTACGTGTGGCGCCGCGGCACCGCCATCGAGCGCACGCAGACGATCCTGCTGCCCGTCTCCAAGTACATCGATCAGCTCAACCGCCTGCGCAACGACGAGACCTACCCCGTGCTCGCCGACAATCTGGTGTTCCTCACCAACAGCCCCGACCCGCTCACGCTCGACCGCGACGTGCTCTATTCCATCCTGGACAAGCACCCCAAGCGCGCCAAGGCATATTGGTTCATCAACGTGCACGTTACCGACGAGCCCTATACGCACGAGTATTCCGTCGAGACCTTTGGCACGGACTTTTTGTTCCGCGTGCGCCTGGACCTGGGCTTTAAGGTCAACCAGCGCATCAACGCCTATCTGCGTCAGATCGTTGGCGACTTGATGACATCGGGTGAGCTGCCACCGCAGCATCACACCTACTCCATCTACGAGACACGCGGCAACGTGGGCGACTTCCGTTTTTGCATGCTGCGCAAGATGCTTGCCCCCGAAACGGACATCAACCGCAACGACCACCGCGTGATGGCCATCAAGTACGCCGTCCGCCGCGCCTGCGGAAGCCCGGCACGCTGGTACGGTCTTGAGAACTCGGCGATCATCATCGAGTACGTGCCTCTCTTTGCCCGCATGCGTCCGGCGGTCAAACTCGTACGCACCCATGTGCCGCTCGAGGTCCAGATCGAGGAAGCCGAGGAAATGGAAGTCGATATCTTCTCGGACGACCTGGTCAACGGCAACGAGGCCGGTAGGGACATGAACGTCGATCCCACCGAATTGCTCGAGAGCGTCGCCGATACGCCCGAACAGCAACTGCTCGACGGCCTCGAGAGCGCCCAGCTCAACGACGCCAACTTCTAGCGACGTCGCGCATCAACGACAGCGCCCCTGCACCTCACAGGAGATGCAGGGGCGCTTTGCATTTCAGTAAAGCCCTCGGCTACGAACGACGCGGCTCGGGAACCACAAGCCTATCGGGGCTCGCGCCCTCGGCATCCATCAGGCTCACGTAGCGAATCGACGGATCCTCATACATCGCGTAGTAATAATTGCCCGTGCGCGCGCTAAAGCATCCGGTATAGATAGTCTTCTCGAACTTGCCATCGCCCATCCTGGACGCCCCCTCAATCATCACCACGCCCTCGAGTGAACGGAACATGCGGACGACGTTTTCGGTCTCGCTGTCTTTTTGTGGGTAATTGGCGTTGAGGTACGCTGCCTTTACAAAACGGCTCGGCGAATAGCAGTCGCCGGGAATGCCGCGCATGCCGGCACCGGCTCCATAGGGCTTAAGCTCGGCGCCACGCCACGTCGCCGTCTGCGGAAAATCGCTTGTGGCGGTGATATAAGTGCGTAGGTTTTCCATATGCCACGGGAAGGTGGGCTGATTGGCAAGGGTGTCGACCGGATCGTCGTATACATGCAGGCCGTCAGCCATCATCTCGACCACGATGCTACGCTGGCTGTCGCCGATAATCCAATGGAGCAGCGACACGCCCAGCCCCTCTCCGGCAGATTTGGCGACAATCACCGTGTCGCGCAGCGCGGCCTCGACCTCATCGACCGTCGAGAACGTCGCTGCCACCCACAGGGGAAACTCATAGGCCGCGATATTGGTCTTGCCGTCGACAGGGTCCTCGGCATACTCGGCATAACCCGGGAAATTGAGACCCGCCACGGCGAGGCCCGCATCGTTGCCGCAGTCGAAGAACATAGGGTAGTTCTTGTAATCGATGCACATACCGATCACCGCGTGTGCCGCTGTCGTGTCGTCGATAAACGAATACGGAATGTGAAACCCGCGCGGCATCACGCGAACCTGTTGGCCGTAGTCAAAGCTCCAGTCGAGGTTGCGGCCCAGATACATGTTGCCGGAATTATCGGTAAATCGAATGCTCGTACACATAGCGCCTCCTAGCTTTACGTTCTTGCTAAGTTCATTGTCACCAAACAAAAAGGCGCTAAACACAAAAGCCCGGACATGACAACAATGTCACGCCCGGACCAAAAACGACGAAGTGCGGTGCTGTGGTCGCCCTAGACAAGCTTGCCAAGACAGTGATCGATCATATGCTGGATCATCTGCGCCTCGAAGCCCACAAAGTCCTGCTTGCGCTCGCGCATCTTGCCGTCGACGATCTGGTCAAAGGCAACCTTGCACTTGATATAGCGCGTGGACTTGGTGACCTCCTCGTGCGTCAGGCAGCTCTCCTCCATCTTGCTGGCGCCCAGGCCAAACACCAGACGGGGGTTGTAGAGCACGTGGGGCTCGCCGGCGTCGTCCAGGTAGACGCAGACCTTCTTGGTAACGCCAATCTGGTTAGCGGCAAGGCAGCCGGCATCGTCGAGCGACTTGATGGTATCGATCAGGTCCTGAGCAACCGACTCGTCCTCGACGGTCGCAACCTCGCAACGCTGGGACAGGATAGCCTCGTCGTGGCAAAGCTCTTTAATCATACGTTCCTCCATAGGGGTCGTTGTAACCGCTTAAGTATACGGTACCCACACATTTTCATGCGATAAATACCGTCCGTCTGTTACAAAGCGCCGAACATCAACATGCGAGGAACAGCAAGGTTGTAAAGACGATATAGTAAGTGAGTTCGTGTCAATCGGCCTAAACTCGGGGCCGAACAAGGAAAGGGTATGCATGGACGAACTTTTTCACGTCAGTGAGCGCAAGTCCACAATCGGGACCGAACTTCGCGCTGGACTGACAACATTCCTGGCGATGGCCTACATCATCGCCGTCAACCCCGCAGTGCTCTCGGGCGCTGGCATCGATGCGGGAGCGCTCGCCTGCGCCACCTGCCTGGGCGCCGGCATCATGACCATCTGCATGGGCATCTTCGCCAACCGCCCGCTCGCCTGCGCGTCGGGTCTGGGCATCAACGCCATGATCGCGGGCATCGCCACCACCATGTGCGGCGGCGACTGGCACGTGGCCATGAGCGTTATCTTCCTCGAGGGTATCGTCATCTTGCTGCTCGTCCTTTGCGGCCTGCGCGAGGCCATCATGGACGCCATCCCCGTGGTCCTGCGCCACGCCATCTCGGTGGGTCTGGGCCTGTTTATCGCCATGATCGGCCTGTGCGACGCCGGCATCATCACCGCTGGCGCCGGTACGCTCGTCGGCCTGGGCGACATCGCCTCCCCCACCTTTATCGTCGGCATCATCTCCATCGTCGTGACGGTTGCCCTGGCTTCCCGCAACGTGCCGGGCTCGCTGCTCATCGGCATCATCGTCGCCGTTATCGCCGGAATCCCGCTGGGCGTCACCCATGCGCCCGAGGGCCTCATCGCACCGCTCGACTTCTCGACCTTCGGCGCCCCGTTTGCCAGCACTGCCGACGGCAACCTTGCCATCGTGAAGGTCCTGACCGACCCGATGCTGCTCGTCGTTGCCTTCTCGCTGCTCATGAGCGACTTCTTCGACACCATGGGCACCGCGATGGCCGTCGCCAAGCAGGGCGAGTTCCTGACCGAGGACGGCAATGTCGAGGACATCCGTCCCATCCTGGTCGTCGACTCCGTGGCCGCTGCTGCCGGTGGCTTTATGGGCGTCTCCTCCATCACTACCTTCGTCGAGTCCACCTCTGGCGCTGCCGACGGTGGTCGCACGGGCCTCACCTCCGTCACCACCGGCGTGCTGTTCATTCTCGCCGCGTTCTTCTCCCCCATCGTCACCATCGTTTCCAGTGCCGCCACCTGCGGTGCCCTGGTCTACGTCGGCTACCTCATGATGAGCGAGGCCTCCGAGATCGACTGGTCCGACGTGTCGCAGGGTTTCCCGGCGTTCATGATTGTCGCCGGCGTGCCCTTCACCTACTCCATCTCCGCCGGCATCGGTCTGGGCTTTATCGCCTACGTGATCGTCGCGCTCTTTAAGGGCGAGGCCTCCAAGATCAAGCCGCTCATGTGGATCGCAGCCCTTGCCTTCCTCGTCTACTTCTTTGTAGCGTAACGGCAAAGCTGCCAAAGCAGAACACCAAAGCGCGGAGTCGCATCGAGCGGCTCCGCGCTTTTCTTTTAAAGCCAGGCACCGCACGGACGCGCGATGTATTGCCTCCCAAGTTTTGGACATTTTGCCCTCCAAACGGCACTACCGCCGGCTACATCCTGCAGATATGCTGGGCGTAATCGCATAGGCCCTATGAGGATGGGAGTAACCATGGCCGCCTTGTTCACGACCCCCAAGCGCAATGATAAAACCTCAGGAGCCCATTTTGTCGAGCCCGACGTGCACCGTCGCACGCTGCTCGCGCACGGCAGCTGGCGCCGCGTGACGCGCCGCATCGTCTGCGGCCTGGCCTGCGCGCTCACGGTAAGTTCGCTGCTCATGCCGAGCGTCTCGCTCGCGGCGGAGTGGGTGGACGTTGGCGGCGTCCGCCACGAAGCGGCCGCGGGGCCCACGGGAGACGCCGCCGGCACCTGGAGCTGGGACGGCGCCGACGATATGAAGCTCAACGGCTATGACGGCGGTGCGATCCAGGCTGCGGGCAAGCTCAACATTGCCTACGAGGGCAAGAACACCGTGAAAACCGAGCCCGATTACACCGGAGCCGCCATCAAGGCGCAGGATGGCACTAGCCAGAAAGCAGAGTTGAACATAACGAGCTCGAATAGCACGGATGAGCTCAATGTGACAGCTGAGGCCGATGCAATTAAATCCACAGGCGACCTCTCCATTTCTGGCCCAGGCACTGTGAACACCACAAGCACTACTTCCGACGGAATTGAGGCAAAGGGCGATCTCTCTATCACGGGCTCGGGCACCGTGAATGCAACGGGCGGTACCGAAGGCATCCAATCCAAGGGCAAGACCACCATCGATTCCTCTGGCACAGTGATCGCTAAAGGAAGCGAAGGTTACGGCATCGCCGCGGGCAGTGACCTGATCATCAAAGGCGGTGGCAAGGTAGAAGCAAGCTCGATAGAAGAAGCGGCGATTTGGGCTGACGGCAACATCGACATCTCGGGCGGCAGCCAGGTCGAGGCAAGCTCCCAGGGAGATCTTGCCGTCGACGCTGAGGGTAGTCTCGCGGTCACGAACGCCTCCCTTGACGCAAGCGGTGTTGAATATGGTGTCTATGCCTACAAGGGCGTTACGCTCGATCACGCGACCGTGACGGTCCGCACAAGCGCGAGCGGCGGCCAGGCCATCGCCCTCATCACTGACGGGGACGACATCGTCATCAAGAATGGTTCCATCGTGGACGCGTTCGCAGAAGGCAAATTCTCGGTTGCAATCTCTACCAGAAACCACCAGCCAAACGTCGCTGGCGGCCACATCTACATCAGCGACTCCGTTGTTAAGGCTATAGCCCGCTATGTCGAGACCGGTGGCGATGGCCCCGATCACTACAGCAACGACCAAAGCGGCGAGGTCATCCCTGAGCCTAGGGGTCTGAACATCGGTATCTTCGCCCAGACCTACGAGGGCATCACGCCCGCGAGTATCTCGATCGTCCGCAGCAAGCTCACGGCCGAGGGAGACACGGCGGCAATCTTCGCTCTTGCCATAAGCGAGGATGGCAAGGCGATCGGCACCATCGAGATCGAAGGCGCTCCCATCCAGACGCCCGCAGGCGGCAAGATCATTAACTATCGCTACGAAGAAGAGTACGGCCCCAGCATCTCCTACGAGGCAGGTCAAACCATCGGCACGGGCGACGACGTGATCGACTCTCCCTATGACGCCGCTGTCGCCAAGCGCACGGTCACCGTGCCTCCCGAGGAGATCAAACCCGAGGAGAAGCCAGGCGAGACCAAGCCCGAGGGTTCCAAGTCCGAGGGCACGAAGACAACCAAGACCGTTGCAGTTGCAGCCACGGGAGCCAAGACCACCGGCAAGCTCGCGGCAACCGGCGACGCCTCGAGCGCAGCCATCATAGCGACCGCCCTTGTAGGAACGGCCGCTATCGTCACAGGCGCCCTGGCGAGTCGCAAACGCTCGTAAACACTTTTTCGCACAGGACGGGTGGATCGCGGCCCTTGCCTTCCTCGTCTACTTCTTCGTAGCGTAAGGGCAAGGCTGCAAAAGCTGAACAATAAAGCGCGGAGTCGCCATGCGGCCCCGCGCTTTTCTTTTAGCGTCGGTCCCTGCGCCGGCGTGCGGCCTATTTCTCCCCCATTTTGGCCATTTTGCCCTCCAAACGGCACTACCGCCGGCAACATCCAGCAGATACGCTGAACCTAGCCGTATAGGCCCTATGAGAACGGGAGCAACCATGGCAGCCTTGTTCACGACCCCCAAACGCAATGACACTACCGCCGGAACCCATGTTGCCGAACCCGACGTTCGCCGTCGCATAGGACTCGCGCACGGCAGCTGGCGCCGCGTGACGCGCCGCATCGTCGCGGGCGCCGTGTGCGCGCTCACGGTGAGCTCGCTGCTCATGCCGAGCGTCTCGCTCGCAGCGGAATGGGTCAAGGTCGGCGGCAACAAGTACAACACCGCGGCGAGCGACGAGGCCGGTACCTGGTCGTGGGACGGCGCCGACGACTTGAAGCTCAACAACTATAACGGCGGCGAGATCCAGGCCGCAGGCAAGCTCAACGTGAATTACTCGGGAACCAACATCGTCACTGCCGAATGGATCGAAAGCATCAACGTTTCTCATGGCACTAACGAGAATGCCGAGCTCAATATCCAAGGCGACGCGGGCAGCACGCTCAGCGTGACATCTACTGAGGACGCTATCCTCTCCACGGGTAATATCAACATCGACGGAGCCGGATCCGTCAACGCCACGAGCACTGGGTTTGATGCCATCAATGCCGGGGGTGATCTCGCTATCAAAGGTTCGGGCAACGTCAACGCCACGGGTGCATCGGATGGCATCAGGGCAAACGGCAATATCACGATTGACGACAGCGGAGCCGTCACCGCCAGGGCTACCGAGGACAAGGGCATTGGAACCGACAAGAACCTCACCATCAAGGGTGGCGGGACGGTCGAGGCAAGCTCAGCTGATGGTGAGGCCCTTTGGAGCGGCGGCAATATCAACATCTCGGACGGCAGCCAGGTCAAGGCAAGCTCCGAGAAAGACGCTGCCGTCGAGGCCAAGGGCAGCCTCGCAGCCACAAACGCCTCCCTCAACGTAAACGGTGTTGAATATGGCGTCTATGCCCACAAGGGCATCACCCTCGATCATGCAAACGTGACGGTCCGTGCAGGTAAAGGCAGATACGGTGGCGCCATCGCCCTCTTCACCTACCAGGACGACATCGTCGTCAAGAACGGCTCCACCGTGGACGCGTTTGCGGAAGGCGAGGTTTCGGCTGCATTCTCCACCAGAAACGATCGACCCAACGAGGAGGGTGGCCACATCTACATCAGCGACTCCGTTGTCAAGGCCATAGCCCGCTATGTCGAGAACGGCGACGGCCCCATCCCCTACAGCGAAAACCAAGATGGTGAGACGAGCCCCGAGCCCCAAGGCGAGAACATCGGCATCATCGCCCAGACCAGCGAGGGCGTCACACCCGCAGTCATCTCGATCATCCGCAGCAAGGTAACGGCCGAAGGAGATACAGCGGCAATCTTTGCCCGTGCCATGAGCGCTGACGGCAAGACAATCGGCACCATCAAGATTGAGAACGCCGCCATCCAGACGCCCGAAGGCGGCAAGGTCATTGACTATCGCAAGCTCCGTAACGGCATCTACGAGGCAGGCCAAGCCATCGGCACGGGCGACGCTGTGATCGACTCCCCCTATAACGAAGCTGTCGCCAAGAGCATGGTCATCGCACCTCCCGAGGTAGCCAAGCCGGAAGACCCCAGGCCCGACGAGACCAAGCCCGCGGAGTCCAAGCAGGACCCCAAGCCCGAGGGCGCAAAGACGACCAAGACCGTTGCGGTTGCAACCACGAAGGCCAAGGCCACCGGCGTGCTCGCGGCAACCGGCGACACCTCGGGTGCGGCCATCGTGGCAACCGTCCTTGCGGGAACAGCCGCTATCGCCGCAGGCACCATGGCGAGCCGCAAACGCTCGTAGACGCCTCTGCGCACATGGCAGCTCCCGCGAAGGCCCCGAGTCCCAGCACCGTTTAACAACGCCACCGCCGAGCTCCCCTCCGGCGGTGGCGTTTTCCATATGCGTCCGCAGGGTATGCACGAGATTGTCTTTTGTCTAGCCCAACCTGCATGAGCCGGCGTGCGACAATGGGGGCCGTCGATATCACAACGTCGAGAGAAGCCCGTCATGGAAGCGCATCAAAAGCAGATAACCGTTCATGCACAGCACGCCGAAAGCGCACCAGTCATCTATCTTCCCGTGGTCATGGGCGACGGCGCGGAGGTTTATGAACGCTGCCGAGAGCTCAACTGCCCGCCCTTCACGCTTGTCGGCATTGGCAGCCTCAACTGGAATCGCGAGCTGAGCCCCTGGGGATGCGACGGAACCGTGCGCGATGCCGAGCCCTTTGGCGGTCAGGCTTCCGGATTTCTCGATGAGCTGTTGAACTGGATAATCCCAGAGGCCGAGTCGTCGCTTCCTCAGCCGCCCACCTGGCGCGGCATTGCCGGCTACTCGCTCGCGGGCCTCTTCGCGCTCTGGTCCCTCTGGCAAACCGACGCCTTTAGCCGCGCCGCAAGCGCATCGGGGTCGTTGTGGTTTCCCGACTTTGTCGATCGCGCCAGCACGGCCCCTTTTGCCGGCAACCCGCAGGCCGTCTACCTGTCACTCGGCAAAAAGGAAACCAAGACGCCCAACCGCATGATGAGGCACGTACTCGACGACACGCGCGCCATGGAAAAACTGCTCGTCGAACGTGGTATTCCCACGACGCTGGAGCTCAACCCCGGCAACCACTTTGCCCAAACCGATCTGCGCATGGCACGTGGCATCCACTGGATATTGACGCATTAAAAATGACGCCCGCGCGTACGCATGGGCGCCATTTTTTGATTCAGCTGGACGCAGTTGTTACTCAGCAGCCTCCTCAAGCTCGGAGACATCAAACTCAAAGTCGTTACCCGGTAGGATGGCATTGAGCACAATGCCCACCAGCGAACCCACGGCAAGACCCGAAAGCGAAATGGTCACGCCGCCCAGCTCCAACACGATAGCACCGGCAGTGCTGTAAGCAATGCCGAGTGAAAGCACCAGCACCAGAGCGGCCACCAGCACGTTGCGGTTGTTCTGGAAATCGACCTGGTTCTCGATGAGGTTACGCACACCTACCGCACTGATCATGCCATAGAGCACGAGTGACACGCCGCCGATCACACACGCCGGCATGGCCGCAATGACAGCCGCGAACTTGGGGCAGAACGAGAGCACAATGGCGCAACACGCGGCAATGCGAATCACGCGCGGGTCAAACACACGCGTCAGGGCAAGCACACCGGTGTTCTCGCCATAGGTGGTGTTAGCCGGAGCGCCAAAGAGCGATGCGAGAATGGTCGCCAGGCCATCGCCAAGCAGGGTGCGATGCAGGCCGGGATCGGCAATGTAGTTGCGCTCGCAAGTCGAGCCGATAGCGGAGATATCACCAATATGCTCGATCATAGTCGCAAAGGCCAGCGGCATAATGGTGATGATGGCCGTCGTGGCAAGACCGCTATCGAACTGCGGGCCAAAGAGCGCAAACACGGTGTTGTCCCACACGATGGGAAGACCGACCCACGGCGCGGCGGCAACGCCCGAGAAATCAACCTCGCCGAGCGCGGCGGCAACGGCATAGCTCACCACAACACCCAGCAGAATCGGCACGATCTTGACCATGCCGCGGCCCCAGATGTTGCAGATGACGATCACAGCCACAGCGACAACGGCAACAAGCCAATTGGTCTGGCAGTTAGCGATGGCAGAGCTTGCCAAGATTAGGCCGATCGAAATGACGATGGGGCCGGTCACCACCGGCGGAAAGAAGCGCATGACGCGCTTGGCGCCAAACGCGCGGAACAGGGCCGCCAGCACCGGATAGAGCAGGCCGGCACAAGCTACGCCCAGGCAAGCGTAGGGCAAAAGCTCGGCCTCGCCGTTGGGCGCGATTGCGGCATAACCGGCAATAAAGGCAAACGACGAGCCCAAGAAGGCCGGCACCTTACCGCGCGACAGGAAGTGGAACAGCAGCGTGCCCAAGCCGGCAAACAAAAGCGTTGCCGACACCGAGAGACCGGTGAGCACGGGCACCAACACCGTGGCGCCAAACATGGCAAATAGATGCTGCAGACCGAGTAGGAACATGCGCGGGCGGCCGAGCGATGACGCATCGTAGATGGCATCGGCGACGGCGGGCGTCGAAGACTGGGACATGGATGTCCTTTCGAATGGAAGGGCGATCGGGCATATTGGATAACCTGCCCGAACGATACGATCCGAACCATTGTACGCGATACGCAGTGCCTCGCACGCGCCGCCACCTGCAAACGCTAGCGCTATTTCCAAACGCGTTCGGCGATGCGCCTGACCAGCGCGATCTTCGCCCACTGCTCGTCCTCGGTCAGCTTGTTGCCAATCTCGCAGCTGGCAAAGCCACACTGCGGAGACAGATACAGGTTCTCGAGCGGAACATACTTTGCAGCCTCGTGAATACGCTCAACGATGGCATCCTCATCCTCAAGCTCAGCGGCCTTGGTGGTCACTAGGCCCAACACGACCTTCTTGCCGGGGGCAACATACTTCAGCGGCTCAAAGCCACCGGCGCGCGGTGTATCGAACTCAAGGTAGAACGCATCGACGTTCTCGTGTGCGAACAGATACGGCGCGATGGGGTCGTAGCCGCCCTCGAAGGCATAGGTAGAGTGGTAATTACCACGGCACACATGCGTGTTGATGACCAGGTCGTCGGGCTTGCCCGCGATGGCGGCGTTGTTGAGCGCCACGCCCAGCTCGGACACCTTTTGCAGGTCGACCGGGCTCATACCAGTCTTTGCCACAAAGTCGGTATCGCAATAGATCCCCCAGGTGCAGTCATCAAATTGGATGTTGCGACAGCCCGCGGCATACAGGTCGGCGATCACCGTGCGGTATGCCGCCGCGATGGCGTCGACGAGCTCTTCGTCGGTCTTGTAGACAGCGTGCAGACTCTCCTGCTGGCCATCACAGCGGTCGAGCGTAACTTCGGAGAACGTCTGAATCGGCGCCGGAATGGTCTGGCGCGCGACCTGGCCCTCCCCCTCGAGCACCTTGACAAATTTGAAGTGCTCGACGAACGGATGACTCTCGCCGCTAATGGGGCCAGTCACCACGGCGGTGTCGGCGGTGGTCTCCTCATCGTGGAACATATAGCCCGTACGCGAGGTGCGACGCTCGACGCCGTTCAGCCCCCACATAAAATCGAGGTGCCAGTAGCTGCGGCGAAACTCGCCATCGGTGATGACCTGCAGGCCGGCGGTCTTTTGCTTGTCCACTAGGTCGCGAATAGCCTCATCCTCGACGGCCTTAAGCCCCTCGGCATCGAGCGTACCCGCGGCGTAGGCGGCACGGGCGTCCTTCACGACCTGCGGACGAAGAAAACTGCCGACGATATCGGCGCGAAACGGCGCGTTCGGTTGAATTGAAGTGCTCATAGATATCTCCCTTTGCATTGGTTGCTTTACTGGGACAGAGTATGAGCGCTCATATGGCCATCGTAAAATATACGTTTATAACAGTTTGATATAGATAATTCCTATATCAGTCTGGACTGCCATAAAGAAATTTGACCCGCGCGGAGCACAGCAGCCTAGATATGCTGACGGATCGCGTCGATATAGGCTTGGCCGTAGCGCGTGAGCGTCGTATTTTTGCGCGTGATGATGCCGATCTCCATGTACTCGTCTACATCGAGCGGAATCGAAATGATGCCGGGACCGTTGAGTTCGTGGCTGATCACGCCCGAACACACCGTGTAGCCGTTGAGTCCCATGGCCAGGTTGAACAGCGTCGCACGGTCGCGCACGCGGATATTCTTGCGGCGCTCAAACGTCGAGGTCAGCTCCTCGGAATAATAAAACGAGTTGTAGCTGCCCTGCTCGTAGGACAGGAACGGGTAGTTTTCCAGATCCTCGAGCGTCACGCTGGAACGGTCCGCCAGTGGATGGTCGGCGCATACAAAGACATGCGGCGTGGCGCAGAAGAGCCCCTCGAATACGAGCTCGTTGGCGGCGAGCATGCGCTCGATAACCTCACGGTTATGCTCGGATAAGTACAGAATGCCCAGTTCGCTTTTCATATGCGCGACGTCCTCGATAATCTCGTGAGTCTGCTCCTCGCGCAGGGTAAAGTCATAGCGCGCAGCATCGAACTCACGGATCACATCGACAAACGCATTAACGGCAAAGGAATAGTGCTGGCAGCTCACACTAAAGTGCGGCACCTGCTCGGATGCGCCCTTGTACTTGCCCTCGAGCAGGTCGGCCTGGTCGAGCACCTGGCGCGCGTAGCCCAAGAAGGTCTCGCCCTCCTCGGACACAATGACACCCTTGTTGGTGCGCTCAAAGATATGCACACCCATCTCGTTTTCGAGATCGCGGATCGACGCGGTAATCGAAGGCTGCGACACAAAGAGTCGGCGCGAGGCCTCGGTGATGCTGCCGCATTCGGCAACTTTGACGACATATCTGAGCTGCTGAAGCTTCATAGCGCCCTCCCTAGACGTTCGTGACGTCGAAACCCGTCGCATCCATCTGACGCATAAACGGCGGCATCTCCCCCGTCGCGGCGCAGGCGGCAATCTGATGCAGAGCCCCAGCGACCGCATCGTCTACCGCAGCGCCGATATGCCAGCGCGCGGCAGCCGTGACAGCCTCGTTGGCATTGGCGACTGCAACGGAGTTGGGAACGGCATCGATCATGGGCAGATCGTTATCGGAATCACCGAATACGGCCACCTCGTCGAGCGTCAGGTCCAAAGCGCGTGCCAGCTCCAGCGCGGCGCAACCCTTATCCCAACCTGCTGGAAGGATATCGAACAGGCGCACACGATTGTTGGGAAACACGAGTGAGAGCTCCGGTACCTCAGCGGCAACGCGCTCACGTAGCTCCGCGAGCTCCTCACGCGAGCGGGCACTCCAGATATTCGCCTTGTATACCGGGGCATCGTCAACGACAGGGCGACAGGGAGCCTCTTCGCCCTTGAGCCACGCGTTGCCGCCTGACTCCATGGCGCGACGCACACGCTCGGGATCGCTTGTCACGCAATAGGCGTCGTTGTCCCAAAAGTCATCACCCAGACGGTAGACCTTCAAATAGGTATCGTCGGTCTCTTGCTCCAGGTAGTCGGCCAGGCGCATAAGGGCATCGTTATCAGTTGCGCGCGAGGCAACCGCCTCGCCATCGACAAACATCACCTGGCCGTTGCAAAACGCACCGGTCGAGAAGCACTCGGAGCGATTGCGGAACATCCAGCTCATCGCGGACGGCTGGCGACCCGAAACCGGGCCAAAGTGCAGACCCGCCGCCTGCATGGCATGAATGCCCTCGATGGCGTAGTCGCTGGCGCCGTCATGCCCGGCTGGAATCAGCGTATCGTCCATATCGGTCAGCACAAGTTTGATCATAAGGCCCCCATTCGTATCGGTCCTACCTATTGTAACGACCTGCCAAAAAAACCTGTCCCTTTTTGGCAGGTGCGCTAGTATAGGGAACAACAGATTCGATGCGGGAGTGCCGGCGGTGCAAACCACAAGGCTGAGAGGGCATGGGGCCCAATCCTTTGAACCTGTCAGTTAATGCTGGCGTAGGGAGCATGCCGCCTTTGCAGGGGCGCTGTCTATGCACAGCGCCCCTTTTCTATGCCAAGGAGGCATGTGCAGTGATTGATTCGGAACAGCTTAAGCAAAATGTGGTCAAGGCCGTGGAAGAGATTCGCGCCACCAATCCGATGGCCGGCTCCATCACCAACACGGTGACGATCGACTTTGTCGCCAACGCACAGCTCGCCGTGGGCGGTTCGGCCGCCATGGTTTATCTACCAGACGAGGGCGAGGCACTCGTTGCCGGCGGCGGCGCCATCTATCTCAATATGGGCACGCTCTTCCCCATCTACGAGCAGACGATTCCCCGCGCGGCCAAGGCGGCACACCACGCCGGCAAGCCCTGGGTGCTCGATCCGGTGGGCCTGGGCATCGGTAGCCTGCGCACCCAGCTGGTAAACGAGCTCAAGCAGTACAAGCCCGCCATCGTACGCGGCAACGCCTCCGAGATCATCGCGCTCGCCGGCCTGTGGGGTCTTGGGGGCGAGGCAGCCGATCTGAGCCGCGTGCGCGGTGTCGATACCACCGACACGGTCGATGCCGCCCGCGATGCCGCCGTAGCGCTCGCCCGCTACACTGGCGGCGCTGTGGTGGTCTCGGGCGAAGTCGACCTGATTACCGACGGCACGACCGTAGCCAAATCCCACGGCGGCAGCCCGCTCATGTCAAAGATTACCGGCTGCGGTTGCTCGCAGGGCGGCGTGCTAGCCGTGTACGCCTGCGCTGCCGATCCGTTTACGGCAGCCGTCTGCGGCACCGCCGTCTACAACGTAGCCGGCACGCGTGCCGCCGCTGTCGCCGATGCCCCGGCAAGCTTTAAGGTCGCCTTTATCGACGAGCTCTACCGCGCAACCGCCCAGGACATCGCCGATAACCGACTCGAGCTCGAGGAGGCATAAGCCATGTCCGAGCCCGCAACCAACGCCGGCATGAACACGCTCGTCGCCGTGGCCATCGCCCCGTGTGGCACCGGCGATGAACTGTCCGCCGAGGTCGCTGAGGTCGTGCGCGTCATTCGCGAGAGCGGCCTTCCCAACCGCACCACCTCGATGTTCACCGAGATCGAGGGCGACTGGGACGAGGTCATGCAGGTCGTGCGCGACGCAACCTTTGTGTTAGCGAGCAAGGGCATCCGCACCGAAGTCGTGCTCAAAGCCGATATTCGACCCGGATTTACCGACACCATGACCGGCAAACTCGAGCGCATGGAAGCACAGATCAAGAAACAGGAGGAAGCACGATGAGCATCCGCGACAACCTTGATATCTCGGCCTATCTGGTACTCGGCCCCGAAAACACGCTCGGGCGCCCCGTGGGCGATGTAGTGGCCCAGGCACTCGACGCCGGCTTTACCTGCATCCAGGTGCGCTCCAAGGTGGCAAGTGCCCGCGAGATCATCGCGCTGACCGACGACGCCGCACAGGCTATCGCTCAGGCCGGCAAGACCGGTCAGGTCGCCTTGCTGATTGACGACCGCCTTGACTGCGTGCTCGCCGCGCGCGAGCAGGGCATCGCTGTCGACGGCGTGCACGTGGGTCAGAGCGACATCCCCGTCGAGGTCTGTCGCAAGCTGCTGGGCCCCGATGCCATCGTGGGTCTTTCGGCCCGTTGCGAGGAGATGCTCGAGTACGTCAAGACCGCCGACATGAGCCTGGTCGACTACCTGGGCATCGGCCCGCTCCACGAGACCGAGACCAAGCGCGACTGCGGACGCGCGGCCGACGGCTCCATCATCACCAAAAGCTTTGAGGACCTGGCAGCCCTCCATGCGGCAAGCCCCGTGCCCATCGTGGTGGGCGGCGGCGTTAAGACAGCCGACTTGCCGCAGCTCAAGGCCACCGGCGTCGACGGCTTTTTCGTGGTGAGCGCCGTCTGCAGTGCCGACGACCCCCACGCCGCAGCCAAGGAGCTCGTCGACACCTGGCAGCAGGCATAGACATAGGCCGAGCAGCTGCTCCGCGGCCTCATATCTTCAGCAACGGAAAGCGCATCCCAGTTTGGACGTCCATTCTGGGATGCGCTTTCCGCATGCGGCCCTTACCCCGCTAGGTAGGCCTCCAGCGCGGGCAACGTCGCCTCCGCATCGTGGCGACCGATCTGGTAGATGCGCTCGAGCTCATCCGGTTCGCGACACAGCGACGGCACCTTCACCGATTCGCTCGGCCGCACCACAAAGATCTCGCCGGCAGCCTCGCGACGTGCCAGGTCATCGAGCGTGGCATTGTAGACCTCATGCCGATGCTCAAGCGCTGCGACAAACTCCGGGTAGTGACGAAACACGCGACGCAGCATGGGCATCACGCTATTGGGCTGCTTTACAAAGCCCGCCGGCTGCGTCAGCACCACCACGTTGCGGTCATACCCCTGTGCAAACAGCCAAGCGCTGGGAATGGAATCAGCCACGCCGCCATCCAGGTACTTACGCCCCTCAATGGCGACGGGACGCGTCGCCACAGGAATCGCCGACGACGCCCGGATCCACTCGATATCGCGCTCGTCGCCATACGGCAGATCGTGATAGACGGCCTTGCCCGTCTCGATATCGGTACACACGCACGTAAACCGCATGGGGCAGGCACGATATGTCTCCAGGTCGATGGGATCGCGCTCGACGGGCACCTCGTGATAGGCAAAATCGGCATTGAACATGTCCCCTGTTCGCAACCAGCTCGTTACACTCGCATAGCGCTTGTCGGCGCAATAGGCCTTGTTGTAGCGAATGGCACGGCCGATCTGGCGCGATTTAAAGTTGTAGCCAAATGCCGCGCCCGCCGAGACACCCACCATATGGTCGCAAGTTAAGCCGCGCTCCATCCATACGTCGAGCACGCCCGCCGTATACATACCGCGGTAGCCGCCTCCCTCGAGCGCGAGCCCCACCGTGCGCGTCGTATCTGGCTGCGTCATGCGATCATCCCCGTTTCTGCGTTTTTAAACGGGACAAGTATACCCGTCAACATATATCGTCTCAGTCGCATTTTCATCGAACATCGCATCGTCGTGTTACCGCTTGGCAAATAATTGTCACCCATAGTATGGGCACCCCTATATAATTTTGTACTGTTGTTTATACTACTCAGCAGTTATCAACAGCGAACATTAGCCGGCAAAGTAACCCAACAACGCAGCAAGGCGGAGGCCTGGATACACGCAATACGCTGAGCAACGACGCGTGTACACAACGAGCTCGCCCGACGCAATCCGCCCCGACCTCAGAAAGCCGCTTAGAACATGGATACTGTCAGCAATTACACCGAAACGCTCGAAAAGACCATCCGTGACCTTCTCGAGCGTCAGGATGATCTGATTAGGACCGCCTTTACCGACCAGCTTACCGGACTTGGCAACCGCGGCGGCTTTGCCCGTTCCCTCGAGGAGCTCTGGGAGCAGGACATCCCCGTTACCATGGCGTTCATCGATATCGACAATCTCAAGCACTGCAACGACGTCTTTGGGCATGACGAGGGCAACCGCTACATCTTGCAGGTAAGCCTTTATCTCAAACTGTATATGAAAGTGGACGAGGCGGCGTTTCGCATAGGCGGCGACGAGTTTGCCATCCTATCTACGATTGCGACCGAGGACGACCTCGCCGAACGTCTGGAACACTGCCGAACGGTCCTGCTCAAGAACAACGATTCCGAGATGCCTCATTCGTTTAGCTACGGAGTGGCACACGCCGACCCCGCCCTGGGCGAAGCCTCCAATCGCATGACACTCGATGCCGACCATCGCATGTACGACTACAAGCTGCGCCATGCCATGCACCTTGATCGACGCAATATCGTGCAAGTCCACGCCGACGACTTCGAAATAAGCGACCGCGTTTTCGATGCCTTTTCGATGCTCAACGAAGGCCGTTATTGCTTTATCGAGAACTTGGACAAGCATCGCACCCTTTGGTCACAAGGCGCCTTGCGCGATCTCGGTCTTCCTTCCGAGCATATCGACAACTGCCACGATTACTGGAAAACGCGTGTCCATCCCGATGACCTTGAGGCCTATACCAGCGATATCGACCAAATCTACAACGGCTCCAAACACCGCCGCGTCATGCAGTACCGCATGCGCAATGCCGCGGGCGACTACGTCCTTTGCCGCGCTCGCGGGTTTCGTATCGACGGCGACGGAAATACCCCCTCGCTCTATGTCGGCGAGCTCGTCAACCATTCGCTTGCCGAAACCGTCGACGCCGCTACGGGCCTCGGAACGCAGCGTATGCTGATCAACGCTATCGATGCCTGCCGTCGCGACCGTTGCGAGACGGGGCTTATAGCGGTCCGCGTTCGCGGCACGGCAAAGCTCAACGAGCTCTATGGGGCCGAGGCTGTCGACAACATGCTCGCCGAATACGCAGGCCGCATGTTGTCGATCACCCGCGGCAGGAGTCGCGTCTTCCGCTCACGAAACGCCCAGTTCGTCGTGCTCAGCAACGAGTTGGGCCACGAGGCATTCGAGCAACTGACCCATCATCTTAAAGAAGCCGTTTTCGCTCCTGTTCAAATCGCGGGCGATACCATTACCCCCGTCTGCCTCGTCGTTCCGGCCTTTTACGAGCGCTTAATCAATCAAGCGACCGCCGTTTTAGGCGAGCTCGACCGTCGTCTTCGTGCGGCCGGCGGGCTTGTTCCCAACGACAGCCTCCCCATACCTGAGATTGAGCGCAAAAGCGCCGTCGCCGAACGCATCGATACGCTCACGGGCCTCTATCGACCCAGCGAGTTTATGCGGCGTGCCAACGCATTTCTGAGGACAGGGCGCGACGGCGCTTGGTGTATCACTACCGTCGACATGGGACACATGCGGCTGTTCAACGAATGGCACGGACAGGCCGAGGGCGACCGCATGCTCGCCGATGTGGGCACGGTCCTCAAGGACATCGAGAATGCCGACATGGGCGTCGCAGGGTACTGGGGCCAAGATGACTTTTGCGTACTCATCCCCTTTGAGCACGACACCGTCCATAAAATCTATAACCGCGTTCGCGAGGCCGTGGCCAAGCATGATAACGGCGTAGGTTTCTGGCCGTCCATGGGTGTCTACCCCATCGACTCCAACGAGGAAATCACCATCGATGCACAGGCCAAGGCCATGTTTACCAATCGGCGCGCGAAAAACGACTTTAAGGATCGCATTGCCGTCTTTCGCCCCGAGGAATACAAGCGCGAGGTTGCGTTTCACCGCACCCTCACCGAGTTCCAGTATGCGCTCTCAAACGACCGCATCACCTACTACCTGCAGCCACTGGTTGATATGGAAACCGGCGAGATCATTGGCGCCGAGGCGCTCACACGCTGGATCGACAAAGATGGATCGTTAATTCCGCCCGCGTCCTTTATCCCGGCGCTCGAGGAAAGCGGCTTTGTGGTGACGCTCGACAAGTACATTTGGCAGGGTGTCGCCTCGTGGCTGCGCAAGCGCATCGATCGAGGACTTCGCGTGGTTCCGGTCTCGCTTAATGTGTCGCGCGTGGATATCCTTGCCTGCGACGTTGCCGAACATATGGGGGCGCTCGCCGCCCAATACAACCTACCGCCCGAGCTCATGCGTATCGAGATCACCGAGACGGCTTATACGGGGGAGTCCGAAGCCGTGGACAAACTGACAGCCGACCTGCACACCCGCGGCTTCTCGACCTATATGGACGATTTTGGCACCGGCCAGTCCACGCTCGCGATGCTCAAGAACGTCAACGTCGATGTTATCAAGCTCGACCGCACCTTTTTGCCTGATGGGAAAACCGACAACCGGAGCTCCCAGATCGTGTCGTCTATGCTCGAGATGGCGCAATCGTTGCACCTGCCCGTTGTGGTCGAAGGCATCGAGACAAATGAGCAGGCACAGCTGCTGCGCCAGATGGGCGCCCGCTACGCACAAGGGTTCCTCTACCACCGTCCCATGCCGGTGGAGGATTTTGAGGCATTGTTCGATGGTGGCAAAAACAACTGATACGCTCGTGCGCAAAACACCACCGTCTAGGGGAGCATTTGTCCCCATTGGCTAACTCATATCCCCAATTCAAACCGAATTGGGGATATGATACGGAGCATCCTGTCACCCAAGGAGGTTATCCATCATGAACGAGTCGTATCGCATGGGCGAGCAGTCAATCATTGCCCATCTTCAGCGGCTTGCGAACGGGGCCTCAACCGCCGAGCTCGACGTTGACGCGCTGCCCACGGAGTTGCGCGCCGTCGGCGAGCAACTGCAGAAAACGCTCGCCGTCTTGCAACAAGAACGCCAGCTGCTCGAACGTAGCGCCTATATCGATTCGCTCACCAATCTTGGCAACCGCGGTGGACTCGACCGCCATGTCAATCAGCTCTGGCGCAAAGGCGCCCCCTTCACCTGCGCCTATATTGACATCGATCACCTCAAGCACTGCAACGATAAGTTTGGCCACGCCGAGGGCAACCGCTATATTCTGGGCATCTGTCGTGCGCTCACCGAGGCAATGGAGCACGATGAAATGCTGTTCCGTATCGGTGGAGATGAATTTGTACTCGTGTCCCCCACGACAGGCGAAGCCGAGCTCGAGCAGCGCTTGGAGCGGACACGCACCGATCTTGTCGAGGCAACATCGGACGGCAAGGCGCCCATGATCGCCAGTTTTAGTTTTGGTTGTTCGCACGTCGACCCGCTTGCAGGCGATACACGTCGCCAGATGACGATGGATGCCGATCGCAAAATGTATCGCTATAAGCTTATGCATCGTGTGCAGCAACCGAAAGACAATGACGTGCCACAACACTCAATCGTCGATCAGCTTCCCTGCAACGACCGGGTGTTCCAAGCGATCTCTATGAGCTCCGAGACGCGCTATCCGTTTATCCTTAACCTCGATACGGGAGAATCGCAATGGTCGGTTAACGCCGTGCGCGATTTTGACCTGCCCTCCCAGCACCCTTTTAACTCGGTCGACATGTGGCTTGCTCGCGTCCACCCCGAGGACCGCGACAACGTACGCGCCGAGCTCGACATGGTGATAAACGGCACATGGCACTTCCACTACATGCAGTACCGCGTTATGGATGCTACTGGAGCGTACGCGCTTTGCGACTGCACGGGCTACCGCTTGGACGGCACCGATACCGAGCCTAACATGTACGTGGGCATTATCATCAACCGAAGCCTGGCAGATACGACCGATTCCGTGACCGGTCTGGGCGATATTCACGCCCTGGTCAACGCCATTGGCGAAATGCGTCGCGTGGCGCGCAAGGCGAGCATGGTCGCCATTAAAATCGACGATATCGCTCAGGTCAATGCCCGCTTTGGCTTTGATGCGGGCGATCGCGTTTTGGCGGAGAGCGCCGCCTGCCTCATGGATTGTTCGCGCGGCAAGGGTCGTCTGTTCCGTTCGACGGGACCGATGTTCGTGGCGCTTTTCGACGAATTCGATCCCGAAGAGATCGACGCGATCGCAGAGGAAATCGAGCGGTTCCTGGGCTCTCCCGTGCTCATCGGCTCGCTTGAATATCAGCCGCCCATTCGCGTGGCCACGCTCCATCTAGACGCTGTCGATCGACAGCCCGTCTCCATTTTGAACGAGCTCAAAGCGTTGCTCGGGAAAGCCGTGCAGGTGTCAGGTACCAAACTGGATTAGCACCGCGCCCGCACCGCCTCCCCCATCGTGCGATAATCCTCTGCAGAAGTCACCAACAGCAGAGGGAGTTTGTGATGAAGGTTCTTTTGGTCAATGGCAGCCCCAAGGCAAGCGGCAACACCGCCCGCGCGCTCGCCGAGGTCGCCGAGCAATTGCATGCCGAGGGCATCGATACCGAGGTGTTCCAACTGGGCGCCAAGCCCATTCGCGACTGCATTGGCTGTGGCCAGTGCGGCAAGCTCGATTGCCGCTGCACCTTTGACGACGACGTGGTGAACGAGCTCATCGCCGCCGCCGAGCAGGCCGACGGCTTTGTCTTTGGCTCACCCGTCTACTACGCGCATCCCAGTGGCCGCATCCTCTCGGCCCTCGACCGCGCCTTCTATGCTGGCAGCAAGGCCTTTGCGCACAAGCCGGGCGCCGCGGTCGCCGTTGCCCGCCGTGGCGGCACGTCGACCACCTTCGATGTACTCAATAAATACTTCACCATCAACCAGATGCCCGTGGTCGCCTCCACCTATTGGAACAACGTCTTTGGTGCCATGCCAGGCGAGGCCGCCCAGGACGCCGAGGGTCTTGCTACCATGCGAAACATCGGCAAGAACATAGCCTGGCTCCTTCGTTGCATCGAAGCAGGCAAGGCTGCCGGCATCGAAGCCCCCGTGGCCGACCGCGAGCGCACCAACTTCATTCGTTAGAACGGCGGAACATACTATGAACGTGCAAATCTTCGGGACTAAGAAGTCCTTCGATACCAAGAAGGCCCAGCGCTTCTTTAAGGAGCGCCGCATCAAGGTGCAGTTTATCGACCTTAAGGAAAAGGAGATGAGCAAAGGCGAGCTCACGAGCGTGATGCAGGCGGTCGGCGGCATCGACAAGCTGCTCAACCCCAAGGCCAAGGACGAGGAGACGCTCGCGCTCATCCAGCACCTCACCCCTAGCCAGCGCTTCGACAAGTTGCTCGAGAACCAGCAGGTTCTAGCCGAGCCCATCGTGCGCAACGGCAAAAAGGCCACCGTCGGTTATTGCCCCGATGTATGGGGAGCCTGGGAGTAGCCTGTGTTATTTGCCGGCGCGTGGGTATAAGAGCAGGCGTTTGGCATAAGATTTAACTGTAAGCCATGTCTAACAAAGGAGGACACATGCCCAACAGACCCGTGAAGATCATCATGCTTACCGGATACCTCGGTGCCGGCAAGACCACGCTGCTCAACCACATCCTCGCTAACGACGGCGGCATCCGCGCCGCCGTGATCGTCAACGATATCGGCGAGATCAACGTCGACGCCAGCCTTATCGCCGACGGCGGCCTTTCCGAGACCGACGACCTCATCCCGCTCACCAACGGCTGCATCTGCTGCACGCTTTCGGACGATCTGGCCAACCAGCTGCAGGGCATCGCCGATTCGGGCAAGTTCGACTACATCATCATCGAGGCCTCGGGTATTTGCGAGCCCATCCCCATCGCCTACACCATCTCGAGCTTCTGCGACGAGGCCAAGGTGGGCGGCGAGCCCAAGCTCGCGCTCGACAACATCGTGGCCGTGGTCGACTGCGCCCGCATGTACGACGAGTTCAACGGCGGTCGCGATCTGCTAGCCGAGGATATCGACGAGGACGACATCGAGAGCCTGCTCATCCAGCAGATCGAGTTTTGCTCCACGCTGATCCTCAACAAGACCGATACCGTCACGCCTGAGCAGATTGCCGAGCTCAAGGCCATCGTGCGCAGCCTGCAGAAGGACGCCGTGATTGTCGAGGCTCAAAACGGCGAGGTCCCCATGGAGGAGCTGCTCGACACCGACCGCTTCGACTTTATGCGCGCCTACAACTCCGCCGCCTGGATCGAGGCCATGGAACATCCCGAGGAGCACGACGACCCCGAGGTGCTCGAGTACGACATCGAGACCTTTGTGTACTCGCGCCGCAAGCCGTTTGACCTGCAGAAGTTCACCGATTTTGTTGAGCAGGAGTGGCCCGACGAGGTCATCCGCGTCAAGGGTCCGCTGTGGCAGACCGGCAATCCGGACATGTGCTACATGTTTGAGCAGGCCGGCCACCAGATGCGCCTGATGGAGAACGGTCTGTTTGTCGATTCCGCGCCCGAGGGCGAGAAGCAGAAGATCATCGACGAGAACCCCGAAATCATGCAGATTTGGGACGACGAGACGGGCGACCGCATGACGAGCCTGTGCATCATCGGCCGTCACATGGACAAGGATGCGCTCATCGCCTCCCTCGATGCCTGCCTGACCGACTGGCACCGCGCCTAGGTTTATCCAAGCGGGTATTTTTCCGCCTACGTAACCGCCAAACCACCACGAAGGTGCCCTTCGTGGTGGTTTTTCGTTCTGAGCCAAGGAGATTCATGTTCAACATTGTGCTGTATGCACCCGAGATTCCGGCCAATACGGGCAATATAGGCCGCACCTGCGTGGTCACCGGCGCCCGCCTGCATCTGGTGGAGCCACTGGGCTTTTCGCTCGACGACAAGACGGTACGTCGCGCCGGCCTGGGCTACTGGCAAAACTTGGACGTGACGACATATGCCGGTTGGGAGGATTTCCTTGCGCGCAACGGCCTCTCCCCTGCCGACGAGCGTCTGCACCTGCTGACCAAAAAAGCGCGCCGCACCTATGCGCAAAGCACCTACCGCGACGGTGACTATCTGGTCTTTGGCAGCGAGAGCTCGGGGATTCCCGAAGATCTGCTTGCTGCGGCGCCTGAGCGCTGCGAGCGCATTCCCATGCTACGCGACTGTGACTCACTCGATAACGCCAAAGTCTGGGAGGCCCACGAGGAGGCGCTCGGACATATCGAGGACAGCCATGAGGCCATCCTTCAGCAGGATATCTGCGGCAACTTCGTCGACCCGAACGACTACCGCATCAGCGCACTCAACCTCTCCAACAGCGCCGCCATCGTCCTCTACGAGGCTCTGCGCCAGACAGGCTTTCCTGGAATGTGACAAAGGGACCGCCCCTTTGTCACATTGATGCACCAAATAACGAGACATCGCTTTTAATCAGAATTTACTAGAATAAAATGAAGTTAAACGGCGATGCGAAAGGAGAGCCTTGTGGAATACCTCGAAAACCCGTTTACCCCTAGCTTTGGCGAGGTTCCTGCCCATCTCGCCGGCAGACAACAGATTATTCGAGATTTGGACCGTGCCTTCTTGAGTCAGCGTAGACGCCCGGAATTGACCTCGATCTTCTCAGGCGCGCGTGGAACCGGTAAAACCGCTCTCATGTCGTCGCTCGCGACAAGGGCAGAATCCCACGGCTGGATAGCGGTAAAGACGACCGCGCTCTCGGGAATGCTTGAGGAAATCGAGCTCGGGGCGAAACGTGCTGCAGGCCATCTCATCGACCCGTCTAACAACTTCGAAGTCACCGGCCTCGGAATCGCGCCGCTCGGCAGTATCGAGGTCAATCGCGTTCACGATGCCTCGACTTGGCGTTATCGCATGAGCGACATCATCGACCAACTCAACGAAACGGGCACCGGCCTGCTCGTCACGGTTGATGAGGTCGACCCGACGCTCGACGAGATGATCCAGCTCGCAGCCACGTATCAGCACTTTGTGACCGATGGGAAACGCGTCGCCCTACTCATGGCGGGACTTCCTAACAACGTCTCGACGTTGCTGAACCACAAGACGGTCTCGTTCCTTCGTCGCGCCCAGCAATATCATCTGGGGCGTATCGCCGACTACGATGTACGCGAGGCCTTGATCCGAACGATTCAGGAAAACGACCGTTTGGCGGATTCCGAAGGAATCGATAAGGCCGTTCGCTCGATTTCAGGCTTTCCTTTCCTTTTGCAGCTTGTGGGTTACCGCGCCTGGGATCTCACGAGCAATTCGAAGGAAATCTCGTCACGCGACTTTGACCTGGGGATCAAAATCGCGCGCGACGAGATGGACGACCGAATCCTCGCGGCAACCTATCGGGAACTCACTGCAGAGGACAAGCGATTCCTCATCGCCATGCTCGATGACGAAGAAGAGTCCACCACCGCTGACCTTGTCGAGCGCCTTAAGCGTTCGCCGCAGCAGGTCTCCCGCTACCGACGCCGCATGATAGACGCCGGCATCATTGGAGAACGCGGGCGCGGAATCGTCGCTTTTGAATTGCCGTTCTTCCGCGACTATCTCGCAGCTCAATGCGTGAAATAGGCATCGGATGTGACAAAGGGACTGTCCCTTTGTCACATTCGGTTATAGGTAGCGACCGGTAATGCTCTTGGAGCAGGCCGTGATGTCGCCCGGCGTACCGGTGCAGACGATTTGTCCGCCTGCGTCGCCGCCGCCCGGGCCCATGTCGATCACGTAATCGGCATTACGGATAAGGTCGAGGTCGTGTTCGATCACGATAACCGTGGCGCCCTTGGCAACGAGGCCGTCAAACACACTCAGCAGCACCTGAACATCGAGCGGATGCAGGCCGATCGTGGGCTCGTCGAATACGAATACGGCATCGTCCTGCACGCGGCCCATCTCGCTCGCAAGCTTAAGTCGCTGCGCCTCGCCGCCCGAGAGCGCCGGCGTGGGCTCGCCCAGTGTCAAGTAGCCCAAACCCAGGTCGTGCAAGGTCTGCAAGCGCGCCTGGACTTTCTTGAGTCCCAACGTGGCGTCAATGGCCTCGTCCACACTCATATCCATGAGCTGCGGCAATGTAAGTAGGCTGCCGTCCTTGCCCTCGCGATGGATATACGAGGCTGCGTCGGCATAACGCGAGCCGCGGCATGCAGGGCAGACGATCTCGACATCGGGCAAAAACTGCACGTCAAGCGATATCGAACCCGTGCCATCGCACGTAGGACAGCGCAAGGTGCCAGTGTTGTAGCTAAAGGCGCCCGCCTTATACCCTGCCTCCTTGGCCTCGGGCGTACGGGCAAAGGCGCGGCGCAGCTCGTCATGGATGTCGGCATAGGTCGCCACCGTCGAGCGCACGTTGGCACCGATGGGCGTGGCGTCAATCAGGTTGGCGCGCGCGATACCCTCGGCATCGATCCAACGCACGTGCCTGGGCAGGCGCTCGCCGGCTGCCTGCGCCTTGAGTGCCGGGATGAGCGTCTCGAGCACCAGCGTCGTTTTGCCCGAGCCCGAAACACCCGTCACCGCGACAAGGCGACCGCGCGGGATATCGACTTCGAGCGGTTTGACGGTATGGATGGCACCGGTCACCATACGGATATGGCCTTGGTCGAACAGTTCGTCGTCAGTCACCTGCGGGCGCAGACGCTTGGGGTCCGAGCGCAAAAACGGCGCGATGCGGCTACCCTGCGATTGCTCGACCTCACATACCGTACCGGCGGCGATTACATGACCGCCGCCCGCTCCGGCAACGGGGCCCATCTCGACCAGATAGTCGGCTTCCGCCAGTACGCGCGTATCGTGATCGACAACAACCACGGTGTTGCCGTCATCCACCAGATCGCGCATTACGCCCACCAGGCCGTCGACATTGGCAGGATGCAAGCCGATCGAAGGCTCGTCCAGCACATACAGCACACCCGTCGATCGGTTGCGCACCACGCGGGCAAGCTGCACGCGCTGGCGCTCACCCGTAGACAGCGTGGCACCGGCGCGGTCGAGCGAAAGGTAATCGAGGCCCAGGTCGACCAGGCGGCGGGCCGTACTCAAAAACGAATCGCAGATGTCCCCGGCCATGGGCCGCATCTCGGTCGGCAAGGATGCGGGCACCCCGCGCACCCACTCAATCGCCTCGCCCAACGTCATGGCTGCCGCCTGCGCCAGATTGATACCGCGCACCTGGGGCTGGCGCGCGGCGTCGGAAAGACGCGTGCCGCCGCAATCGCGGCACGGTCCCTCGCGCAAAAAGCGCGCAACGCGCTTGAGCCCCTTATCGTCCTTAACCTTGGCGAGTGCATTCTCGACGGTATAGACAGCGTTGTAATAGGTAAAATCGAGCGGCGTGGCGCCCTCGCCATTTTTGGGAACGTAGAGAATGTGCTTCTTAACTGCCGGGCCATGGAACACGATGTCGCGCTCTTGAGGCGTGAGCTGGCTAAACGGCACGTCGGTGCGCACGCCCATCTCGCCGGCCACCTGCTTCATCAGATCCCACATCAGCGTGCCCCAGGGAAGCACCGCACCCTCGTTGATGGTCTTTGACTCGTCGGGCACCAGGCTCGCCTCGTCCACCTCGCGCATGACGCCGGTGCCTCCGCAGGTAGGACACGCGCCGCCACTGTTAAAGGCAAGGTCCTCGGCCCCCGGCGCATAGAACTCGCGGCCGCATGCGGGGCACGCGAGCGACAGGCCCGCGGCCACGTTAAGGCTCGGCTCCACACGCGCCCCGCAATGCGGGCACACGTGATGGGCGCAGCGGCTAAAGAGCAGACGCAGACTGTTGTTGAGCTCGGTCATGGTGCCAAAAGTCGAGCGCACGCCCGGTACACTGGGGCGCTGATGCAATGCGAGTGCCGCCGGCACGTGCAGCACCTCGTCCACCTGAGCGTGCTCTGCCTGCGTCAGCCGACGGCGGGTATAGGTGCTGAGCGCCTCCAGGTAACGACGCGAGCCCTCGGCATAGAGCACCCCCAACGCCAGCGAGCTCTTGCCCGAGCCCGAGACGCCGGCAATACCCACGAGCTTTCCCAGCGGAATATCGATATCGATGTCTTTGAGGTTATGGACGCGCGCACCGCGCACCTCGATAGCACTTGGTTGTTGCGACACCGTCATCGCTCCCCTTCCTGTTAATCGAATGTGACAAAGGAATGTGACAAAGGGACAGTCCCTTTGTCACATCACTCGTGCCATAAAACACGATCGCGAATGTACTTGCCCAGCATAGGCACGCTAAACCGGACGAGACCGTATCCGGCGGCCTCGATGACGCGCTCGCGAATTAAGCTTGCGCGATATTTACTCGCCCAGCTCTGGGTGCGGTCGCAGCGCTCAATGATATCCGCCATGCGCGTCAGCTTGCCCTCGTCAACCGCCATAGCCTCGATAAAGAGGCGCTGTGGGGTACGCAGCCCGTAATACAGAGGCGCGTCAACCGCTTCGTAGAACTCAGAGACGGCATCCGCATGACCAACCTCGACATCGCACCCTTCAATGACCTGCGAGCCACGCCGGACAGCAGACCGCCACATGTAATATCCCACCAGCTGAACCATATAGGGATGTCCCATGCTCTTGTGCGCCGCAAGGTCCGCCGTCCCCGCATCAATGCAAAGACCAGCACATTCGACCGTCTGGATATATGAATCGCGCACCTGGGGCAAAGAAATCGCCCCCAACGTACGCTGCTGGGCGCGCCGCAAAAACGTCACGCTCGGCTCTTCGAGCAGATCGTCAACCATACTGGGCAAGCCGGCGAACGCCAGCGCAAGACCGCGCTGGTCGCTATCGGGCAAGCCCGTGGCATCCTGGTCTCCGAGCACCTGCTGATAGAGGACGGCAAGAGCCGCCAGTTCCTCGATAGACACCGATTGTGCCTCGTCAATCGCAAACAAGACGCCCTTGCCCGGACCGAGCTTCTTGAGACGCTCGTTGACCAGCCCTCGCAATGTCTCGCCTTTTGCCCGCGCCGCCTCGACCGACATCCGGCCAAACGACGGCCCAAACTCCATTGACGTCACAACGGGTTTATTCGAGCGAAGCGCGTCGGCCAAGCGGTCGCACAAACCAAGCGAAGCGGAATCGGAGACAACCGCCCATCCGCGCTCGCTGGCTAGACGTTGCAGCTCCCGCAGGAGAACCGTTTTGCCATAGCCGCGGTTTCCCGTAATGAGCATGAGCCTGCCCGGCGCTCCGGCGCCGTTGTCGAGCCCTTCCTCAAAATCTTCGATGACCGACTCGCGACCGATGAGTATCGGAGGCCGCTTACCAGCTGTGGGCTTAAAGGGATTTGGATTCATATCGGCCTCCTCGGATTGGCAAACCCTGGTAACAGTTATACCAACTTATACCGAGTTATACCAATAGCATGTGACAAAGGAACTGCCCCTTTGTCACATGTGGCCGAAAAACTCGGCGTCTGCTGCTCGCCAGGGGCGGAAGGTGGCGGGATCGACCTTTACGTGCGCCGCAGCGGGTGCGTCGTACCATTTGACCGTGTAGCCGGCGCCGTGGGCGCAAAAGACCGAGTCGGGCGTGTTGGGCAGATCGGCCTCGGGCTCGTAGGCGGCAGCCTCGATTACGCGCTCGCCATCATGGCAAGCCGCATAACCGGCGAACTCCAGGTACAGATGCCCGCGACCGCTCGTGTAGGCAGCCACCTCCAGCGCATAATCTTGCACCTCGGATGCCGGAACGCGACCCACAAGCTTCGCCCGGTCTCCCGCCATCGTCGGCGGCTCGTACTCGGCACTCATGCGCGTGGCATCCGAGAGCGCCCGGCCCACGCACTCCCCCGGCACCTCGAGCTCAAAGCGATACCACGGCTCCAACAACACCGCCGCGCCGGCCTCGCGCGCCTGCATCAAACCCTGGCGAATCGCGCGGTACGTGGCCTGGCGAAAATCGCCGCCCTCGGTGTGTTTGGCATGCGCGCGGCCGCCCGCGAGCGTAATGCGCACATCGGTGATGGGCGAGCCCGTCAGCACGCCCAGGTGGTCGCGCTCCATAGCGTTGGTGAGTGCCAAACGCTGCCAGTTAAGATCGAGCTCGTCGGCCGAGGTCACGGTGCCAAACTGCACACCCGAACCCGCCGGCAACGGCTCCAGGCGCAGATGCACCTCGGCATAGTGGCGCAGCGGCTCAAAGTGGCCCACGCCCTCGACCGGCCGCGAAATAGTCTCCTTATAGAGAATGCCGCCGGGCTCAAACTCAATCGAAAGGTCAAAGCGATCGGCCAACACCCGCTGCACGACCTCGAGTTGCACGGCGCCCATCAACTGCAAGTGAATCTGCTCAAGATGCGTATTCCAGCTTACGCCGAGCATGGGGTCTTCGTCCGTCAGCTCAGCCAGCGCTTTAAACACCGCATGGACATCATGTTCGCCCGGGAGCACCGTATAGGTGAGGACCGGCGCAATGACGGGCGCATCGCACCCGGGCTCCGCACCCAAGGCATCCCCCGGGCGAACGTGCGCAAGACCCGTCACGGCACAAATACCGCCAGCGGCAACTTCCTGGGCAAGCTCGTACTTCTCTCCGTTATAGATGCGCACCTGATCGACCTTTTGCTCCCATGCCTCGGCGCCGGAACGCCCGTCAATCATCTGTTTGGCATGCAGTGTGCCGCCGGTCACTTTAACCCAAGCCAAGCGCTCGCCACGAACACCGCGGCTGACACGATAGACACGCGCGGCGAACTCCGGCGGCCACGCCTGCTCACGCATCAGCGTGCACATACCATCCAGCAGCTCGCCCACGCCCTGATCCTTGAGCGCCGAGCCGGCAAAGCAGGGAAAGAGCCTGCGCTCGGCAACCATGCGCGAAAGCGTTGCGACGGAAAGCTCACCCGTCTCAAGAAACTCCTCGAGGGCTGCCACGTCCAACGCGGCAGCGTCCTCCCAAGCGGCGCCGCCCGCCAGCAGTTCGTTCGCATCGAGGCAGCCCTCGGAAAGACGCTGCCCAAGTTGTGCCAGCAAAACATCGCGGCCGGGATTCTCCAAATCGATTTTGTTGATATAGATGAACGTCGGAATGTCATAGCGCGCAAGCAGGCGCCACAGGGTTTCGGTGTGCCCCTGCACGCCGTCGTTGGCACCTACCACCAAAATCGCGTAGTCGAGCGCACGCAACGTGCGCTCTGCCTCGGCCGAAAAATCCACGTGTCCGGGAGCGTCCACGAGCATGACGCGGGTATCACCGTGGTCGAACACGGCCTGCGACGAGAAAATCGTGATGCCGCGCTCGCGCTCGATGGCGTTGGTATCCAGGTGCGAGTCGCCATCGTCCACGCGGCCGCGCTTGCGAATGCGACCCGCGCAGAACAGCATGGCCTCGGCCAGTGTGGTCTTGCCGGCATCGACATGCGCCAAGATTCCAACGACCGCTTGCTTCGACATGGCTCTCCTCTTATTGCAAGCCCGTCGCACTCGGCAACGGGCATCCTCGTTCCACACTGGATGATACAATTTACGGGCCGGCGGGCGAAGCGGGCCCTATCCCCCGACCAAGCTCATCGCCCTGCGTTGCCGCGCGGCGATTTTCGTAGGTTCGCGCCTTACGAAAGCCGGCACCTCCCCTTTTGTCTGCCCGGTCTCATCTGAGACGGTAACAATGCGAGTCCCACAACGACGCGTTTTACCAAAAATGGCCCCACGCGGGGCCATTTTCATTTCGATGAAACGCTGGTATGTGACTCGGCCCTTATGCCTCGCGCAGCCAGTCGAACGCAACGCGCGGCGTGCCGTCGGACACATACACGACGCCGGCGCGCTCGAACCCTGCCTTGAGGCTCGCACCCTGCATGGGCAGGTTGTCCGCGTGCGTATCGATACGCAGATGGTCGGCACGCTCCTTGGCAAAGGCAAACATCGCGGCCGCGATACCGTGCACGGTGCCGTCGGACGCCACGCGGTGCAGCACGGCGTACGGAGTGTCGCTGCGCCACTGACCGTCCTCGATGACGTCATAGCACTCGTCCGGGCCCGGCAAAAAGGCAAACGTCGCCACCACGCGACCGTCGACTTCGCACACATAGCTGCCACCGGCGGCGATATCGGCAGCCAGCTGCTCGGCCGAAGGCGTGCCCTCGGGCCACTGCGTGGCGTTGCCATGCGCGCGCATAAAGGCGCGGGCGGCATCATAGATAGCCATGACGGCGGGAATGTCGGTCTCGAGGGTTTTTCTGATCATCACGCGGCGACCTCACGTTTATTGGTATCACTTTGATTGAGCAATGATACCAGCGTTTGGAAAGGGCAAGGAGCGGATGGGAAGCAAAAAGCGAGCCGCCTGGTCAAAGGCCAAAAGCGAGTTTTTGGGCGCTGCCACCGGCGGCGATATGAGCGACCTGTTTGCGCGCGAGGACGAGCGCCGCGATGCCCTGGACGCCGAGCGCGATGAGGCTTGGCGCTACAAATCGTGCGAGCGCAAAAACCGCTACGACACACGCGCCGAGGCCGAGGCCGTTATGGCCGACTGCGAAAACCGTGGACGGCGTGGTTTGGCCTGCTACAAATGCGAATACTGCGGCGGGTGGCATCTGACGTCGCATCCTTGGAAATAGGCTCCGCAACGGAGCGGCGCTCACGCAGCGGCACGGCACCGACACATCGCCGGCCATCACGCGCAGGCTACGGGCGCGGCGGCACCAAAACATCGTAGCGGACGACCTTGCCCGCAAGCTGATAGCTCGGCTTAACGCCGGCAAGCAATGGGCCCTTCACCGGCCGTTTGATAACGACCTTGCGCGGCCGCACTGCAAGCGCAGTTTTAACCAGCGTCTCCTCATCGGCACACGGCTGTTCCAGATGGTGCAAGAGCTGGAACTTCTTTTTGACCGCCGCGCTCTTGGTGCGCTCAGGAAACATGGGGTCCAGATACACCACGTCGGGAGCCGCGAGCTCATCGCGCTCGACCAGCTCAGCCGTATGGCGAAGGCCGGCAATGCTGTCCTCGCCCGCATGTAAGTGCATGCGCGCCACGGCGGCCGCAAGCGCCGAATCATCTGCCGCGCGATCCAGGGCATCCTGGAGCAGCGCCGCGATCACGCAATCCTGCTCATACAGATCGACGGTAAAGCCCGCTGCCGCCAGCAGCAGCGAATCCTCGCCAAAGCCTGCCGTGGCGTCAATCGCCCATGGTTGTTCGATGCCTTTTGTGCGCGCAGCCTTTACCAACAGCTCTTGCTGCAGACGACCCTGCTTGAGCCGTGGAAGCATGCGGCCAAAATCGGCACGCAACTCCATCGTGCCGTCGGTGAGCGTAAGGCCCTCGGACGTCCGCACGAGCTCGAGCCCAGCAGCCCGAGCAACAGAAAAGGGATCGACGACGCCCATGGACACTCCTTAGCAAACAAAACGAATACATGGGCGCCATTCATGTCGGCACCCAACCGTCCGTTATTGTCCCACATGCGACATGGTCCACAGCATCCCAATGCAAAGCACCGCCATCAATACCGTGCACACGGCAGCGATCACAGAATCACTCATGCGCCTTCCCAGCGACCGCGGCTCATCCACTTGCTTGACTCCGTACATCATGGCTCCTCCTTCGGTCCAGCTCTTACCATGGCCTCATCATCGCAGCGCCGCGCATGCGCTGCCATCGATTTGACTTACGTCCAGCTTTCCTTTTTGAAAGGTTGAACCGTGCAGGCAAGAGACGCTTTCAGGCGCATGCATCGCCGCGTTGAACTACAATGTGCTTCACCATATGTGCAGCACATAGGGTGCGCCAGGTTGGCGTACTCGTATCGAAAGGACCAGCCATGAGCTTCACTCGCAAGACACTCAAAATCCTTGCCCTGATTTATTTTGTTCTGGGCATCGCCAGTCTCGTCATAGGAATCGCCGGCATCGCGACCGGCAAGTTCGAGTCCACCTACGGATCGAACGCCATGCTCGCCGCGGCCGTGATTATCGCCAAGGGCCTCATCGATCTTGCCGCGGGCGTTGCGGGCATCAAGGGTGCCAACAAGCCTTCGCAGGTTGACGGCGCGTTTAAGCTCGGTATCGTTGCTGCAGTCGCCACGCTTGCCCAGGCGGTGCTCACGCTTCCCGCGTTTGGCGGCGACGCCATCAACTTTGGCGCCTTTGTCATCGTGGTGTACGACCTGTTCTTTGTTCAGCAGGCGCACGCCGTCAAGGCCGAGAACAAGGACCGCCTGTAAGCGCTCGCTTCTCATAGCCTCTGCAGCCAAGCAACTAAAAAGGGCCGATCGCACATCTCCGCGGTCGGCCCTTTGCATTTGCCCAGATAAAACCTGCCAAAATAAACCTGTCCCTTTTTGGTAGATTAGTGGCGGTACTCGGCGATGATGAAGTCGATATCGGTTTGAAGGGTGTCCAGGTTTGCCAGGCGCTCTTTGTCGGCGGGGCGCGTACGGTAGTAGTACGGCGTCATCTGGAACACCGCCTCGATGTCAGCCTGGGTCTGGAGCGTAATGTTCGCAGACACCCGCTGCGTTCCCACCAACTCGAGCTCGGTCGTCTTCGGCAGCTTCTCGTCGTTAAGGTACGGCGTGTCGTAGAGCACCTCCTTGAGCCCAAACAGATGACGGGCACCCGGCACCACGGTGTAGAGCGAGCCCTCGGGCGCCAGCACGCGGGCAAACTCGCGCTCGTTAAAGGGGGCGAAGAGCTCGGTCACCATATCGAAGGCGCCATCGGCCACGGGGATGTCCTTCATATTGGCCACAAAGTAGGTCGCATCGCCGCGCTTGGCGGCCAGGCGCACCATCTCCTTGCCCAGGTCGAAACCGTAAGCATCCACGTCCGGCACCGCACCCATGGCGCTAGTGTAGTAGCCCTCGCCGCAGCAAATATCGAGCAAGGTCATGGGGACGCCTGCAGACGCCGCGCGCCCAGACACCTGCTTGCGCACCAGCTCGACCATCGCATCGCGCAACGGCGCATAGTAACCGCGGTTCAGAAAGTCGCGACGACTACGCGCCTGCGACTTGGGATCGCCCATGGAGTCGCCGCTCTTGGACGAGCGCAGTAGATACAGATAGCCCTCGCGCGCACGATCAAACCGGTGTCCGCCCGCGCACACAGCACCGCGCTCATCGTCCACCAACGGCTCATGGCAAACGGGACACAACAACATGGCAACTCCTTAGCGCGAACAACACAACGCCCACCATTGTCGCACGCCTTCCCCATCTAGTCATAGAAGAGACAAGGAGTGTCCCCCAGCTGCCGGCAGAAAAGGAATGTCCCTAAGTGCCGACTAGTCGATTAGGAGTATCATCGTCTGCGCAAATAAGCACGAAAGAGCATATTAGAGATTGAGAGCGTATGGCAGACACCGCATCTAAGCACATTGACATGACCACCGGCTCGCTATGGCGCAATATTCCCCTGTTCGCCTTCCCCGTGGCCGCCACGAGCATCTTGGAGCAGCTGTCGAACCTCATCGCCACGGTCATCATCGGTAACTTCTCGGGCGACCAGGGAACCCTCGCCATGGCGGCGGTCGGCTCCAATGTTCCGCTTACCAGTCTTATGCTCAACCTTTTTATTGGCATGTCGCTTGGCTCCAACGTGGTCATCGCCAACGCTATCGGCCGCAACGATCAGAACATGGTCAAACGCGCCGTCCATACCTCGATTTTAATGGCACTCGTGGGCTTTGCCGTCATCGCACTGGGCGAGATCTTTGCCGAGCCCATGCTCGCTGCGCTCAACGTGCCTGCCGAGACCATGCCGCTCGCTTCGCTCTACCTGCGCGTCTTTTTGCTCAGCATGCCCTCGATCTTGCTCTACAACTTTGAGGCCGCGATCTTCCGCTCCGTCGGCATCACCCGCATGCCGCTGCAGGCGCTTGCCGTGTCCACCGTCCTCAACATTGGCCTGGACCTCATCTTTGTCCCCGTACTCCACTGGGGCGTCGCGGGTGTCGCCATCGCCACCGCCATCGCCTACACCGTCAGCGCCGCCACACTCTTTGTCCACCTGCTCAAGACCGACTCCGTCGTCCGCGTCACCCCACGCGACTTAGGCTTAGACCCCATCGCCCTCAAGCGCATCGTCAAGATCGGGCTGCCCGCCGGCATCCAAAGCGCTGTCTTTGCCGTCGCCAACATCATCATCCAGTCCGCCATCAACAGCCTGGGCACCGAGGTCATGGCGGCATCCAGCGCTGCCATGAGCCTGGAGTACGTGTGCTACAACCTGCTCAACAGCTTTAGCCAGGCTTGCACCACCTTTGTGGGACAAAACCACGGTGCCCGCCAGATCGACCGCTGCACCAAAACGCTCAAGGTCTGCCTGGTCGAAGGCGGCATCGTTGCACTCACCACGATTATCGTCATCGTCGGTCTGGGGCGCGAGATCCTGGTGTTGTTCAACAGCGACCCCAACATCGTCTCGATCGGCTATATCCGCGTGTGCTCGATCTTCCCGGCGTACGCCTTTAGCATGTTCTACGAAAACATGTCCGGTTATCTGCGCGGCTTTGGCATCTCGCTCATGCCCGCCCTCATCACCATGATTTGCGTCTGCGGCATCCGCTTCTATTGGGTGTTCTGCGTGTTCCCGCACTTCCGCACCTTTGCGAACATCATGATGGTCTACCCCATCAGCCTGGGCACCACAGCGTTCTTTATGGTCGTGGCGGTATTGCTCTGCCATCCGGCACGCACCTATCGTCTGGCGCAAGCTAAGACTGGGGCGCGCTAGACACATCCAACAAGGTGGCGCATCGGCAACTAGCTCACGATATGTGAGCTCATGTAGTCGATAAAGCGCCTCGTGGCGATCGGCATGGTATCCCAGCTGCGCCAGGCTGCCACGACGTCGCGTGAGGGAGCGTGCACGATGGGACGCACGCAAATATCAGCCTGCATGCCCTCGACCGTACGCCGGTAGAGCATGCTCACGCCGAGGCCCTCCTCCACCATCGCCATAATGGTGTAGTCGTCGGTAACCTCACTTGTCACGTGCGGGGACAGCCCGTGCGCCGCAAATGCATCGAGCACCAGGCTCTGCTCGCCCTCATCCAGCAGCACAAACGGTTCGGACGCGAGGTCGGCGAGCGTCACCTTTTCCTTTGCCGCCAGCGGATGGGCGGCTGGCAACAGCGCCACCAGCTCGTCATGATAGGCCACGCGCTTCTGAAGCCCCGTGGTAAATCCACGCGCCGTAAAGCAAAAGTCAACCACGCCATCGTGCACCCATTGGGCGTTGCGCGTGTAATCGCCCTGCTTGAGGGTAAAGCGCACGCCCGGATGCAGACCCCCAAAGTCGCGGATCACGCGCGGCAGCACGGTACGGCTTACGTTGGTAAACGTCGCAATGCGAATGTCGGTCGATGAAAGCCCCAGCAACTCCTGACGCTTGCCCTCGAGCTCGGCCTCGGCCGTTACGATCTGGCGCAGATACGGCAGATACTGTTTGCCGTCGCGCGTAAGCGAGACGCCCTGCTTGCCGCGCTCGATAATCGTGGTGCCCAGCTCGCGCTCGAGCGCCTTGACGGCCTGGCTCACCGCGCTTTGCGTATAGCCCAGCGCGTCGGCGGCACGTTTCAGGCTGCCGCAATCGACCACCATACATACAATCTGATACCGCGATGCCATCGTGTCTCCACTTCGATGTAGCCGTAAAACGTTTTGCCAGGGTTTTTTCTTCCAACATTAGTATTTCTTAATCATACTGAAGATACATTCGCTTTACTACATCCATATCTGGGAGCAGAATCCTTTTTGCGCAACCGTTCTGTAACAAAAGGAGTCCCATGGATCGCAAAAAAGCAATCGCGCTCTCATTTTCCGTTCCCGTCGCATGGGGCTTTTCGTACCCCCTCATGAAGATCGGCATGGACAGCATGAACGCCACGAGCATCGTCGCGCTGCGCTGCATCATCGCCTTTGCGGCCTGCCTGCTGCTCTTCCACAAGCACGCGGTGCGCATCAACCGTGACCTGATGGTCCGCGCCGCCATCATCGGCGCCATCATGGCAACCGAGATCACCTGCATGTGCCTGGGCTCCAGCCTCACCTCCGCCTCCACCGCCGGCTTTTTGCAGAGCCTGACGGTCGTGATCGTGCCGTTTGCCAACGCGGCCCTGCTGCGTCGCGGCCCCGAGCGCAAGGTGCTCATCGGCACAGCCATCGTCACCTGCGGCATGTTGCTGCTCTCGGGCGCCGACTTTACCAGCCTGAATCCCGGCGCGATCATCATGCTGCTCTCGGCCTTTATCTATGCCGGCCACATTATCATCGCCAAGCGCTTTGTCGAAGAAGTCGATCCACTGGCTCTGGGCGTTTGGCAGCTGGGCTTCGGCGGCTTGTTCTCGGGTATCGCCGCATTTACCTTTGGCGGCCTCACGCTTCCCAGCACGCCGAGCGAGATCGTCGTTATCGTTGCGCTCGCACTCATCTGCTCTGCCTACGGCTTTATCACCCAGACGCTCGTGCAGCCCCACGTACCTGCCGAAACCACTGGCTTCGCCTTCTCGCTCGAGCCGGTCTGCTCCGCCGTCTTCTCGTTTTTCCTGGTCGGCGAGGTCCTGAGCCCCATCGCCTTCCTTGGCGCTGCCCTCATCCTCACCGGCGTCATGGCGGCAACTGTCGAGCTTCCGCGCCTTCGCGCACATGGACACGCTCATATGGCAGGAGCGCCCGAGCACGTCTCGTAGACTCCGCTCTTCATACAGCCGTGGCATAAAGGCAACCGGTGCGCCTTTACAATAGATACCAACAGAGCATCTGCCATAAAGGAGCCCCATGGACACCGCAACCCGCGACCGCAACATAGCAACTTGGTTGGGCGATGCGCCGCAGCCGGTACGTGACACTACGAACCAGCTACTCGAGCGCATCGCCCTTCTGCGTGCCGAGCAGACCATCTACCCGGCACAAGACGACATCCTCAATGCCCTCGCCTACACGCCGGCCGACCAGGTCAAGGCCGTCATCCTGGGCCAAGACCCCTATCACGGGCCCAACCAGGCCATGGGGCTGTCGTTCTCGGTGCCTGCGACGCAAACCAAGTTGCCTCCGAGCCTACGCAATATCTATAAGGAACTCAACGCCGATCTGGGCTGCCCCATTCCCGCCACGGGAGATCTCACCCCCTGGGCACAACAGGGCGTCCTGCTTCTCAACACGACGCTCACCGTGCGCGAGCATGCCGCGAACTCACACGCCAAGCTGGGCTGGAGCACGCTCACCGACTACGTTATCGAACGTTGCTGCCAGCTGCCCCAGCCGGTCGTCTTTTTGGCATGGGGCCGCTTTGCCCAGCAGATGGTCGAGGGCAAGCTCGCCGCGACCGGCGCGGGCAAGGCAACCGGCAAGTTCTGCCTGGCCTCTACGCACCCCTCGCCGCTTTCGGCCAACCGTGCCACGGCAGAACTTGCCGCTTTTATGGGGTCGCATCCCTTCTCCGCTGCCAATCGGTTACTCGAACAGCACGGCTCGACCCCTGTCAACTGGACTTGCCTCGGCTAAAAATCGATACATCAAAAACGCGCCCGACAGCTTTCCATCGGGCGCGTTTCCTATTCGGGCCAAATAAATTGCGTGCGGCCGGCCTCGCCGCCATCGATCAGCAGGCTCTGCCCGGTCATAAACCGGTTGGTCACGCCCACAAAGTAGATCCACTCGGCGATCTCTTGGGCGGTGGCCCAGCGCTTAAGCGGCGTGAGTTCCATAATCTGGCTCCATAGGTGTTCGTCTTCCATCACGCAACGGTTGAGCGGCGTAATAACGCCACCCGGGTCCACACTGTTGGCGATAGCCTGCGGCGCCAGGCGGTTTGCAAGGTTCTTGGTGTAGGCGATAACGCCGCCCTTGCTGGCGGCATAGTCGGGAAACTCCGATCCCGTATGCCCGCTTGCCGACCCCACATTGACCACGGAATTGATAGCCGGTGTCGGCTTGGCGGCAAGCCCCTCCCCCACAAAGGCATAGCGCTCGGTCACGTTGATGGTGCCACGCAGGTTGGCGGCAATATCGTCGGCCGAATCCTGCACACCGGCAACGTTCACGATTACCTGTGGCTCAAGGTCGCCTGGAAACGAGTTAGGCTCGCGGACATCAACGATCAGGTGGCGGTAGCGCTCGTGTTCGATCGCCGCCGATAGCAGATCAAAGCCCACGACCTCGTGGCCCTCGTCCAAAAAGCGCTGCACGCACGCGGCTCCGATACCGCCCGAAGTGCCCGTGATCAAAACCCGCATACTTGCTCCTTAGGCGGTTGCGTGGCGCTCGAGGTACTCGGCGCCCACATTCTCACGCTCCCAGCCACGCACGACCTTGTAGCCCACGGGGCTCAGGAAGACCTCGCACAGCAGCTCGGCGACAGCGCCGGTCAGCGAGCACATAAGAACCTGCACCCAGGTCCAACCAAAGAACGTGTGGCTCACCACAATGGCAAAGACCAAGTTGTCGATAAACTGGCCAACACCCGTGGACACATAAGAGCGGAAGGCAAAGCTCGCAAAGTTATTCTTTTTGAGCATGCGGCCGAGCGACTGGTTGAGTGTGGAGTTAACCACGGCAGAAACGAGCATTGCCAGCGAAGAGCCCAGCACCACGTACCAGGTGCCGCCGATGGTGGCGTTAAGGGCGGTGTTGACCTCGATCATACCCGTGTCGTAGTAGGCGCCCCACATGCCGGGCGTGAGCGAGCATGCCCAAAAGCACAGACTCACGGCCAGATTGACCAGCAGCGCGAGGATAGAGATTTTGATGGATGCCTTGGCGCCAAAGCGCTTGCAGATCATGTCCTGGCACAAAAACGAAACCCAGCTCACCACAAAGCCGCAATCGAGTGCCAGATACGGCAGGCTGATGAGCTCTTTGTTGGCCAGCAGGTTCATCATGATGACGCTCACGAAAAACAGCGAAACCGTTGCCGCGGGAACGCTCCGCAACAGGACCTTGTAGTCCTCCATGACCTTCTTGATCATTATGTACTCCTTTGGTTTTAGGTTTAACGAGCAGGATATCGGACCCGAACTGCTCGGACGCCCCGGTCTTGAGACGACGGTGGGTATGATAGCCGCTCACACGGCATCAGGCAAGTAAATGGCGCGGCAGCCCCGCAGGGCCACCGCGCCGATGCGTTAAAAGGCCACGTTGCCAAACTCCGACAGGATAAGGTCGGGGTTGTGGTCAGTTGCCCAGTCCACGTTCCACGGGCTCGTGAACAGCAGCAGCTTACCGCCGCGCATGTCCTCGACGCGCAGGGTGTCGCGCGTGAGCGAAAGGCCCGGAATATCGATGGTATCGGGGTCGTTCTGGATCCAGCGGATGTCCGTATAGGGCAGCGGCTGGCGACGAACCTCAACACGGTACTCGGCCTTGAGACGGCGCTCGAGCACCTCAAACTGCAGCACGCCGACCACGCCCACAATGACGCTCTCCATGCCGGCACCCAGCTCACGGAAGATCTGGATGGCACCCTCCTGGGCAAGCTCCTCCATACCCTTGACGAACTGCTTGCGCTTGAGCGTGTCGACCTGCGTAATGCGAGCGAACATCTCGGGGGCAAACGTCGGGATCTGCGGATACTGCACGTGGCGCTTGCCGGAGCACACGGTGTCGCCGATGCTAAAGATACCCGGGTCGAACAGGCCCACGATATCGCCCGCGTACGCCTCGTCCACGATGGCGCGGTCATCGGCCATCATCGACGTGCCCGTTGCAAGCTTGAGTTTACGGTTGCCCTGCACGTGGAAGGCGTCCATGCCACGCTCGAACTTGCCCGAGCAAATGCGCACAAAGGCGATACGGTCTCGGTGGTTCTTGTCCATATTGGCCTGGATCTTAAACACAAAGCCGCTAAAGTCGTCGCGGCAGGGATCGACCGGCTCACTGGTGAGCGTATCGGTATAGGCGCGCGGCGTCGGGGCCAGGCGCAGGAACTCCTTGAGGAAGGGCTCCACACCAAAGTTGGTGAGCGCCGAGCCAAAGAACGCCGGGCTCAGCTTGCCGCAGGCCACAGCATCCAAGTCGAGCTCGTCGCCGGCGCCATCGAGCAGCTCGATGTCGTCCATCAGGTTCTTGTGGTTCTCCTCGCCGATGAGCTCGTCCATGGAAGGATCGCCCAGCTCGGCCTCGACCTCGGCGACCTTCTTGGTGGCGTTGGCGTGACCGTCGCCCTCAAAGGCAATGACGCGACGGGTCTGACGGTCGAACACGCCGCGGAAGTTGCGACCACTGCCGATCGGCCAGTTCATGGGATACGTATTGATACCCAGGACGTTCTCGATCTCTTCCATGAGCTCAAACGGATCGCGAGCCTCGTGGTCGAGCTTATTCACAAAGGTGAAGATGGGAATGTGGCGCAGCGTACAGACCTTAAAGAGCTTTTTGGTCTGGGCCTCGACGCCCTTAGCGCCGTCGATGACCATGACTGCGGCGTCGGCGGCCATAAGGGTACGGTAGGTATCCTCCGAGAAGTCCTGGTGGCCGGGGGTATCGAGGATGTTGACGCAGGCGCCATTATAGGTGAACTGCAGCACCGAGGAGGTAACGGAAATGCCGCGCTCCTTCTCGATGTCCATCCAGTCCGAGACGGCGTGCTTGGCCGAGCTCTTGCCCTTGACCGAACCGGCAGTCTGGATGCTGCCGGTATAGAGCAGCAGCTTCTCGGTAAGCGTGGTCTTACCGGCGTCCGGGTGGCTGATGATCGCGAATGTGCGGCGCGACGAGATTTCATCCGACAGGCTTGCCATGCGGATCCTTTCTTGCATTGAGTGCATTACGTCGATGTAACCGCACTATTGTAGCCGCGAAATCCCGCTCTAGGGCGCCTATCAGGACAAATTCATCAGTTGGGGCCTGGGTAGCCGGCCCAATCCGAATTTGTCTCTTGCGTAACTGTACATAGTGTATATATACTGTGCTTACCGGTTATATACACGTGTAGCCCAACAGCTAAGGAGCCGCTGTGGACATCATCCTATCCAATTCGAGCGACAAGCCCATCTACGAGCAAATAGCCTCGCAAGTCAAAGCTCAGATCCTTTCGGGCGCGCTCGCTTCGGGAGCCAAACTCCCCAGCATCCGTGCACTCGCGAGCGATCTTGGCGTGAGTGTCATCACCACCAAGCGCGCCTACGCCGACCTGGAGCAACTCGGCTTTATCTGCACCGTGCAGGGCAAGGGCTGTTTTGTCGCCGAGGGCAACCAAGAACTCTTGCGCGAAAATCAGCTCTGCCATATCGAAGAGCTGCTTGCGAAAGCGGCGAGCCAAGCCGAAGCCTTGGGCGTCACGCGCGACAAGCTGCACGAGATGCTCGACCTCGTAGCCCCCGAAACCATGCAGTAGCCATCTGCAAGAAAGGCTATACCATGCAAAAGTTGCTAGAACTCAAAGGTGTATCGCGCCGCGTGAGCGACCGCTTTTCACTGCGCGACGTCACGCTTGCCGTGGAGCCCGGCCAGATCGTTGGCTTTGTGGGCGCAAATGGCGCCGGCAAGACGACGACCATTCGCGCCGCGCTTGGGCTTATAAAGCCCGATGCCGGCGAGGTGCATCTGCTTGGACAGCGCTGCGACGCCAACGCGCCCGACGAGACGCAGCGCCACCTGCGCTCCCGCATCGGGCTTGTCCTGGACACGTGTCCCTTCCCCTCCACGCTCAAGGTGGGCCAGGTCGAGAAGCTCGTAGGCCCGGCATACCCCACGTGGAGCTGCGAAACGTTCGCCGGATTCATCGACCGATTTGGCCTCGATCCCAAGACGAAGGTCAAGGACCTCTCCCGCGGCATGGGCATGAAGCTGCAGCTCGCCTGTGCGCTCAGCCACAATGCCAAGCTGCTCGTTTTGGACGAAGCCACCGCGGGCCTCGATCCCATGGCGCGCGAGGAACTGCTCGACGAGTTGCTTGCCTTTGTCGCCGACGGCCAGCACAGCGTGCTGCTCTCGAGCCACATTACATCCGACCTCGATCGCACTGCCGACCGCGTCATCTGCATCGATAACGGCTCGATTGTGTTTGACCTGCCGCGCGAGGACATTACCGACCGAGCCGGCATCGCCCACTGCACCCAAGCACAGGCCGCAGAGCTTATGGCTTGCGTCGAAGGTGCCCGTGCCGCCCACCACGCCTATAGCGTGGACGTGCTCGTACCCAACCGTCGCGAGGCGCTCGAGGCCTTCCCCGAGATTCCCTGCGACCGGGCAACCATTGATGACTATCTTCGCCTCATACTGAAAGGGGCTTCGAAATGAAACGCGCCTTTATGTCTGAGCTCGCCATCGTCCGCACGCTTGTCCCGAGCATCGCGGGCGTCGGCCTGTTCATCTTCGTCGTACTAACCCTCGCCAACGCATCGGATGGCGATGCCAGTATGAGCGCCGGCGCCTGCGCGGTCAGTGCCATGTCGCCCATCGTGGTCATGAGCTCGCTGGCCGGCTACGACAATCAAAACGGATGGGAGCGCTATCGGGCAACGCTGCCCCTCTCGCGCAAAGACATCATCTGCGCACGTTACCTCTGCATTGTTGCCTTCTCGGCCATCATGGCGTGCGCGACCGTGCTTTTGAGCACCATCACTCTTCCGTTCTTCGATCACACGGGCATGCCCTCGACGGGACAGATCGTCTTTGAGACCACAATAGCCTCCGCCGCATCGATGCTCATCTCCCTCATGATGGTGTTTCTGGCACAGCCGCTGTTCTTTCGATTTGGACACATGGAGGCGCTGCGCCTTTCCGTCGGCCTGTTTGCCCTGCTCGGATGCCTTGCCATGGCCACGCTGAGCTCCTCCAACCCCATCAGCAACTGGCTCATGTCGATTGCTGGGGCGAATCCCGATCCCGCCGTCCTCGGCTGCCTGTGCGCAGGAATTGCCGTACTGGCCCTCACGCTATGTGCAATCAGCTGCACCGTCAGCACCAAGGTCTATCGGGCACGCGACCTGTAGGCAAGCAAATCTCGACCCACGCGGGCCGCAATCGGTCGCAATCGCCCATCCGCAAATCCATGGCAAACGGCATGTCCCCGGCGTGCGCCACCGTACTACTTGCGCAGCGGCTTGGGAAGCGGAATGCCGGCGGCGATAACAGCGGCGATGATCATGCAGACGATGCCCTTGAGCGGGAAGCACATGAGCAGCAGGCCCACGACCATGACGGGCTGACGCATGACGGCGCCCATCGTCGAGGCGGTGCAGACGGCGACGCAAAAGACCGGATCTGCGCCGGTGAGGATGGCAAGGCCATAGCCCAGGCTCACACCCGAGAAGATAACCGGGAAGAAGTGGCCGCCGCGCCAACCAAGGTTGATGAGGGCGGGCGTCAGCATGGCCTTAACAAGACCGGTCGCGATAAGCACGCCAGCGGGAATGGTCAGATAGGTTTCCATGAGCACATCGGCCTGGGTCTCGCCGGCAAACATGGTGTAGGGCAGGACCGTGCCACAGATGGCGAGCGCCAGGCCGGCCAGCATGGCCTTGACGACCGGGCGCTCCCCTATTGCATGGGACAGTGCCTCGCTTGCATGCTCAGAGACAAAGTACAGCCAACCGCATACGGTGCCGACCAACGCCAGCGGAATGAGCCAGACAAGTTCCAGGTTACCCACCTGGGCGGCCTCGAACCTGGGCATGCCCATGCCGCCGCCCATAAGCTGGCCGAGCAGCAGATAGGTGCCCAGACCGCCGGCAATCGCGATGCCGTAGACCACGGTCTTTTGCGCCTTGGGCAGCTTGATGGTGATCTCATCGGACGCGGAGTCCTCGCCAGCGCCCTGGCCGTCGGCGCTACCGGCGAGCGGCGCCACAAAGCCAAACACGGGCGCGGTAAAGAGCGCCGTCAGGGCAGCCTGGGTGCCCAGCAGCGTGAGCTCCCTAAACTCGGCGCCAAAGCGACGCATGCGGTCGCCGACCCAGCTGCACAGACCCGCGATAACTCCGGTCAGGCCGGCCTCCGGTCCAATACTTCCGCCAAACAGCAGCGGCAGCAATGCCGCAAGCGAAAGCTTGCCGAGGTTGTCGTACGGGTAGCGACCGTCTTGTTTAACCTTGGCCATCACCTGGTTGAGGTCATCGGTCTTGGTGCCCGTAATCTTTTCGTACAGACCGATCAGCAGGCCGCCCAGCAAGCAGACAAAAAACGGGTACGGCAGAAAACCGAACGGGCCGCTCGCGAGCTCAGGCGAAGCGACGCCCAGCGCGTGCGGAATCTCGGTCCATAGATAGTCGACACCGTGCTCCATCGCAAAAAAGAACAGCCAGACCGCGGCGCCTGCGAACGCACCGGTCACGGCAACGCTAACTAAAAACAGCGCACGGTTTTTGGGTTTTGCAAGACTATCCATCGGGACCTCCCGTGGTCAAATTCGGCAAAGATACGTTTTATTGTAGAGCGAGCGTTACCCGAACGAGCCAACCGTCTGCGCCGCAAACGGCACCATTGGGAGTCATAGTGGGGCAGGCTCAAGACTTATCCGTTGATAATCGAGGCAATCTCGCGCAAATCGTCGGCAAAGTAGATGCCGTGCTGGCGCCTCGGGCTCGAAAGCCCTTTATCAATCATGTGCTCGAGCAACGCCTTAAGATCGTTGTAGTAGCCCCCAAGGTTGTACAGAATGCACGGCGCATCGAGATGCCCCAACGACACGGCGGACATGACCTCGGCAATCTCCTCGAGCGTACCCGTCCCACCGGGAAAGGCGATGAACGCGTCACCGAGCTCAATCATCTTGGCCTTGCGTTCGGCCATGTCACTCGTCACGATGAGGTCGTCGATACCGTCATGTTGAAACTCGGCCTCGATAAAAAAGCTCGGTTCAACACCCGTCACGTGTCCACCTGCCTCGAGTACGCTATCGGCGAGCGCACCCATCAGACCCGACTTGGACCCGCCGTATACCAACGCGTGTCCGTTAGCGCCAATCCAGTCGCCCAGCTCCTGCACCGCGGGCAGAAACGCCGGGTCATTGCCGACGCTGGCACCCAGGTATACCGTGATATTCATATTCAGTCCCCCTCGTCGTGACGCGCGGCGCCCGTTCTAGCGTTGGCGTCGGCGATATTCGCGCACACGGCGCGATAGGTCGGCAAGCTCGTCACGATCGAGCTCTTCCAAATGCTCCAGATCATCCATAAAGCGCGCCATGGTGTCCTTTTGGCGCATCTTGATGAGCGTGTTGCAGTAGTTCACCGCCACGCCCGTGAGCATGGCGATGTAGAAGATGCTGATGACGCTCAAAACGACGGTGATAGCGCGGGCAACCGGCGTCTCGGCCGGGATATCACCGAAGCCGATCGTCGATACGGTCTCAAAGCTAAACCAGAGGCCGTCGCCAAACGTAAGGGTCGTGGGCTCGGACAGCCAGACGGCCGTCGAGCACAGCAGATAGAAGACGAGAAACAGGCCCGTGATGCGCGCAAAGCCAGCCTGGCGCAACACGTCGGCAAGCGTCCTCAACTTGTTCATCGCGACCCCTTTTCCCAGACGCCCAATCACATTCGCTCGGTATTGTCCCACGCCTCCCCCGCAAACGGAACTAGTCATTGGGGACGTTCTTAAACGACTAGTCAGTTAAGAACGTCCCCAATGACTACCTAACCGTTTAGCGGTGCGGCGGCTGAATGGGCAGGCTGAGCTGGTATCCTTATGCGAAACTGTCTCAACTCGATAGGATTTCATGTGAAACCTTCCGCCGTCCTTCGCTTGGCTCTATATCGCACCCTGGCCGTCGCGCTTGCTGCGCTCACACTACTGAGCGCCGTCATGCCCACCCCAGCCTTTGCCGCCGACTCCGACCAGCAGGTCAAGACGGTCCGCGTTGGCTGGCTCGTCAACAACAAAGGCTTCCAGGAAGGCACGCCGGGCGAGCGCCTCTCGGGATGGGGCTACGAGTACCTCCAGACCCTCTCGTATTACACAAAGGGCTGGCAATACGAATACGTTAGCGGCACCTTCTCCGAGCTTATGGACATGCTCGAGGCAGGCGAAATCGACCTCATGCCCAACATCTCGTATTCGGCAGAACGCGAGCAGAAGCTGCTCTTTTCCTCGAACCCCGAGGGCACCGAGCGCTACTACATCTACGCCAGGCCCGACCGCGACGACCTGGCCAAGGGTGACCCCCAGGCGCTCCAAGGCCTCACCATCGGCTGCAACTCTGGCGTTATGCAAACTATCGTCGGCCAGCAGTGGCTCGCCGACGAAGGCGTTACCTGCACCTATAAAGAAATCGACACCGGCAGTGCCCTCTTTGAGGCGCTTGCAGACGGCGAGGTCGACGCCGTCATCATGAACGACACCATTTCGTCGCCCGATGCGTCACCCATGTTCTACGTAGGCTCGAGCGACTACTTTTTTGCCGTTCCCAAAAGCCGCCCTGATCTGATGAACGACATCAACGCCGCCATGACGACCATCGCCCGCGATAACCCGCGCTATAACGAGGAAGTCAAATCGAGTTACTCGACCCAAAACAGTGGCTCGTCATCGCTCACCGGCCCCGAGACCACCTGGCTCAAAGAAAACGGCAATACCATCGCGATCGGCTATCTTAAAAACCAACTTCCCTACTGTACGCAAAATGACGACGGCGAGATGGAAGGGTCGCTCGCCTCGCTTGCAACGACGTTGCACGACAAGTTTGACATTACGGTCAAAACAATCGCACTCTCGAACAACAAGCAAATGATCAAAGCCCTTTCCAACGGAACCATCGATGTCGCCCTGCCGTTGTTTCGCGACTACTGGCTCGCCGAGCAGACAGGGGTCATCCAGTCAAACTCGATGGGAACGGTTTCGCTGACCGCCATTCACAATGGCAAAAACCTGAACAGCGACCTTAAGAACATCGCTTGTACAAAGAGCACAATCGTTAACCGTTTTGAGCTCGAAAGTCTCTTTCCGAACGCAACGGTAACCGAGTATTCGAATGACGGCGAGGTGCTCAAAGCCCTCGATGAGGGGAAGGCACGTTGCATCATTGTCCCCAGCACGCGCCTGGAAACTCTCCGCGACATCTACGACATCGAGGATTTCGAAACACAGGAACTCACCAACACGGCACAACTATCGTGTTTAATTTCGCGCGGCAAGCCCGAGCTGCTGGGAATCATCAATAAGGGCATCGTCAATGCAGGTGAATCGCTCTCTGCAAACAGCTATTTCCCCACATCGTACTCGGCGCAAGAATCGGATGCGTTCCGACTTCTCTACCGCAACCGCATCGTCATTGCGGCAGTCGTCATCTGCATTTTGCTCACCGGCATCGTCATCCTTGTCTGGTCGCTTTACCGCGCACAGGAGGAACGGCAGAAAGCCGATGCCGCCAACGCCGCCAAAACCGCTTTCCTCACGCGCATGAGCCACGACATCCGCACGCCGCTCAACGGCATCCTGGGCCTTATCGAAATTGAGGAATTGAGAGAAGGCGACATGCAGGTCGCCCGCGAAAGCCGCGCCAAGGCGCGCGTTGCCGCCAATCACCTGCTGTCACTGATTAACGACATCCTCGAGATGGGCAGGATCGAGGAGCGCAAAGTGACGCTCGAGCACGAATCATTCAACCTTAAAGAGCTGTGCGACAATGCGCTCGTACTGTGCAAGCTCCGCGCATCGGACCGCGGCATAACCATGCTCGACACCAGCGAGCCCTACGCTGTCGACCAATATATGATCGGCAGCCCCACCCATATTCGGCAGATCCTTGTCAACCTGCTCGACAACAGCATCAAGTACAACAAGCACGGAGGCACCGTCACGTTCTCATCGACCATCAAGCCGGTCGACGACGAGCACGCCGTGTTTTGCTTTAGCGTCTCGGACACCGGCATTGGTATGACATCCGAGTTTTTGGCACACATTTACGAGCCGTTTGCCCAGGAAGGCGACGATGCGCGCAGCAAGTTCCAAGGAACCGGCATTGGCATGTCTATCGTCAAATCGCTCATCGATATGATGGGCGGCACGATTGAGATTTCGAGTGAGGTTGGCGTGGGGAGTACGTTTGACGTCCGGATTCCGCTCGATATCGACAAGAACCCTCAGGCAAGAGAAGGTGCGGACGAGCAGGCGATCAGCTGCTCGCTTGCCGGCATGAACGTTCTTTTGGCAGAAGATAACGAACTCAATGCCGAGATTGCCCAAGCTCTGCTCGAAAGCGAAGGCATCGTCGTGACTCGCGCCGCCGACGGCAACGAGACAGTCGACCTATACGTTAGCCGTCCCGCCGGCAGCTTCGATGCAATCCTGATGGACATCATGATGCCGGGCATGGACGGCTACGAGGCAACCCGGGCGATCCGCCTGAGCGAAAAGGCCGATGCGGCCGACATCCCCATCATCGCGCTCACCGCCAACGCCTTTGCCGAAGACGCCAAGGCGGCACACGACGCCGGCATGAACGCCCATCTGCCCAAACCGCTCGACTTTAGCAAGCTCAAAAACATACTCGCCTGTATCAAGAAAAATGGGGCTGTTTCGCTATAGTTTGTGCTCAACCACCATGCGCAGTAGAAAGGAAGCCAACGATGTTTAGGCCCTTACGTCGAAAGAAACGCGCCATCACCGACGAGAAAGCGCGCGAACTGCTCGCTACCTGCAAGCGCGGCGTCTTTGCCGTCAACGGCGATGATGGCTACCCCTATGCCATTCCCGTCAACTACTTCTTTGACGCCGAGCACGACAAGATTTATTTCCATGGCGCCAAGGCTGGCCACAAGGTCGATTCACTCAAGCATGATGATAAAGTCTGCTTTACCGTTTACGGCAACGAGTGGTACAAGGACGGCGACTGGGCTCCCTACGTTATGAGTACCGTTGTCTTTGGTCGTTGTCGCCTGGTAGATGAAGCGCCCGCGTTTATCGAGGACAAAGTCCGTCAGCTCGCGCTTAAGTACTACCCTTCTGCCGAAGAAGTCGAGGAGGAGATCGCCAAAGACATAAAGGGCGTCCAACTCTACGAGATTTCGATTGAACATCTTTGCGGCAAGCAGATTCATGAAAAGTAGCGAATGCGGAAAACGCGCTCGCTACCCTCTGCACCCCATGTGCCCACGCATTTTGACGGCGTGGGCACATGGGGCAGCACTCGAATCGAGCGCCCCCTATACCCCAAAAACGTAGCGGTCCAGGCGCTCACACGCCTCCTTTACCCGCGAAAGCGGCAGTGCCAGATTCACGCGGATGTGACAGGGCCCGTGGAACGGGCGGCCATCCTGATACCCCACGCCCACGCGCGCCCCCTCGTCGAGCAGCCACTGAATATCGCGGCCATGCTCGAGGCACCACTCGGTGCAGTCCAGAAACACCATGTACGTGCCCTGCGGACGCGAATAGCCCACGCCCTCAAAATGCTCGTCCACGTAATCGCAGAAGTAGTCAATGTTGCCCTGGATGACCTGATTGAGCCCATCAACCCACTCGTAGCCTTGCGGCTGGTAGGCACCGATAAGCGCATGCATGGAGAGGACGTTCATCTCGTTGTAGTGAGTCTTGTCGGACACGGCGCACACGCGGTCGCGCAGCGTCTCGTTATAGATGATGTGGTAGCTGCCAACCAGGCCCGCCAGGTTAAACGTCTTGCTGGGCGCATAGAGGGCAACCGTGCGCATGCGGGCATCCTCGCTCACCGACTGCGTCGGGATATGCTTGTGACCCGGCAGGATGATATCGGACCAAATCTCATCCGAGATCACCACGCAATCGTGCTGGCGATAGATGTCCATGGCGCGCTCGATCTCGTCGCGCTCCCATACGCGACCGCAGGGATTGTGCGGCGAGCAGAACACCGCGGCGTGGATGTGGTTTTGGGCGAGCTTTCGCTCCATGTCCTCAAAGTCCATGCGCCACACGCCCCGATCGTCGAGCTTAAGCGGGCTGTGGACAATGCGATAGCCCGCGGCTTCGATAGACTTGGTAAAGCCGATGTAGGTGGGGCTGTGGACCAGTACCGCATCGCCCGGCTGGACATACGCGCGCAGCGTCGACACGACACCGCCCAGCACGCCGTTTTCGTAGCCGATGTGCTCAGGGCGCAGGCCCTCGACGCCATTGCGGCGACTCTGCCATTCGATGATGCGGCCGAAGTACTCGGGGCGCGGATTGAAATAGCCGAACATGGGGTGCTGGGCACGCTGAATGATGTACTCCTGGACCGTGGGCACCGTGGCGAAGTTCATGTCCGCCACCCACATGGGAATGCGGTCGAAGCCCTCGTCGGGTGCGTTCGGAGCCATGTCGGGAATTTCTCCCCAGGAGTCAACGGCGATGGCGTCCATACCGTGGCGGTCGATAAGCGAGGTAAAGTCGTATTTCATGCTGAGCTCCCGTGCAAAGCGGATTGTTTCGGTAGGCGTTATTGTCCACCAGCGTGGGCGGTTTTGGAGCGGAGTTTGGCGCTTAATTTGACGGGTGCGGACGAATGGCTGGTTAGTCTCGCGCGTCGTTGATGGCGGTTATCGTCAACCTGGTTCCGTCGACCGTAAACGATATGTCAAGCCCAGCGTAAGCCAAATGGTAAACGCGGTTTGGCTCGTGTTTGCTGCCCGCACGGCGCGGATCTTGGCGGAGCACCTCGATCAAGCCGGGGAGCTTTGTGTCCGGGACCATGTCCCGCAGCGCTTGCGGGAGCTCGACATCGAGCTCTTGCCATGGCGCGTCCTCAATCCAGCCGCCCGTCGCATCCGGGTGACAGTCCGCAAACGGAATGTAAGGCTTAATGTCGTAGATGGGCGTACCGTCGCGCAGGTCGGTCCCCAGCACATGGATGATGGGACCATCGTCGGTGAGCTCGACACGATCAAGCTTGACGCAGGTGAGCCCGATGGGATTAGGGCGAAACGGACTGCGCGTGGCAAACACGCCCACGCGTTCGGCTCCACCCAGACGCGGTGGGCGCACGGTTTTCGACCATTTTGCGTTGGTGCCGGACCTGTCCTGCGTTTTGGCATCGGCGGCTATGTCCTTAGCCGTGCCGCCGGGCGTTCCGTTTTCGAAGCACCATAGCAGCCATAGGTGAGAGAAGGAGTCCAGACCCTCAACTGCAGCGTTGGAGGCAAATTCCGGCTCAAAGACGATGCGTCCCTGCAGATGGGGCGCCAAAAAGCTGTTGCGTGGGATGCCGAACTTCTGCGGCAGGTCGGTATGTATGTGTGCAATAGGTTCCATGCCGGTCATTGTACGGCATGGAGGCGTGGGGTGTTGCGCGCAATTCTTCGCCGCGGTCCCCGTCGTGCAACCAACGGTTGCTTGGAAGGGTGCCGGCCGCCGCGTATGCTTAAAGCAACAAACAGCAGAAAGGAGCCGTCATGGCCTTTGCAGAAAAGCTCATCGCCATCCGCCGCGACAACAATCTCACCCAAGAGCAACTCGCCGCCAAGCTCTTCGTCACACGCCAAGCCGTCAGCCGTTGGGAACGCGGCGAAGTCACGCCGGGCATCGACATGATGAAGCTCATTGCCGCCATAACCGGAGAACCGCTGTCCCACCTGCTCGAAATGCCCAAGCACTATTGCCAGAGCTGCGGCATGATACTCACGCCCGACGACTGCGGCACCGATGCTCACGGCGCAACGACCGACCATTACTGCAAGTGGTGCTACGACCACGGCAAGTACACCTACGAGGCCACGATGGAGGCCATGATTGAGGATTGCGCCCCGCGCCTGGCACAAAACACCGGTATGTCGCTCGACGAAGCCGTCTCGCTCATGGGCGCCGTGCTGCCGCAATTGGAGCGCTGGCGCACCGTGCAGGAAAACGAGGAGCGCTACGGTGCCGAGGCGCGGGCGCGCTATGGCGACGAGGCCGTCGATGCAGCAAACGAGGCACTGCTGGACATGGACCCCGAGACATGGAACGACATGAAGGAACTTGAACGCGCTATTCTGGGCCAGCTCTCGATCGCCATGAGCGTTGGCGACCCAGAGAGCAACGAGGCCCGCAAGCTTATCGCAATGCACCGTCGATGGATTGGCCTTAACTGGGGACGCGAACCCCAAGACGAAGCATACCTGAGCCTCGCCCACGGCTATCTTGCCGATCAGCGCTTTATCGACTACTACGACAAGCCCTGCGGCACCGGAGCCACGGCGTTTCTGGTCCATGCCATCGAGTCGTCGTTGACGCGCGCATAGACTGCGGCGGCTTTGGGTATCTCAACCGAAACCTCAACCGATTGGAGACCTATGGCTACTGATCACAAGCTCGAGCTGTACGTTATGACCGGCTGCCCGTATTGCATAAAGGTCAAGCGCTTTTTGGCGGATAACGGCGTGACCATCCCTGAGCGCAATATCTCGACCGACCCCGATGCCGAGCAGACGCTCATCGCCGTCGGCGGAAAACGCCAGGTTCCCTGCCTGTTCATCGACGGCAAGCCACTCTACGAATCGAGCGACATCATCGCGTGGGTGCAGAAGAACCTGCTCTAGCACGCGCACTGCGGCCAGTTCGCGCCAACCGAGCCGAACCCATACGAACCAAACATGTACGCCAGCATCCAAAGTCGACATTTTCCGACATCTTTGGATGCTGACGTACAGCTTTTCAATCTAGTCATTGGGGACGTTCTTGAATGACTAGTCGTTAAAGAACGTCCCCAACGACTAGTAGCCACAAAAGCGGGCAACAGGCGCAAGCGGCTGCTCGCGAAAGACGCGCTCGACAGCAGCGCGGTATTCATCGACCTTTTTGGTCTTGCGAACGAGCTTGTGAACGGTCGCGGGATCGGCGAAGGCGCATTTGGCGTAGAACCACCACTCCTTCATGCGAAAGACCGCGTTGTCCCCAATCTCGTCCGCATAGGCCGCAAACAGCATGTCGTGGAAGCGCTGCAGCTCAGCGGCCGTGGCAGCAGGGCCGCCCTTAACCATGCGAGCCAGCGCGGGGTTCGCGAGCAAGCCGCGCCCCAACATTACGTGGCGTGTTCCGGGATAGGCCCCCACCAGCGCATCCATGTCCTCAAGATCAAAGATGTCGCCGTTATAGGCCACGGGAAACGGCGCCCGCTCCAACGTCTCGCCGTAAAACTCTTTACGCGGCGAGCCCGTATAACGGTCCTTTTGCACGCGCGGATGCACGATCAGCTCTGCCAGCGGCATGCGGCAATAGAGGTCGAGCACGCGTTCGTACTCGTCATCGCTTTCCAACCCCAGCCTGGTCTTGACCGACACCGGCAAGGGTGAGCGTTCGCACACGTCGCTCAAGAACACCTCGAGCTCATCCAGGTTGCGCAGAAAGCCCGAACCCTTGCCTTTGGCAACAACCGTACCCGAGGGGCAGCCAAGGTTGAGATTGACCTCGCGGTACCCCATCTCGGCGAGCACCTGCGCCGCCCACACAAACTCGTCCGCATTCTTGGACATCAGCTGAGGTACTACGTTAAGCCCCTGGTTATTGGCAGGATCGACCTCTTTAAACGCCTTGCCACCAAAGCGGTTGCCCACCCGCGGCGGCGGCAAAAACGGCGTGTAATAACAATCGAGCGCGCCAAAGCACTCCGCATGCACGCGACGGAACACATGCCCGGTAATCCCCTCCATAGGGGCCAGCGATAAATTCATCAACATCCACTCTCAAATCAATGTGACAAAGGGACAGTCCCTTTGTCACATCCCATTCAAGCGGTTCAGGAACTCTTCGCAGGCGCGAGAACGCAGGCGATATTTTTTCCACACCAGATACGATGCAATGGTGAAGGGGCAAAAGGGCAGTCCCTTTGCCCCAAGTGCCGGCTACCGGACGCAAGCTAGTTGCCGTTCGCGAACGCCGCCCATATTTCGAGGTCTAATACTTTTCCCGAGAAGTGAACGGCTGTATTTGAACCCCCGAAGCATTGACATTTTTAGGCGTCAAAACCGCAGGATTTGACTGGCAAAACCGCAGGAAATTGCACGCCAAAAGTGTCGATGCTTCGGGAGTCCGTTTTCACTCGTTCACTTCTCGGGAAAAGTATTAGACCTCGATTCCGCAGTCCCCGATGTGACAAAGGAACAGTCCATTTGTCACATTCAGAATTGACCCCCCCCCGCAATAGCTCATCGATGGCGGGATTCTCTATACTGGGTCACATATGACGGTATCGCGCCAAAGGAGAACGCCGTGACCACGTCGCAGATATCCCTGCTCGCGCTCATCTTGGTTGGGGGCATCGGCATCCTGCTTATCGGAGTGAGCGCGCTCATGAAAGCCGTCGCTCGCAAGAAAGCCAAGGCCTGTACCGCCGTGACCATGGGAACGGTCATCAACCATCGCTTTATGGGCGAAGGCAGGATGTATCCCGTTTTGGAATACATCGTCGACGGCACGCAATACCGCGCGAAAAAACAATTCCGTGGCATAAAGACCAAAAGCTTGTCGGGACTCCCCATCCGCACGCAAGCCACCGCCCACGAAGACGCCAAGGGCTGGCTGCACGTGCAGACAGGCCCCATCGCCCGCCTAGGCACCCTCGCGGAGCAGCTTTGGCCCCTCGGTAGCCAAATGACCGTGTACTACAACCCCAGCAACCCAGACAAAAGCTATGTCGAACGCCCCATCGTGGGCAACTTTGCCACACTGATGTTTAACATCGCAGGCTTCTTGCTCATCGCGATGAGCATCTTGCTCTATGTTCTTATCCAGCGCTAGCTCAAACTGATGCACCCCGCGCCCCATGCGCCGCAACGACCGTTACGACACCAAGGATCAGCCATGGCAACACTTTCCGAACAAGAACGTAAGCGCATCCAGCGATACTGCATCTGTCCCAAGGTTGCCGGCGCGGCGCTTGCCATGGCGTTTGTGCTGCCTTTTTTGATCATTCCCTTCGAAATGATTGACGATATCGTCTTCCATCACGAAGGCTTTCAAGAGACGGGCATGATGACCGCCTTGGTGCTCACCGCCATCGAGCTCGTCATATTCTGCTATTGCGCTCTCGCCCCGCGCTTTGGCATGCGTGGCAAGCAATGGAAGGAAATGCAGTACCGGCTCGCCGTCGAGCAGAACGAGAAAGACCGCTCGGCACAAATCGCAGGCGTTGTTGGCACGCAGGCCGCCGCACACCTGCTCAAGAACAGCGACAACGAGGCTGCACGCAACCTGGGCGGCGCGGCAGAAGTCGCCGCTGCTGTAGGCGCCGTCGCCACCGCAGCAGACGTGCTTGCCGAAAGCTTTGCCAACGCGAAGGCCATGGCAGAGGCCTGTGGCGTACCTATCCCCCATGCAAAAAAGTGGATCGTCGCGCTTGTGGCGCTGCCCCTCGCAATCGTGTGCGGCGCCTATATCCCACAGCTGGCGCAGGGAAACATCGAGATGCAAGAAAACGCCGCGGCCGCGGCCGAGCAGATCGCCATCGCTCGCAAGGCGCTCGAGCCCTCATGCGAGTACGTGTCCGCCGATGACCCCTACGAGCGATATCAAGACTACGGCTATCACGTCCGCGGCTATCTGCACGACGGCGACTCCGATGCCCAGAAGACCTATACGTACCTGGATTTTGACAACAAGGGGACGCTCGCGGAAGTGAGCTACGCGGCAGAGGTCGACCCCGATGCGAGCCTCGAGGACAACCTCGCCCGCATCGAGCTCGATCTTGACGAGCTTTCCTCTGTCGTCCAAACCATAGACGTCAAAACCGCAAGTCCCGAGCTCCTAGCACCGCAGAAGCTCCCCGAAGAGTTTAGGCAGGCTTTTTTGAGCGGCTCACTCTACGAGAGAATCTCTATCAGGACGAGTGACGGCCCCGTCAAAGCGTATTACTCGTTTGATACGGATCCCAAGGACGAGTTTGACGAGTACACCCATCCAACCATCCGCATCACGCTGATGGGCAAAACAAGCTAGACGCAGGAGAGAAATGTGACAAAGGGGCTGTCCCTTTGTCACATTATTCGGAGCGTAGGGCTTCCACGGGGTCTTTCTTGGATGCGCTACGGGCCGGCAGCAGGCCGGCGACAACCGTCAACAGCACCGAAATCGCGATGAGCACCAGCGCATCCTGCACGGGCAGGCTCATCAGGTTGGGGACCTGCTTGGCCGCAAGCGACCAGGCATTGACCGGGAAGCTCACGAACACCACGACGACAATAGCAAAGACGCCGGCAATGAGGCCCTCGATGAAGGTCTCGGCATTGAACACGTTGGCCACGTTGCGCTTCGACGCGCCGATCGCGCGCAGGATGCCAATCTCCTTTTTGCGCTCCAGTACGCTGATGTAGGTGATGATGCCGATCATGATGGAGCTCACCACCAAGCTGATACTCACGAATGCGATGAGCACCAAGCTGATGGTATTCACGATATCAGTCACCGAACCCATGATGATGCCCATGTAGTCGGTGTACGAGATTGCCTGCTCGTCGTGGCCGGCGGCTTTGACCCGCTTGTTGTACGCATCGATATGGTCGAGTACGCGCTCCTTGGCCTCAAAGTCACGCGGGAAAATCTTGACCGAGATGGGATCCGCCTCGTCCGCATAGCCCAACGTGGTCAGGTTGTTGTCGTAGGTGAGCTTTGACGCCTTGGCATAGCTCATCATGAGCGAACTCAGGTCCTCGGCGTCCATGTTGAAGTGAATGGCACGCGCAAAGGCGCTCGCATCCACGCGCATGGCGCTCGCCAAGTTGGCAAAACTCGAAGACATCTGCGTCGCCATTTGGTCCATGAGCCCTGCCGCACCCGCCTTGAGCTGGGTTGATACCGTCGTCGCAATCTGCTCGCTGACCGCCTTCATCACCTGATCCATAGACTGCTGCAAATACGGAGCCAGCTGCTTTTGCACATAGTCGCCCATCACCTGCTGCAGACGCTCGGCCAGGGCATCGCCGCCGAGTGCCCTGAGCTGAGCCAGGTATTGCTGGGCCGCGGCATCATTCTCAAGATACGCCGAGAATGCGGCAGCAAGCTTTGACGCATCCTTAAGATCTTCGGGCGACAGCGCCTTAAACTGATCGGACTGCATAAAGCCCTCAAACAGCTGATTGGCAAGCGTTCCCACCTGCTGCATTTGCTCGGGCGTGAGCTCCAGACCGTCAAAGATGCCCGAGAAATCCGGGGCCGGCGCCTTGGCCATGATGTCACCGAAGTCGATGTCTCGCCCAACACCCGAAAGGTCAATATCCAGCCCGGACAAATCAAGGCTAGAAAGGTCCATGCCGCCGGCCGCACCCGAGAGCGCAGACGAATCGAGAGAGAACGCGCTCTTCAGTGCCGCCTCGTCTACGCTGAACATACTGCCCAAATCCACGCCCTGCTTGGCTTCGCCCTGCAGCTCGTCGAAGGTTTTGCCCGTAAAGACATCCGTCTCGGGGTAGGCAAGCTGCTCCTGCACAATCTGCGAATCGGCAGCACGCTCCATAAGCTGGCGAGTCAGCGCATGCGTATAGGCAATGCCCGGGGACAATGCGCTCGCGTTTGCCGCCTCGTTGGGTCGCACCACGCCCACAATGCGCACGTCAATACCGTCGGCAACCTTGGCCGCCATAAAGTCGGCATCGCCAGACATGTCAGTCCACATGCCGGTCTCTTCGTTTTTGCGATAGGCATCGGACGGCGACAGCACCTTAAACGTCGTGGACAGCGCATCGTCGTAGGTAAAGTCGGTGCCGGCCTTGGGCGTCTCGACCTTGCCGTCGGCCGTCATGGCACTGTTAACCAGGTCGTTGAGCTCATCGATATCCAGCGCGCCGATGCTATAGAGCGTGTAGTCACCCACCGTGCCGCGGCTCGAAAGCACCATCACGGCCTCGTTGGCAGACGTAGGCCAATGGCCGGCAACGACATCGTACTGGCTGTCGAGCAGGCTCTGGTCGTCAATCATCTCGTTAAAGACCGAGGTCCCCATGGAATCCATGCTCACCGTTGCCGCCGAGCTCGCGCCTCCGCTCATGGCCTCGGTCATAGCGTTGGGCACCAGCCGGACAGGTTTCTCATCGCCCTTGCCCGCACGATAGACAACCGGCGTCACACCATAGCCGTACTGGATAGCATTGACCTCTTTATTGATACCGTCGCCACCGGCATCGAGCCATGCCTTAAAGCTCGTCATGTCGTTGGACTTAACGCTTGCGAACATATCCTTTACGGCCGTGACCACAGGAATCTTATCGGTCCCCTGAGCCTTGCCGTCAGTGCTGCCGTCGAACGAGCCCTCGTTCTTGGACGTATCGTCATCCGTAGCCCCATGCCCGCCCATCATGGACGACAGGTCATAATCTTGTTTGGAAATCGTCAGCGGGTAGCTCGAGAGCGTGTCCTCCTCGACCTTTTTGATGTAGTCGTTTACGCCGTTGGAGAGCGCCAGGATCGCCGCAATGCCGATAATGCCAATCGAACCTGCAAAGGCCGTCATGGCCGTGCGGCCCTTCTTGGTCATGAGGTTTCGGGCAGAAAGCCCAAGCGCCGTCACAAAGCTCATCGAGGTTTTGCGCGTGGGCTTGGCCTCGCGACGCGCGGCCTCGGCAGCATCAAAGGGATCTGAATCGTCGGTGACCTTGCCGTCCGCCAGGTTGACAATGCGCGTGGCGTACTTGTACGCCAGCTCGGGATTGTGCGTGACCATGATGACCAGACGGTCGCGCGCAACGTCCTTGAGCAAATCCATGACCTGGACGGACGTCGTTGAATCCAAGGCGCCGGTCGGCTCGTCAGCCAGCACAATCTCGGGGTCATTGATCAGGGCGCGGGCAATGGCCACGCGCTGCATCTGCCCGCCCGAAAGCTGGCTCGGGCGCTTGTCAACGTGCTCGCCCAGACCGACTGCCTCGAGCGCCTTGCGCGCACGTTGGCGGCGCTCGGCATGCCCCACGCCCGTGAGCGTAAGCGCCAACTCCACGTTTTCCAAAATGCTCTGATGCGGAATGAGGTTATAGCTCTGGAACACAAAGCCGATGCGATTATTGCGATAGGCATCCCAATCGCGGTCGTTGAAGTCCTTGGTCGAGATGCCGTCGATCAGCAGATCGCCCGAATCGAAATGATCGAGTCCACCGATGACGTTGAGCATCGTAGTTTTACCCGAACCCGAGGGACCCAGAATGGCTACGAACTCGTTATCGCGAAAAGACAGGCTTACGCTGTCGAGCGCTACCTGCGTAAACGACTGCGTAACGTACCTTTTGCAAATAACTCTGAGATCCAGCATGGACGGCAACCTCTCTCGCGCGGGCGCGCTCGCCCGCTCCCCCGCCGTTCACGTTCGGCGCGTTTGTCCTACTCTATCCTCATTTTTGGCCGATACCAGTGAGAAGTGTAACGAACCGCGCCAAAAAACGAACGGGACAGCACGCCGCATGGCGCACCATCCCGCATATAACATCCCCGATGCGACAAAGAGGCTGTCACTTTGTCACATTCCAATGCGCGCTACTTTTCGAGCCCGCACGGCATAACGTTAGCGCTGCCGCGGCGAGCCACAGTCACGGCTGCAAAGAAGCGATAGCCGCCCGAGAAGTTAAAACACTCAAAGCCATACTGCGCCAAAATGCGGCAAGCAATGTAGCTGCGAATGCCGCTCTGGCAAATCACGTAGACCGGCTTGGCCCGGTCGAGCTCGCCCAGGCGATTGCGCAGATCATCGACGGGAATGTTTACGAAACCATCGATATGCCCGCGCTCGTACTCCCCTTCCGTACGAACATCGAGCAGCTGCACGCTGCCATCGCGTGGCAAGTTGGGCTCATCCTCCCAATGCCACTGCGCCAGTATGCCGCGATTGAGGTTCTCGATCATAAAGCCCGCCATATTGACGGGATCCTTCGCCGATGAATACGGCGGCGCGTATGCTAGGTCCAAATCCTTAAGCCTATCGCCGCACATGCCTGCCTGGATGGCAGTCGCCAGAACGTCGATACGCTTGTCCACACCATCGATGCCCACGATTTGCGCACCCAGCAGGCGCAATCCCTGCTTCTCGAAGACAACCTTCATGGTCATGGGCGTTGCACCCGGATAATAACCCGCATGCGAACCGGGCGACAGGACCACGCTGTCGCAGTCAATTCCCGCCGCGTGTGCTGCCTTTTCGGATAGTCCCGTGCTTGCCGCCGTCAAGTCGAATACCTTGATAACCGATGAGCCCAACGATCCGCGGTAGCAGCTGTCCATGCCGGCTATGACATCGGCGACGACACGCCCCTGCTTGTTGGCGGGGCCGGCGAGCGAAATGACCGCGTCCTCGCCGGTCACCTGATGCGTGACCTGCACGGCATCGCCCACGGCATACACGTCGGCAGCAGAGGTCTCCATGCGGTCGTTGACCACAATAGCCCCCTTGATGCCCAGTTCGAGCCCCGCCTCTTGCGCCAGATGGCTCTCAGGTGCCACGCCAATGGCAAGCAGCACCATATCGGCTCCGATAGGGTCATCGCCCGCAACATGGGTGACAACGCGGCCATCAACTTCCTCAAAACCTGTCACATCGGCCTTGAGGCGCAGATCGATACCGTGCTCACGCACCTCGGTATGCAAAAGGGTCGCCATGTCGTAATCCAGGTTGTTCATAAGCTGGACGGGACGCTGCAGAAGGGTCACCTGGAGCCCCAGCTCACACAGATTCTCCGCCGTCTCGACGCCAATGAAGCCGCCGCCGATCACGACGGCACTGCTCGGTCGCCGCTCTCGAACATAGCTGTGAATACGCAGCGTGTCCTCAACGGTGCGTAGGCTAAAGATTTTATCCGAGTCGATGCCCGGCAACGCAGGGCGAATCGGCTTTGCACCCGGCGACAGGATGAGCTTGTCATACGTCTCGACAAATTCCTCGCCCGTCAGCATATTGCGAACCTCGACCGTATGCGAATCGGGATGGATGGCAAACACCTCGTGACTCGTCTTGACCGCAATGCGAAAGCGATCCCAAAAGCCCTTGGGAGACTGCAGCGTCAATGCGCTCTCTTCTTCTATCACGCCGCCAATGTAGTACGGAAGCCCACAATTGGCATACGATACAAAACCCGTGCGCTCAAAGATGACAATTTGGGCCTGCTCGTCGAGTCTGCGCAAACGTGCCGCCGCCGATGCGCCGCCCGCGACGCCTCCAACGATAACCACCTTCATAGCTAACGCACCACCTTTCCCGTGTAGCCGCTTATGCCGCCGATATTCTTGACACTGCCATACCCAGAACGCTTAAGAAAACTCACAGCTTGGTTGCTTCGCGCACCGCTCGGGCAATGCACGAAAAGCTGCGTGCCCTTTCGACGTATACCCATGATGCTACCCCGAAGCAGAAAAAAGAGTCGCTGTTTCCAGCGACTCCCCTTCAGTTGTCTGTCCCACGGACTTACTGTTCGCTCTTCGCGAGTGCCTGATCGATCAGTTTGTTGAGCGCCTCGCGCTGCTCAGCGGAGTTGATGCCGCCCATGATCGGCTCTCCCACAATGTTACCGTTCTGGTCGATCACGTAGGTGGTCGGGAACGAGTACAGGTTGGAGGTGAACTTTCCGGCCTCGCTGTCCGACTTAAACCAGATGTTCTTATACGTCACGCCCTTCTTGGAAAGCACGTCCTTGGCATCGGCCACCTCGTCTTTGTTGCCATCGAGCGTAAAGGAATTAACGCCCACGACCTGGCCGCCCTTCTCGGCAAGCTCCTTGTTGAGCTTCTCCAGATCGCCCAGCTCTCCCACGCACGGCTTGCAGGTGGTAAACCAGAAGTTCATGACGGTGACCTTGTTCTTGGAGAACAGCTCGTCGCTGTTTACATCGTTGCCGTCCAAGTCCTTGCCCTTAAAGCTGGGGAACTTCGTCTCCCCGCTCTCGCCGTTAGTCATGCCTGCGGTCGAGGCATCGACGCTCTCCCCCTCGCCGGGCGTGCTGCCGCATCCGGGGAACTCCTTCTCCAGCGCCATGAGCTTGTCCTCGATCTCCTTGACCTGCTGCGCGCCGGCCTTAAGCGTCTTAAGCTCGTCAGCCGCAAACTGATCCTTGGCGCCCTCGATGGTATCGAGCAAGAAGTCACCGTAGTTCTTGCCGTCCTCAATCATGGGAGTGTCTTTGTTGGCCGCAAGGAACACCTTTTCCCATAGGGCGTTATCGCTCGCAAAGATCTCGTTTTCCTTTTGCAGCAGCTGCTGGTACAGCTCGGCCGCCTCCTCGGCACTCGACGGCTTTTGCGCTATGAGCTCGGCAATCTGCGCATCGCCGCTCGTAGCACCCTTCGCGTCGCCCTTGGGGGCAGAGCACGCCGCGAGAGTCAGCGCCAGCACGGGCAGCATCAACAGAGCTGCAATTTTTGACAGTTTCATGGTTCCTCCGTTTATATCGAAACTTATATAGGTACCTATTTGTTTTCGCAGGCTTGCGTGGACTGCGCGGGTTTGTCGCCCGTCACACCCAGCCCATAGCGAAAGCTAATAGCATCGACGGGGCACGCGCCCACGCATTTGCCGCAACGAATGCACTCGGCATGGTCGGGCGTACGCGTAACGTCCACGTCCATTTGACACACCTTGGCGCACTTGCCGCACGAGACGCATTTGCACTGGTCAACCTGGATCCCCAGCAAAGACACCTTGTTCATGAGCGCATAAAATGCGCCGAGGGGGCAAATCCATTTGCAGAAGGGGCGATAGAACAGCACGCTCAGCACCGCAACCACAATGAGGATCGCGAGCTTCCAGGAAAAGAGCTTTCCCAGCGCGGAGCGGATTCCCACGTTCATGATGGACAGCGGAATCGCGCCCTCGAGCACACCTTGCGGGCAGATGTACTTGCAAAAGAACGGGTCGCCCATACCCACATCGTTAACCACCAAGACGGGCAGCAGCACCACGGCAAACAGCAGCACGGCATACTTGATGTACGTGAGCGGCTTGAGCTTTTTCGTGGAGAGCTTTTTGCTGGGAATCTTATGCAAAAGCTCTTGTAGCCATCCAAACGGGCACAAAAAGCCGCATACAAAACGTCCCAGCAGCACGCCGATCAGAATGAGCGTTCCGGTGACGTAATACGAGAAGCTAAACTTAGACGAGCCCACCACCGACTGAAACGACCCGATGGGGCACGCACCCGAGGCCGCTGGACACGAGTAGCAGTTGAGGCCCGGCACGCAGACGGCTTTGCCCGCTCCCTGGTAGATGCCGCCCTTGGCAAAGTTAGGCAGGTGAATATTGGTCGCAAGCGTCGCCGCCGCCTGAATCAATCCACGAAATCGCGCTAAAAGATGCGATGCAGTGTTTTTTCTTTTATCCAATTCCGATACACTCCAAGCACAGCCTGATTGCCTTGGCCAGCACGGCATCTGCCTCGCCGCGCATAATTCCAAAGCCAACCATGGCTACCCCAACGATCAGCAAAGCCACCTGCGCCACAGGCTTAATCGCTTTGAACAATCTGACCACTCCTTTCGTTTCGCGACCCATTGGACCATACCGACTATAAAATCCGTGTTAAGCGTGAATGATTATGCAAGGAGAACGTTATGCGCATCTTGGTCATCGAGGACGAGCGGGCGCTGTGCGATGCGATCGCACGCAGCCTGCGCAACTTGGCCTATAGCGTCGACTGCTGCTACGACGGGCAGCAGGCCCTCGATCTGCTCGATGTCGAGACCTTTGATCTTGTCGTGCTCGACCTCAATCTCCCCCATGTCGACGGCATGACCGTGCTCAGGCAACTCAGGACAGCTGATTGTGAGACCAAGGTGCTTGTGCTCTCGGCACGTGGCGAGGTCTCCGACAAGGTAGCGGGGCTCGATGCGGGCGCCAACGACTACCTCACCAAGCCGTTTCATCTTGACGAGCTTGCGGCAAGGATTCGCAGCCTTACCCTCAGACGCTTTACACAAAGCGACGTTGTTCTAACCTGTGGATCGCTGAGCTTTGACACCAAGGCGCGCCTCGCCACAGTGGGCGACGAGATCCTGTCCCTCACGCGCAAGGAGACCGGCATCTTGGAATACCTGATGCTTAACCAGGGGCGGCCGGTGAGCCAGGAGGAGCTCATCGACCACGTATGGGACAGCAGCGTCAACAGCTTTAGCAACGCGACCCGCGTGCACATCTCGTCGCTGCGCAAAAAGCTGCGCGGCGCGTTGGGGCACGACCCCATCCGCAACCGAATCGGCGAAGGCTACGTTATGGAGGATGGCAAATGAAGCGGTTGTCGCTGCAGTGGCGCATCACGTTGATGACGGCACTGCTGATATGTTCGACCTGCGTACTTATGAATTGCCTGGTTGGCTACTCCGGCATGCGCTACATGGACTCGATTGGTGCAGAAGCGTCGGCGCACAGCAAGGTGGAGGCGGCCTCGCCCAGCTCATTTGACCCGACAAACAAAGAGCTCGACGACGCGCTGACCATCGTCGTGAACGACGCCCAAGAATCGTTTGGCGCGACGAGCTGGTATATAACTGCGGCGGTGACGCTGCTCGGCGGCGTGCTGGCCTACTTTGTAAGCGGACATGCGCTGCGGCCGTTGCGCTTCTTTGCGACGCAAGTCGAGAGCGTGCGGCCCGACAACCTCGCCGACACAAAAATCAGCGAGGACGTGCCCTCTGAACTCAGGCGCTGCAGCGCGTCGTTTAACGACATGATTGCCCGCCTTGACGAGGGATTTTCCGCACAAAGACAGTTTACGGGCAATGCGGCGCACGAGCTGCGCACGCCACTTGCGCTCATGCAGGCCCAGGTCGAGCTGTTTTGCGCCGAGCACCCCGACGTCGACGCCGATACAGCGAGCCTGCTCGGGCTGCTGCAGGAGCAGACCGAGCGAATGACGCACATGACAAAGACCCTGCTCGAGATGAGCGAGCTGCGCAGTGTCCCTTGCAACGATGTGATTGACCTAGCGCCGATGATCGAAGAAGTGCTCACGGACCTGGCACCCCTTGCCGAGCAAAAAGACATCACGCTTACAAGTGAGGGCGACGCGCAAACGATCGGCAGCGACACGCTGATCTATCGGTTGCTGTTCAACTTGACCGAAAACGCCATACGCTATAGCGCGCCCAACTCGACCGTGCAAATCAACGCCTGCGCCGAAGGCGACCGCGTGCTGCTACGCGTGCGCGACCAGGGGCCGGGCATTCCCGAGCAATACCAGACGAGCATCTTTCAGCCCTTCTATCGCGTCGACAAATCGCGCAGCAGGGCATACGGCGGCGTGGGGCTGGGGCTTGCGCTGGTCTGGGAGATCGCCGCACTTCACGGCGGCTCCATCGAGGTCGAAAAGAGCTCGGAGCGCGGAACGACCATGCTCGTGACTCTTCCCACTCGCGCACTCGGCTCATTAAAATAACGAACGGGATGGCACGCCGCGTGGCGTACCATCCCGCACATAATATCGAGGATGTGACAAAGGGACTGTCCCTTTGTCACATCTGCTAGTTCTCGTCGCCTACCAGCTGAGTTAGCTTACTCCCACTCGACCGTGCCGACGGGCTTCGGCGTGAGGTCGTAGCACACTCGGCAGATGCCGGGAACCTCGGCGGTGACGCGAGCGGTAATACGCTTGAGCAGCGCCCAGTCGAGCTCGGGCACCTCGGCGGTCATGACGTCAACGGTGTTGATGCAGCGGATGATGCAGGGCCAGTCGTAGGCGCGCTTACCCTCGCGCACGCCGGTGGCGCGGAAGTCGGGCACGACGGCAAAATACTGCCAGATGGTCAGACCTGCCTTGTCGATCTCCTCGCGCACGATGGCGTCGGCTTCGCGCAGCGCCTCAAGACGGTCGCGGGTGATGGCGCCAAGGCAGCGGACGCCCAGGCCAGGACCGGGGAACGGCTGACGCTCAACCATGTTCTCGGGCAGGCCGAGCTCGCGGCCCACGACGCGCACCTCGTCCTTGTACAGCAGCTTGACGGGCTCGCAGAGCTCAAACTGCAGGTCATCGGGCAGGCCGCCCACGTTGTGGTGAGCCTTCACGCCATCCTGGGACTCCAGGATGTCGGGATAGATGGTGCCCTGGGCGAGGAAGCTAACCTCGTCGCCAACCTTGCGGGCCTCCTCCTCGAACACGCGAATGAACTCGGCGCCGATAATCTTACGCTTGGCCTCGGGCTCCTCGACGTCCACGAGCTTATCCAGGAAGCGATCAGTCGCGTCAACATAGACCAGGTTGGCGTCCATCTGGTTCTTGAAGACGTCGACGACCTGCTCGCTCTCGCCCTTGCGCATCAGGCCGTGGTTCACGTGCACGCAGATGAGTTGCTTGCCGATGGCCTTGATGAGCAAGGCCGCGACAACCGAGCTGTCAACGCCGCCCGAAAGGGCCAGCAGGACCTTCTTGTCGCCGATCTGCTCGCGGATTGCAGCGACCTGCTCTTCGATGAACGCCTGGGCAAGTTCGGGAGTGGTGATACGCACCATGTCGTCGGGACGCTTGTTGGGATCCATGCAGAGCTCCTTTTCGGTTCGATGGGAATGCGTTACACGTATGCAAACGCACCGTCACATGACCTCATTATATGCAGAACGAGATGCGTTTCCCATCGCTGCGACAGAGCTTTTTACAGGGGTGGTATTTTTTCCTAATGTCGAGGTCAGCTAGGCTTCGGTAGCCACCTTGGGAGCATCGCCAATAGACTCTTCCTTTATACGTTCGGCACAATCGTAGGCGATACCCACAAATTCAAGTCCCGAGCAACAGGAGTACAATTGCTGCTATTGTTGCCAGCTGTTGGGAGATGGAAGATGGACTGCGATGGCTACCCATGCGTTCCCATGCCGTTGATGTGCACTGCCTTTGTGCCGGGGCAGATGGACGCTGCGGTTGCAGGCATTTCCGACCCCGATTCGCGCGCCATTGCCACGGCAGAAGCGCTGTACTTTCGCGGACAGGCCACCCTTGCTGCCAAGACGGCGCGCCCCTATCTTGACGCCACCGATCCCGCACTGCGCTATTCCGCATGCTTTATCTGCGGATACGCCAGTCTGTCGCTCAACCGTATCGCCGACGCCCGCCGGTGCCTTGCGGGCATCCTCGATACGCCAACTGACGAGGAATCGCCCGCCGTCCACGCCACGCATATCCTGTTCGCCTCGGCCGCGAGCGTCCTGCTGCACTTGCCTTCCCCGTATTCTGCCGAAGAGTTTTATCCGCTTGCGGCGCATCTGCCCGAAGGCCTGCGCTTGTTCGCCAGCTACGTGATGGCGCATGCCCTGTACCTGCGCGGCGAATATGGCCGCAGTCTGGGCATGGCGGAAAACGCCCTAATTATGAAACAGGGAAGCTATCCCATCTCGGAACTGTTCCTGCACCTGGCAGCTTCCATGGCATACATGAGTCTCAAAGACGTCGACGCCGCAAAAGCGCATTTTGGCGCCGCTTGGGACATTGCGCGCCCCGACGGCCTCATCGAGCTCATCGGCGAGCACCACGGCCTTTTACAGGGGCTCATCGAGGCGTGCCTAAAAACGCAATACCCTGACGATTTCGCGCGCATCATCGAGATCACGTACCGCTTCAGCTACGGCTGGCGGCGCATCCACAACCCCGATTCGGGCGAGGACGTGGCCGACGATCTAACGACCACGGAATTCACCATGGCCATGCTCGCCTGTCGTGGGTGGACCAACGCCGAAATCGCACGCCATATGGGAGTATCGCCGGGCACCGTCAAAAACCGCCTATCCGGCGTATACGCAAAGCTTGGCATCGGCACACGCGCCGAGCTGGTCGCGCATATGTTGCGTTAGCGACCGGGCTGCCAAGCGCATCGAACGCGTTCCGGAACCCGGCGCTTCGCTCGATCAATTTGGACATTTTGGCCATCGAACGGCACTACCGCCACGAAGCGTCTTCTCGCAAAATTGGATTATTTCCACCGATATTTGCGGGATGGGAGCCCAAGATGCTTGATCGCCGTTCGTTACTTGTTGCTGGAGCGTCCTCGCTGGCGAGCATCATGTTGCCTCGCGTGCCGGGAAGCGAAAATGCCTTCCTGCTGCCGTTCGCGCCCACCGCGGCCTATGCCGACGAAGAAGGTCCCTTTAAGGTGCTCGTTCTCTCGCGCACCATGTTTGGTGTGGTCGTGGTCGACGTCGCCAACAAGAATGCGCCCATCGCAGGTGCCCAGGTCACGCTCACATCACGCTATGCCGCAGGCAAGCAGCTCACCGCCACGACCGACGACGAAGGCACGGCCATCTTTGAGGTCGCGCCGCTTTCGGAAGGCTACGTGGACGAGGCAACGCTCCTTGACGCGTACGACTTTAACGGCGGCATCTCCATTAGTATGGCGGGCTACCGTGATGTCGAGATTCCCCTTGCGCGCATTCAGGGCGGCACCGCCATAACCGCGCCCACGCGTCCGCTTTCCGACGGCGAGCCGTACTTCCGCCAGCTCACATTCGACGAATGGGACATCCAGTACGCTGAAGCCACGTTTATGGCATTGCCGAAAGACGACACGGCAAACGAGCAGCCCGATACGCACGCCTTTACCGTTCAGGCACATCTGCCACAGGGCGGACAGGCAACGCTGCGCATCAACAAAGTGACGCCTGCCGCGGGCAGCTCACCCGAAACCGTCACGCAGATCGGTCAGATCAAGGCCAGCGCATCGGGCGCGGATAATCTGGCGACGTTCACACTCGAAGACATGTTTCTCGACGCGGCATCGGGCCTTCTGGAAGAAGGGTGCAAACTGCGCTTTGTCCTCGACTATCAGGGCAAAACCTACACGCTTTCATCCCCTATGGCCGTTGTCACCGCGCCGGCCGCAAAGGCGGAATCGGGCTCGACCACCATCATTCCCACCACCATGGACCAAGAGATCACTCCGTTTGATTTCCCCGCGGCGTTTCCCGGCATCGGCGGCAATAAGTTCACGTGCTGGATACCCACATTTCCGATCCTCTTTGATTTCTCGTTTGCTGGATACGTGCTGTTTGGCGGAGGATACAAACCAGCCAGCTATATGAACGATTCGGGCAATCCAGATCCAGAGTACTGGAAGAAATCACCGCGCGAGTCGGGTGCCAAGCAGGCAAACCGCTACCTCGACGAGATGGAGGGGAAGTGGAATCAGTACAAGAGCATGAGTGCCGGTTCGGGTACCGATCCAAGAAACACCAAGCTCCTTCGCCACCATTGCACGCTGCTGTTCACGATGGATATCGCCACACAGCTGTACGGCTCGCTTGCCTACGATTGGGTGGGCAAAACCTGGGGCGACAACAACGACCCCGCATACGGCAATATTAAGGCCCTCTTCCAGGTAAGAACCGACCTCAATTGGACCGAGCAGTTTACCCTAGGACCGGTGCCGTTTTTCCTAAACGTCAACCCCTGGGTGCTGGCAAAACTGGCGCTCGCCGTGGGTGCCCACACACACGGCAGCGGCGCGGCGTTTTTTAAAAACATTTCGCTCGACTATTCAAACACGTCGGGCTCGTTCACCATCCAGATCGGGCTTGCCGTCACCTTTGGCGCCGGCGTTGCAGGCGTCGCTTCGTCTGCCGTGCGCGGCGCCGCATCCCTCACGCTGTTCATTGGGTACGAGAAGGCAGATGGACACCAGCTTCCGCGACTGCGTGTAGGTGCAGACGTCGATGTCGATGTGATACTCCAGTTCGTAATGTTCAAGTGGACCACCAAGGCTTGGTCGGGGTCGTGGCCCACACTCCTCGATTCGTGGAATATGTCGGTGAACAATGGCAACCAGTATGTGCTCCAGCGCTCTGAGCTCGCATTGGGTGGAGATACGCCTTACACGTTGGATGCCTGCTTCGGCACGCCCGGCAACATCGAGGCGGGCGGCGTGCCGCAATTTATCGCATCGGCCACCATCGTCACCAACGCCGAGCTGCTCGCACGCGCCGAGGTTAAGGCCACTGCCGTAAACGCCGCGCCTGTCGTGCGCGATTGGGATCAAGCGGTCACGCGCATTGAGCTCGAGGCGGATGCAGAAAGCGACGACACGGGACAGATCGAGCATTTCGTCCATGCACTGATAGAGAACGACGAAAACGCCGCGTCGATGTATGCGTACACCCATATCGGGCAGGCGAAGGACGCCGCTGCGGACCCCAACGCCAATTCTGCCGGCGTGTCGGAAGACGAGCGTGGCGGTATCAAGCCCTCGAACGACAACGTGCTGTTTACTGGCGTGCTCAGCGAAGCTCACATGAAGCTGGCAATGATTGCCGGCGTAGAATGCCTGTTCCGTATCGCCTCGGTGCGCTACGGCGACAATGGCCGCTCGCGCCTGGTGGTGCACACAAAGGCAAACGGCACGTGGTCCGCTCCCGCGCCCGTGGACTTTCCCCTTGGGTTTGGCGAGGGCGACGTGGAGCGCGACGGCATATACGATTACGACTTCGACGTGGTGGAATATGCGGACGGAAGAGGAAACCGGGACGCCTACGTGTTGCTGGTCTCGGGTGAGCGACGCGACGGCGATAGTACCCTTTTCGATACGGCAAGCACATCCGGCATACTGTCCGTCGTGCGCCTGCGCATAAGCAACGACGGAGTTCGCGTGGTGTCGCATACGTCATGGCGCAGCATCTCGCGCGGCCGCTTGCAAGAGGATGGCTACCATTGCCTGCAGTGCCCGCGTATCACGGTGGGCAAGACGCTGGTCGACGGGCGCCTGTCGGGTGCCTACCTCCACCGCCGCGGAACCACCGCAGAAAAGGCGCTCGGCAGCGAGGCTGAGGTTGCGCTGGAGTGCTTTACCCTGTGGTCGGACGTTTCGGGCGACAGCCTGACGTTCCGCCAAGTTCTCCGCTTTCCGCAGGCACCTTCGAGTATCGAGCTGGGCGAGCCCGAAAACATCAACGGCAAAATGGTGGTGCCCGTTGCGTACGAGACCGCAGACGGTTGCGGCTGCGCATCGTACGCCGTGATCGGCCGGTCCATTGCGGGCTGGGGCGTTATGCCGCCGGACGCCGCGGTGCCCCGTGCGGTGCCGTGGCCGCAGCACACGGGCTTTTTGGCAACCGTCAACGAGCAACTGCAGCATATTACTTGGACGCGAGGCGCATCGGCATTTGCAACGCGGCCCGTGGGCGCGGCAGGCTGTGGCCCGGCATCGTTTAGCGTAAGCAACAACGGCAGGTGCGTGCTCTATGTAGAGAACACCGATGGCAAGGTGGGACAAACCTACGACGAAGAAGGCAACCCGGTAGCAGTGATGGGCAAGCACTTCCGCATCTTCGCCAGCACCTTGGCAGGCGATCTGTTCACGGAGCCGTTCGCGATGTGCGAGCTGGACCATCCCGTCGATCAGATAACGACATTTTTGACGTCGGGAGGCATGCTCTCCGCGCTCGCCACGCACATTGTGAGTGCCGAGCAGAGCAAGGCGGAGCTGCACGGCATCGAAGTGCCCTTGGTGGCGTGTGCCACTCCGACGGGCGCGGTCGCTACCTCGGGCGCGGTGGTACCCGGAGCAGCAGGCGAATCCTTCATGGTCACGGTGCGAAACGACGGCAACACCTTGCTGACCGCCGGCACGATCGATCTGTACCGAGAGGGCTCCAGTCAGCCGTTCTCCAGCGCATCCATCGGATTCGGAGTGAACGCACGCATGGCTTCGATCTACGATCCAGAGCTTGCCGAGGACGCTTCGGCCAACGACATGGCACACGTGAAGTACGCACTCGAGACGCTGGGCACACGTTTTGCAACGCACCCGCTGGTAGCCGACAACGGCAACGCCGTGCTGGCACCGGGTTGCACGGCACAGTTCCGCATGAGCTTCGCCATCCCCGAGAGTTGGAGCGACGAAGTGGGCAAACGCGTAACGCTGTATGCGAAGGCGCGTAATCTGGTGGCGCTCGATCCCGTAACGCTCGAGGAAATTCGACCGGGCGCAAACTCGGCGCTGGATGCCGTACTGCACGAGCTTCATGTGCCCGACGCGGCATGCGAACGCTCGGAAGTTCAGGTCGGTGTATGCGACAGCGCGGATACGACAGGACTTCACGACGCCCCGATGCCGGCGGACGGCGATGGTGGCTCAAGTGGCGGCGGTACTGACGAGGGCGGCGGCTCCGGCGGAAGCAGCTCCGGCAGTGGCAAGGACCACGACAATAACAAGCGCTCCGGAAAAGCGGGCGCACTTGCGGGCACGGGCGATGTCAACGCTCCCCTTACGGCAGCCGCTGCAGCACTCGCCGCGGCAGGCGCCGGCCTCGTCGCCTACAGCGCCCGCCGCACGGCGCTCGAAACCGACACCGCCAATGAGGTCAATTCGGATAGGCCTCGCTAGCTCCTACTTACTTTTGTGAGAGGCGCCGACTCGGCTAATCGAACATCAAAATGGGCTGGTTCTGGATACCCAGAGCCGGCCCATTGCGCATTAGATGTCGTCTGAGGAGTCGAGTTCTGCCTCGAGCTTGGCACGGCGTCTTTTCGCCGTGAAAAACGTTGCACACAGGACAGCAAACGTGGCCGCGAAAATCGTCGCACCGCAGAACACGCCCGTGGCCAGGTTCGCCAACCAAAAGACGCTTTCGAGCGGTACGATCTGCGCCTCAGCGACACAGCGCATTGCGGCAATAACAAGCGCGAACGCGGCGCCGCTAAGACCGCTGACAAGCAGGAAATATCCAACAGGAAGATGCTCGGTTTGCCCAAAACGATTGGTATCGACATAGCCCTTCCGCGTTTGCAGTCCTGCGCAAATCAACATCACGAGAACGAGCCACAAATACATGGCTGCCTCGAATGGCGTTGCAAAGCCATGCGGCATTTCACTGGCGTCGCTGTGAACCCACGCAACCTGTCGAGCTATAAACTGGTAGAAAAAGATCATCAACATGCCAAACGAAAGCAGCACGAAACCAATCTTGTAGATCTTCGCGTTCTCAGCCTCCAGGCGTTCATCCTTTGGGCCGGCATATTCACGCCACTTTTGCACGATTTTCAGATCTTCAAATTTCATAGTGAACTCCTAAAGAGCGTTGGGGTCGGCTTTGGTCTCGTCGTCCCAAAACAAGTCGTTCAACGTAACGCGCAGCGCTTTGCAGATTGCCACGCACAGGTTGAGCGTGGGGTTGTAGCCGCCCGCCTCGATAAGGCCGATGGTCTGGCGCGTAACGCCCACGGCTTGGGCTAAATCGGCTTGCGAAAGGCCAGCCGCCGCGCGCGCCGCCTTCATGCGGAGGTTCTTTTTGCCCGGCATAAAGTTCCTTTCGTCATATTGGACAAATATCCGTTGCAACATGCCAGAAATATATTGCATCGACTAATTGATGTCAACTATATCTGTCATCGGTATACGGATATAGCAGTTTCGATTCGCCATTCAGTCTTACCCGGACAGAACCGACTCGGTTTTGTCCGGGTAAGACTGGGCATCCGCGAACTCATCGAATTTCTGAATCGTGTCACCCATAATCGTTCGATTTTGTTTAGTAAAACTAGGTCCCTATTAAATAAAATTCGTTTGTATCCAAATTTGTTTAACAATGCCGCGCTACCACTAAACACTATACCCGTTAATTCGAACGATTGTTCGATGGATTTCGTGTTGGTTGGAATCGCCTATGGGCTGGGCTATGCTACCTTGACTATCTATATGACTAAAACGCAGCAAGGGAGCACCGAGAGAGCGAGTATGGCAAAAAACACCGCAAACTATGGTAACGACAGTATCCGCCAGCTCAAGGACGAGGAGCGCGTACGCCTACGCCCCGCCGTCATCTTTGGCTCGGACGGACTCGACGGTTGCGCGCATGCCGCCTTCGAAATCCTGTCCAACGCCGTTGACGAGGCGCGCCAGGGCTACGGCAAGCTCATCACCCTTACCGCCTTTCGCGATGGCTCCATTCAGGTAGAGGACAACGGCCGTGGCTGCCCGCTCGACTGGAACCCCTCCGAGAAGCGCTTTAACTGGGAGCTCGTCTTTTGCGAGCTCTACGCCGGCGGCAAGTATAACAACAACCAGGGCGGCGACTACGACTTCTCGCTCGGCACCAACGGCCTGGGCTCCTGCGCGACCCAGTACGCCTCCGAGTACATGGACGTCACCGTCTGGCGTGACGGTAACAAGTACTCCTTACACTTTAAGAAGGGCAAGGTCGTCGGCGCCAAGAAGAAGGCGCTCGAGATTGAGCCCAGCGACGAGGACCGCACCGGCACCACCATCAAGTGGCGCCCCGATCTTGAGGTCTTTACCTCCATCAGCATCCCCCACGATTGGTATCGCGAGACCATGCGCCGCCAGGCCGTGGTCAATGCCAACGTGACCTTCCGCCTATGCATTGAGGGCGACGATGGCGAATTTACCGAAGAGGATTTTTGCTATCCCAAGGGCATCGAGGACTACGTGCTCGAGAAGGTCGGTGCCGACTACCTCACCGAGCCCTTCTTTATCGAGGCCGACCGCCGCGGTCGCGACCGCGAGGACCTGCCCGACTACAACGTCAAGATTACCGCGTGCATGTGCTTCTCGCGCACCTTCATGATGCAGGAGTACTACCACAACTCATCATGGCTCGAGAACGGCGGTTCGCCCGAAAAGGCCGCCCGTAGTGCTCTGACCAGCGCCATCGATGCCTACATCAAGCAACAGGGCAAGTACAACAAAAACGAGAGCGGCATTAAGTGGCAGGACGTCCAGGACTGTCTGGTGCTGGTGACCAACTGCTTCTCCACCCAGACGTCCTACGAAAACCAGACTAAGAAGGCCATCAATAACCGCTTTATCCAGCAGGCGATGACGGCATTCTTTAAGGAGCGCCTCTCGACCTATCTGATCGAGAACAAAGACGCCGCCAACAAGATCATGGAGCAGGTGCTCATCAACAAGCGCTCGCGCGAGAACGCCGAGAAGACGCGCCAGAGCATCAAGACCAATCTGCAACAGAAGACCGACATGGCCAACCGCGTGCAAAAGTTCATCGATTGCCGCTCCAAGGACAAGAGCCGCCGCGAGATCTACATCGTAGAGGGCGACTCGGCAGCAGGCGCCATTCGCACGTCGCGCGATGCCGAGTTCCAGGGTGTCATGCCCGTCCGCGGCAAGATCCTCAACTGCCTAAAGGAAGATTATCCGCGCATCTTTAAGTCCGACATCATCATGGACCTCATGCGCGTGCTGGGCTGCGGCGTAGAGATCAAGGACAAGCGCATCAAGAACCTCGGTGCCTTCGACCTGGACAACCTCAACTGGAACAAGGTCATCATCTGTACGGACGCCGACGTCGACGGTTATCACATCCGCACGCTTGTGCTCACCATGCTCTATCGCCTGGTGCCCACGCTTATCGACGAGGGCTACGTCTATATCGCCGAGTCGCCGCTCTACGAGATTAACTGCAAAGAGAAGACCTACTTTGCCTACACCGAGCTCGAGAAGAACGGGATCCTCAAGGAGATTGGCGACCAGAAGTGCTCCATCAACCGCTCCAAGGGTCTTGGTGAGAACGATCCGGACATGATGTGGCTCACCACCATGAACCCCGAGACGCGCCGCCTGATCAAGGTAGAACCCGAGGACGTCACCAAGATGGAGACCATGTTCAACCTGTTGCTGGGCAACGACGAGACGGGCCGCAAGCGTCACATCTCCGAGCACGGCAAGGAATACCTGGACCAGCTGGACCTGCAGTAGCAGCAAATCGATAACGACGGCCCATAAGAAGTTCAAGAGGAAATCGTGGCAAAGAAGAAGACGAAGAACCAGCCCAAGAAAAAGCAGGTCAACGCCGAGAACGTCATCGGCCTGCACTCCGAGGTCACCGATCAGCCGATCACGCAGACGCTCGAGGTCAACTACATGCCCTACGCTATGAGCGTCAACGTCTCGCGTGCGTTCCCCGAGATTGACGGCTTTAAGCCCTCGCACCGCAAGCTGCTCTACACCATGTACAAGATGGGTCTGCTCAAGGGCGAGCGCCAGAAGAGCGCCAACATCGTGGGCCAGACCATGAAGCTCAACCCGCACGGCGACGCCGCGATCTACGAGACGATGGTGCGCCTGGCCACCGGCAACGAGGCGTTGCTCGCCCCCTTCGTGGAGTCGAAGGGCAACTTTGGCAAGTACTATTCGGGCGACCTGAGCTACGCCGCCTCGCGCTATACCGAGGCAAAGCTCTCCCCCATTAGCGCCGAGATCTTCAAGGACATCGACAAGGACCCGGTCGACTTCGTCGACAGCTACGACGGCGCCATGAAGGAGCCGCGCCTGCTGCCCACCACGTTCCCCAACATCCTTGTCTCGGCCAATAAGGGCATCGGCGTCGCCATGGCGTCCGACATCTGCGGTTTCAACCTCAACGAGGTCTGCACCGCCACGATGCACTACCTGCAGGATCCCGACTGCGACCTGCTCGAGTACATGCCCATGCCCGACTTCTCGACCGGCGGCGAAATTATCTACCGCCGCGAGGAGATGGAAAAGATAATCGAGACCGGCCTTGGCAGCTTCCAGATCCGCTCCCGCTGGCGCTGGATTCCCGAAGAGCGCATCATCGAGGTCTACGAGATCCCCTACACCACCAAAACCGATGTCATCATCGAGCGCATCGTCAAGCTCTCCAAGGAGGGCAAGGTCAAAGAGATCGCCGACATCCGTGACGAGACCGACCTTTCGGGCCTGCGTATCGCCATCGATCTTAAGCGCGGCGTCGACCCCGACAAGCTCATGGCCAAGCTCTATCGCTCGACCACGCTGCAGGATTCGTTCTCGTGCAACTTCAATGTGCTGGTCGATGGTTACCCTCGCGTTATGGGTGTGCGCCAGATCCTGCACGAGTGGGTCAAGTGGCGTATTGAGTCCACGCGTCGCCGCATTAACTTTGACCTGGGCAAAAAGTCCGAGCGTCTGCACCTGCTGCACGGCCTCGAGGCAATTCTGCTCGACATCGACAAGGCGATCGCCATCATCCGCGGCACCAAGCTCGAGGCCGAGGTCGTGCCCAACCTTATGAAGGGTTTCGACATCGACGAGACCCAGGCCGAGTTTGTTGCCGAGCTCAAGCTCCGCAACATCAACGAGGAGTACATCCTCAACCGCACCAAGGACATTGCCAAGCTTGAGGGCGAGATTGCCGAGCTTGAGGAGATCCTCTCCAGCGAGGAGAACATCAAGAAAGTCATCAGCGACGAGCTGGCAGCGGTCAACAAGAAGTACGTGATGCCGCGCCGCACGGGCAGGATCGAGCCCCATGAGGTTATCGAGGTGAGCCTGGAGCCCGAGGTCGAGGAGTACCCGGTCACCATCATGCTCTCGCGCGATGGCTACCTCAAGAAGATGACGGACCGCGTGCTCAAGAAGGCGACCACGCTCAAGTACAAGGACGGCGACAAACCCTTTATCGAGTTCCCGTCCTCCAACACCCACGAGCTGCTGGTCTTTACCAACAAGAGCCAGGTGTACAAGTGCAAGGTCACGGCGTTTGAGGACACCAAGTCGGCACAGCTGGGCTCGTACCTGCCGACCGATCTTGAGATGGAACCCGACGAGAACGTCATCTGGGTCATCGACCCCGAGGACTACAAGGCCGACGTGCTGTTCGTCTTTGAGAACGGCCGCGTGGTGCGTGTCGCGCTTGCCGGATACGTTACCAAGACCAACCGCAAGCGCCTCAAAAACGCCATCTATGGTGGCAGCAAGCTGCTGTATGCCCAGGTGCTCAAGGAGGACCGCGACCTCGCGCTGGTCTCGAGCGACTACCGCCTGATGAACTTCAACACGTCGCTGCTCAAGACCAAGACGACCACCAACACGCAGGGCGTCCAGGCCTTTACGGCCAAGAAGGGCCGCTCGGTCACCACCGTCGGCACGACCGAGGAGATTCTTGGCGCCGGCGTCTCGGCCGAAAAGTTCACCGCGCAGAGCCTACCTTCCGCCGGTGCCCTCATGAAGGAAAACGACATGCCGAGCCTGTTTGACTAAAACAACGGCGACCAAACCGTCATGGTTGTACAAAGCAGCGGGGCCCGGAGCGCAGTAAACGCTGCGCCCTGGGCCCCATGCATTACACCAGCATCATCCCTATAGACAAAATGCCGCATAAAGTGGTACAGACATAAGCCCATCATTCATTCCAAAGGGCTTAGTCGATAGCCTGATAAGGCGTACGCCCGGATGGGTCTTTTTAAGTGAGGACAGGCTTCGAGATCTTGTGTTCTCTCCCGCCTTGACTTCAATCGCAGACAAGCATCCCTGCTTCTCTACTACAAAGTCGATTTCCGTACGATTATCTCGCGCCCAATAATGCAGCGGATAGCCCATGGCTGAAAGCTGTTGGGCGACGTAGTTTTCGGTAAGTGCACCCATGAATGTGCCGCCGATGCCGGCAAGAATATCGGCGCGTTGAGCACCGGCCTTGGAGACGAGCAGCCCTGTATCCGCCTGATAGATTTTAAAAGCAGAAGGGTTAACGAAGGCCTCTAAAGGGCTTTCGATCTGCCCGACTAGGCTGCAGCGCGCCACCGTACCCGACAATACAAGCCAGTCGAGAGCATCTCCAAAGAGAGACGCATTGCCCCCCGCTCGCACTACCTTGTATTGAAATTTGCGATTCTCTTTGGCAAGCTGCTGTGGAATGGAATCGAAGCACGCACGCGTCTTTGCGCTCAAGCGCTCATCAGCATATTTATTAGTGTCGGCGGAGTATCCGTCGAGAATAATCCGATGCTTTTCGGCCACATCAATGATTGACTGATCATCGATGTACGTTTGGACCGCCTCGGGCATTCCGCCAACAACAAGATACTGCCGATAGAGCCCAAGCGCCTTTTCATGAAGGCTTGGCGCAAGAGGACCCATTAACTCGAATGACGAGCGTATCTCGTCGACCAGCTGATCGTGCCCCATCGCCCAGAGAAACTCCTCGAAATCGAGTGGAGTCATCTCGATCAAGTCGGTCTTTCCGACGGGGAACGAATACGACTGATGGTTAATGGCAACCCCAAGAAGCGACCCAGCAGCCGCAACGTAATACTCGGGAGCATCTTCGCAAAAGTATTTAAGGGAAGTGAGCGCTTCCTCGCATGCCTGGATCTCGTCAATGAACAGTAAGGTTTTGCCAGGCACGATACGCTGTCCCGTACGAGCCTCGATCGCGCGCACAATCGAATGAGGGTCAAGACCGCCCGAAAAATCCGCTCGCGCCGACCGGTCGTTCTCAAGATTAACGTAGACAACCGATTCGAAAAGATCCTGGGCGTACGTTCTGAGCAGATAGGTCTTGCCACACTGGCGCACGCCTTTGACCAGCAAAGGTTTTCTATCAGCCCTGTCTCGCCATTCCCTAAGGAGCTCGTCTGCCTTGCGACGCATACGCAACCTTCCCTCATGAACTTCTGTTTGACATTATTTTAACGCGGATTAATTTGTTTTCAGTTATTTTTCTGCGTTTAAAAATTGTTCTATACGGCACTTGAGGGAATACACCCCTATCTCTTGGTAAGGATAGCAAGCATTTCCACCAACGCTGATTGCCATGCGTTCTTCTTGTCCTTAGGCGAGCTTGCGAGCGAGCTCTCGCACCTTTTCCAGCTTGGGCGACGATACCATGCTGTCGCGCTCGGTCATACCGCTGATGGTGACAATGCCCTGGTCCTCCCACTTGCAGTACGCACAGGTTGACTTGTACATGGCGATCGCCGCATCATAGACGCCCTCGCTGTGGCTATCGAGTAAAAGGGCCGTCTTGGTGAACGGGAAGCCCGTAGCACCGAAGGCGTACAGGCGGTCGATGACAGCCTTCTCCTGTGCGGTGATATCAAACCAGTAGATAGGCGAAGCGAAGACGACCATGTCGGCGTCTTTCAGCGACTCAATCACGTTGGCCATGTCATCCTTCTGCACGCAGACGCCCTCATGGGCGAAGCAGTACTGGCATCCCAAGCAGCCGGCGATCTTCTTGCTGGCAACGCGGACGACCTCGACCGTATTGCCGCCCTCACGCGCGGTCTCGGCAAACGCCTCGACCATGGTATCGGTATTGGCGCCCTTACGCGGGCTGCCGCTCAATACAACGATTTTCATAGGATTCCCTCTCCTTCATGCTGCAGGCGCGCGGCATGTTTTTTGTAACCAAAACGAATGGAGTTAATCAATCGCCAGCAGACCATATCTCTTGTTCAAGTTCCCTAAAGAAGCTCAAAACGATTGCGATTGCCTCATACAACATCGAAAACCAAAGAGGGGCCATAGCAACGTCGCCTGCCTGAAATGGCCTGCGGTCAAAATCAACTACAGGGGATCGTGACGAGCCGATACCGCCCGCATGCCCCCTTCGGAATAGGCGCTGAGCAGCTCCTGAGCGTGGGCAAACTCGGGCCCTCGCCTCCAACCGAGCAGGCGGTTGACCGCGAGATTTCCCTGGACGTTGTGGACGAAGAGCAGATAGGCGTCCTCGCGCGAAAGCCCAGTCTCCTCCATGATCGAGGGAACCATCTGCTCGGCGCCGCGCTCGACGACGCGCTGTGCCACCCGGGCGTACGCGTCGTCATCCGAGTAGAGCAGATAATAGTCATCGTTTGCCGGCGGACGCTGGCAGAGGGCACCCGCCTCCGTTCCCTCGAGCGGCGGCACCGCCGCCAAGGCCTCGTCGATAAGCGCGTCGAGCAGGGCGAACTTGTCCTCGTAGTGCAGATAGAACGTGCCACGGTTGATATCGGCGCGGCGGCAGATATCCGCTACCGTCATCTTCGCGAAGCCGACCTCGGCCAGCAGCGCGAAGAACGCCTCCCGTATGACCGAGAGTGTATAGCGTCGGCGACGATCGATCTTCCCCGCTTCCATTACCCCTCCAATTGCAACGCTCGACAATGCCCGGCAAACGCTCGTTTATCGACAGCAGGCCGAAGCTGTTCATTGCTCTTAAGCAAATCGACATGGATACTTTTTATAGACACCTGTTTATAATAGCTGAAAGAAGGTATCCAGTGACCCTGTACGAGCAGCTCGTTATCGAGCTCACCAACCAATCGTTTTCCCTTCAGGCCGCCTACCGCAGCGGCGGCACGCCCTATGAGCTGAGTGACCGCGAGCCCGAGCCCTACGACCAGCAAATCAGGGACTTCGCCCGCATGATCGAGGAAGCCGATTGCGTGCTGGTGGGCGGGGCCTCTGGGCTCTCCGCGGCGGGCGGCGGCGACTTCTATTACGAGGACAACGCAACCTATCGCAGGCATTTCGGCAAATTCGCCGAGCGCTACGGTTTCAAGGGCGCTTTCGAGGGGTCGTTCTACCGCTGGCCCACCGCCGAGGCGCGCTGGGGATACCTCGCCACCTTCCTCGACACCACGCTCAACGCCCCGCTGCGCAAGCCCTACAGGGACCTCGACACCATTATCGCCGAGAAGGATTTCTTCGTGCTCACCACCAACCAGGACACGCAGTTTGTGAAGCTCTATCCCTGGGAGAAAGTGGCAGAGATCCAAGGCGACCACCGCTTCTTTCAGTGCTCCCACTGTTGCACCGACGAGGTGTGGAACGCGGTCGAGCCGGTCTCCCACATGGTAGAGGCCATGGGAGACGGTCTGGAGGTTCCGACAGAGCTCGTGCCGCGCTGCCCGCACTGCGGGGCAGAGGCGTTCCCCTGGGTTCGCGGCTACGGCAACTTCCTGCAGGGCGAACTCTACGAGGAGCAGTACCGCAAGGTGTCCGACTGGCTCGACGCGCACGCACGGCAGAGGATCCTCTTCCTCGAGCTGGGTGTGGGCCGCATGACGCCCGCGTTTATCCAGGAGCCGTTCTGGGCCCTCACGGCGCAGTTACCGCAGGCCAGCTACATCGCCGTAAACAACAAGACGCAGTTTCTCCCCCGCGCGATCGAGGATCGGGGGCTCGCCGTTCGCGCCGACATCGCCGACGTGCTCGCCGACGTGCGCAAGACGCTGGGGAGGTAGCGCATGGAGACGGCGAAAGCAGTTCGCATAGGCAGGGCGCTAGCCGAAGCGGATCTTGTCATCATCGGCGCTAGCAACGGACTCGACATGGCGGAGGGGCTCAACCTTTTCTGCGCCGATGCTCATTTCCAAGAGGCGTACGGGGACCTCGCCCAGGCAGACGGCATCGGCTGCATACTGCAGGGGCTCGCTTCCCCGGATGCCAGCGTGCGACGCCGATGGGCCGAGCGGTTCCATCAAAAGGAGTATCTCGAATATGAGCCCGGCTCGCTCATGAACGGGCTGCGGCGTCTTACGGAGCACGCCGACACCTTCGTGGTCACATGCAACATCGACGGGCACTTCGCGCGCGCCGGGTTCGACGAGGAGCGCGTGCTCGAGACGGAGGGGAGCATACGCACGTCGATCGACGAGCGGCGTCTCGCCCATCCAGACGCCCTCGCCACGGCCCAGCTCGAGGAGCTCGAGCGCCTTGTGCAAGCCCATCGCAACGGCAGGGTCGCCATCCTCGAACTTGGCGTGGGACTGCGCAACGGCATCATAAAGCACATGCTCGCCCAGATCGCGAACGTCTGCGAGCACGCCACCTACATCGTGTTCAACTACAGCCAGGCTATGGCGCCCGATGCATCGTGCGAGACGATTCTCGTTGACGGCGATATGGCCCCGGCTTTCGAGGAGATCGCCCGATGCCACCCCTAGAAAGAGAAGCGCGTAGGCTTCGAAGCCTTATCGACGATGCCGACGCCATCATCGTCGGCATCGGCTCGGGCATGTCGAGCGCCGCCGGGTTCAACCATTACAACCGCGCGGGCATGGCGCGCGCAGGAATGGCGGACTGGCAGCAAGCCTTTGGCTTCAAGAGCCTTTTCGACGGCTTCTACCACCTCTACCCCAGCCTCGAGCAGCAATGGGCATACTATGCGCGATACATCGACTTCATGCTGCGCGAGCTGGCCTCGCAGCCCTATCTCGACCTACGGTCCCTCATCGGCCATAAGGATTACTTCATCCTGAGCACCAACGTGGACACCCAGGTCGAGAAGACGTTTCCCGCCGAGAGGATCTGTAACTATCAGGGAAGCTTCGCGCACCTTCAGTGCAAGCAGCCATGCTGCGACGAGCTCTTCGACGCGAGCCCCTACGTCGAGCGCATGCTCGCGGGCATGGCGGGGTTCGAGGTCCTCAGCGAGGATATCCCCCGATGCCCGCATTGCGGCTGGCAGCTTGTGCCGTGGGTGCGCGACGACACGTTTCTGCAGGGTGCGGCCTGGCGCGAGAGCCTCGGACGATACGAGCGCTTCGTGCGCGAGCGCAGCGATCGCCGCGTGCTGTTGCTGGAGCTCGGCGTGGGCGAGATGACCCCCGGCATCATCACGCTCCCGTTCTGGAGCATGACCGCGAAGCTGCCGGATGCGCACCTTTTGAGCGTAAACATCTCGGGCGACTCGGCTCCGTTGCAGCTTGGAAGCAAGGCAGAGGCGATCCAAGCCGATTTGGGCGCCCTGCTCTCGGTGGCGCGGGCAGGTGGCGAGTAACGCGGAGCGGTAGACGCGCAATGAGGTTTTAGCCGCAGCCTCCGAACGAGAGGGCTCGGAGGCTGGTATTCCTGAATCGCAGGTCACGATGGGTTATCGGAATCGCGAAGAGCGGATACCGCCAGTAACCCCCCTTCGGAATAGGCGTTGAGCAGCTCCTGGGCATGGGCGAACTCGGGGCCTCGTCTCCAGCCGAGCAGGCGGTTGACGGCCAGATTGCCCTGGACGTTGTGGACGAAGAGCAGGAAGGCGTCTTCGCGTGAAAGCCCTGTTTTCTCCATGACCCAGGGAACCATCTGCTCCGCTCCGCGTTCTATGACGCGCTGGGCTACGCGAGCGTATGCGTCGCTGTCCGAATAAAGCAGGCGATAATCGTCGTCTGCCGGCGGACGCTGGCAAAGCGTTGCCGATTCAACCCCCTCAAGCGGGGGAGCCGCTGCCAATGCCTCGTCGATAAGCGCATCGAGCAGCGCGTACTTATCCTCGCAATGCAGATAGAACGTTCCCCGGTTGATCTCGGCGCGGCGGCAGATGTCCGCCACCGTCATCTTCGCGAAGCCGACCTCGGCCAGCAGCGCGAAGAACGCCTCCTGTATGACCGAGAGGGTGTAGCGCCGCCGGCGGTCGATCTTGGTTTCTCCCATCGCCTCTCCAATCTGAGTCGTTTGACAATGTCCAGTAGCTGTTCGTTTATCGACAGGTGCACGCGTTTGTTCATTGCCCCTGCGAAAATCAACAAGGATACTGTTTATAGACACCTGTTTTTTATAGCTGAAAGGGAGCACGGATGACCCTGTGCGAGAAGCTCGGCATCGGGCTTGTCAGCCGATCGTTTTCCCATCGGGCCGTCTATCGAAACGGCGGCACGTCATACGATTTGAGCGATTGCGAGCCTGCTGCTTGCAAGCAAGATATCGAGGCTTTTGTCCGCAAGGTGGGGGAGGCTGATTGTGTGTTTACGGGAGAGGCAGGTAGACAGGCGTTATGAGCATCTGCATCAAAAATCAGATTCAGAATATGAATATCGTCATCGGCTGCACGGTGGGGTGTCCATATTGCTATGCCCGTAACAATGTGAAACGTTGGCATATGATTGACGACTTCGCTGATCCTGCGTTCTTCCCGAGCAAGCTCAAGATGATGGAAAAGAAACGCCCGCAGAACTTTCTCCTTACCGGCATGAGCGATCTCTCCGGGTGGAAGCTGGAATGGCGAGACGAGGTATTTGCAAAGATCCATGAGAATCCACAGCATCAGTTCCTGTTCCTGACCAAGAGACCCGATTTGCTGGATTTAGATACCGACCTGGAAAACGCATGGTTCGGCGTTACGGTGACGAGGAAAGCGGAGCTGTGGCGTATCGACGCCCTTCGGAAAAACGTCAAAGCAAATCACTTCTTCGTTACTTTTGAGCCGCTATTCGACGATCCCGGTACGGTCGACCTTTCCGGAATCAACTGGATCGTCGTCGGTACCATGACCGGGGCGCAGAGCAGGAAGGTTCATACGGAACCGGAGTGGGCATGGTCTTTGACGGACCAGGCGCACGCGCTTGGCATTCCAATGTTTATGAAGGAAGACCTCGTCTCTGTCATAGGGGACGAAAACATGATTCAGGAATTGCCGGAAGAATTCGAAAGAGTGCTGGAGGTGCAGAGAACATGGCGGAAGTGATCGATGGAATCCTCATCAATGAGGTGGAAGCAAAGAACATCATGACCAAGTCCAGCCTGCCGGTAGGCGGCTACTCGGTCAATCCCTATGTAGGCTGCACGCATGCCTGCAAGTATTGCTATGCCTCCTTTATGAAGCGCTTTACCGGACACAAGGAGGAATGGGGCACCTTTCTTGATGTGAAGCATTGGCCGGAAATCAAGAATCCGAAGAAATACGCTGGACAGCGGGTGGTTATCGGTTCTGTGACGGATGGCTACAATCCACAGGAGGAGCGATTCGGGAATACCAGGAAACTCCTGGAGCAGCTGATTGGCAGCGATGCAGATATTCTGATCTGCACAAAGTCCGATCTTGTGGTACGGGATATCGATCTGCTGAAGAGGCTTGGACGAGTGACCGTTTCATGGTCGATCAACACGCTGGATGAGAACTTCAAGAACGATATGGACTCCGCGTCGAGCATCGAGCGTCGTATCGCTGCTATGAAGCAGGTGTATGACGAAGGTATCCGTACGGTCTGCTTCGTGTCCCCGGTATTTCCCGGCATCACGGATTTTGAGATGATTTTTGAGCGAGTAAAGGATCGGTGCGATTTGTTTTGGCTCGAAAATCTCAATCTTCGGGGTGGTTTCAAAAAAGCGATCCTGGATTATATCGCCGAGAAACATCCCAATCTCGTACCGCTTTACGATGAGATCTATAACAAGCGCAACCGTAGCTATTTTGAAGCGCTTGAAGTAAAAGCCGAGGAAATGGCCAAGAAGTACGATTGCCCCTTTGTGGACAACGAAATGCCTTATGGCAGAGTCCCCCAGGGGCATCCGGTGATCGTGGACTACTTCTATCACGAGGAAGTCCGAGGGTCAGATAATAGCGGAAAAAGAAATCGTTAAACGAAAACCGACGACGATTCGCTCGAGCGATCAGCGTCCACGCGTGGCTTCTGCCGATTGGCGCAACGGGCGACGGATTAAGGGATCGCTCGGGCGGATGATCCCGCTGCAGTACAGGCGGTCGCTCAATTTAGCGGCATGAGCGTTTTCGCACGGAAAACCAGTATCCCCTGTGCCGAGTTTAATCGTAGCGAATACAATGGGCACTGAGCATCAATCGAAAGTAGTCAAGAGCCTTTTCGACGGCTTCTACCACCTCTACCCCAGCCTCGAGCAGCAATGGGCATACTATGCGCGATACATCGACTTCATGCTGCGCGAGCTGGCCTCGCAGCCCTATCTCGACCTACGGTCCCTCATCGGCCATAAGGATTACTTCATCCTGAGCACCAACGTGGACACCCAGGTCGAGAAGACGTTTCCCGCCGAGAGGATCTGTAACTATCAGGGAAGCTTCGCGCACCTTCAGTGCAAGCAGCCATGCTGCGACGAGCTCTTCGACGCGAGCCCCTACGTCGAGCGCATGCTCGCGGGCATGGCGGGGTTCGAGGTCCTCAGCGAGGATATCCCCCGATGCCCGCATTGCGGCTGGCAGCTTGTGCCGTGGGTGCGCGACGACACGTTTCTGCAGGGTGCGGCCTGGCGCGAGAGCCTCGGACGATACGAGCGCTTCGTGCGCGAGCGCAGCGATCGCCGCGTGCTGTTGCTGGAGCTCGGCGTGGGCGAGATGACCCCCGGCATCATCACGCTCCCGTTCTGGAGCATGACCGCGAAGCTACCGGATGCGCATCTGTTAAGCGTAAACATCTCGGGCGACTCGGCGCCGCTGCAGCTCGGGAGCAGGGCGGAGGCGATTCTGGCCGATTTGGGCGCCCTGCTCTCGGCGGCGCGAACGGGCGACGGTGCTTAAGCCTCCTTGTTGGTCGCTTTAAGGTATGCATCGTCGCCCACGGGCTCCAGCCACTCGTTGGAGGTCTCCTCGCCCGGAACCTCCAACGCGAGATGCGAGAACCAGCTGTCGGGCGCGGCGCCGTGCCAGTGCTTCACCCCCGGGGCGATGTTGACCACGTTGCCGGGGCGCAGCTCCTGTGCCGGCTTTCCCCACTCCTGGTAAAACCCTCGACCAGCCACGCAGACGAGGATCTGCCCACCGCCGCTTTTGGCGTTATGGACGTGCCAGTTGTTGCGGCAGCCGGGCTCGAACGTCACGTTGTGGACACCGACCTGCTCGGTGGAAAGGGGCGCGAGGTAGCTTTGCCCGATAAAGTACTTCGCGAATGCATCGTTGGGGGCACCGATGGGAAAGGCCATCTCGTTTTGGTGCTCGGCCTTTGCGTCGGTGGCATCGCCATCCGGCCAGACCTCCTTCGCCATGCGGAAGGCCGCCCATGCCTTGGGCCATCCCGCGTAAAACGCTGCCTGCGTAAGGATTTCCGCTATCTCCGCCCTGGTCACGCCGTTGTTCTTCGCGGACGCCAAGTGATATTTGAACGAAGAGTCCGTCAGTCCCTGCGACATCAGGGCCACCACCGTCACCATGCTACGATCGCGCAAGGAGAGCTCGCCCTCTCGGCTCCACACCTCGCCGAACAGCACATCGTCATTGAGCTGTGCAAATTTGGGGGCAAAGTCCCCCAGGGCATCCCTGCCTGCCGTCTGTTTAATTGCCATGATCGATCTCCCCCTGTCGATGGTTTTGGCACAAATCTGTCTCCGCGCGGCCAATCAGCCCGGCTCGATTCCCATGCCCATTCGCCGCGCCTGCTCCAGAGCGGGATGTCCGGCGATTTCGCCCACGCCGTTCACGCCGCCGGCGAAAACCGTTCCAGCGAGCGTGCAGCGGGAGAAACAGTCAACCCATCCCTGCATCGCCTTTTTCGCCCCGTCGAAGGTCGAGCGCCCGTTCTCCGCCGCCGTCGCCAACAGATATGCCTCGGTGAATGCATAATCGGAGCCAAAAAGCGGGCTAGCGCGGTCCAGCATGGTTTTGAGCTGGCCACAGACGCTGTAGTAGTAAACGGGCGTTGCGAACACCAGGACATCAGCGTCGTGCATCTTGGCGGCAATTTCCACGGCATCGTCTTGGATGACGCAACGCCCCAACTTTAAGCAGGCAAGGCAGCCCCTGCAGAAGCCCATTTGCTTCTCGCGCAGACGCACGGTCTCAACGCTGTGACCTGCCTCCCGCGCGCCGTTGGCGAAAGCCTCCGCCAGCGTCTCGGAATTGCCATTCTTTCGTGGACTTGAAGAAACTATCAAATCCGTTTTGCCCATTACGGAACACCCCTTGCGCTCCCGATTTACATTATCGACAATGACGGTAATACCTAAACCTAACTTTAGGTCAAGGAACGAGCTCGAGATTTATCCGGAGGGGCCATGTACACAATCGGACAGGTGGCGGAGATGTTCGGTCTGCCCGCCTCCACGCTGCGGTATTACGACAAACAGGGATTGTTCCCGGGACTGGAGCGGGCGTCCGGCATCCGTCGATTCGGCGATAAGGAACTCGAGGCGCTCCGGGTCATCGAATGCCTCAAGAAGGCGGGGATGGAGATCAAGGACATCCGGCTGTTCATGGAATGGTGCGCGGAGGGACCCTCGACATACCCCCAGCGCAAGGCCATGTTCGAGGAGCGAAAGGCCCACATGGAGTCGGAGATCGCGAACATGAACCGTGCGCTCGATATGCTGAAGTTCAAATGCTGGTACTACGAACAGGCGATTCAAGACGGCAGCGAGGAAAGGCTGAAGGCACTGATTCCCGACGATTTGCCGGAAGAGATCAAAGATGCCTACGAGAACGCCCACGCTCGATAGTGGCGTCTGATGCCCAAGGGAGTTCGGCAAGGAGTCGTTTTGGACAACACAGCAAGGAAAAGGCCTCCGAACCAGAGGGTTCGGAGGCCTTTATTCCCGTTATTTCGCTGGTGGCTTTGCTTTGCGGCGATGTCAAAACAGCATCAGACAATACTCGGCAGTACTAAAACGCGAGTTCAGAACACAGTTCCCGCTATTCCCACTCGATGGCTTCGGTTCTGCCGTCCCGTCATTCCAGTTACACCCAGTTTTCGGCATCGACACGGAACGCGTGCCGCCGAATGACGCGATGTCGCGTTTCGTCGGCTTCGGGGACAAAAGTTGGGACAACCTCAAAAACTTTTTTCAAACTCAGGGCATTGAGTTTTTGTTTTTGTCCCAAAGGAGCTTCCGACCGTGATTCGGGTGCCCAATTGGGCGGAATCGCCCGTTTCTGAAACTCAACCGCAGCATCACGCGCAAGCCACTCGCAACAACTGCAAATGATTGGTCGCGAGCGGCTTCCAACGAGATTCCTAAGCCGCAGGTCAGGCGACTGCACTACTGACAGGGAAAGGGAGTCGTATCGGGCGGCTTGCCCATGAGTCGACGATGAGGCTTCCACCGAATGTCGAGGACATGCTGGTAAAATAGGTAATACTTTTTATGACAGGAGACCGAGCATGGCCGAACCCCACGATAGGAAGCCGATCCTCACGATCGAGCAGCAGATAGAGCACCTCAAGCAGAAGGGCGTAGCCTTCGAGCTGTGTTCCGAGGAAGAGGCCGCGGACTACCTGCGCGACAAGTGCAACTTCTTCAAGCTCGCATCCTACCGCAAACTCTTCTCGAAATACGAGGGAGGCCCGCGCGACGGCCGCTACGTAGACCTCGACTTCGGCCAGCTGCGCCTGCTCGCGGCGCTCGACCAGGAGCTGCGCCACGCCCTGCTCGGCATGACGCTCGACATCGAGCATTTCCAGAAGGTGACACTGCTTCGCGAGATGGAGGACCGCGGAGAGGACGGCTACGCCATCGTGGCCGACTACATGGCATCGCCTACCGCTGCAAACAGGGAGTACCGCCTGCGCGAGCTCAAGATGAGCGGCCGCAGCCCCTACAGCTCGAGCCTCTACGCGAAGTACTCCGGCGACATGCCTGCCTGGGCCTTCCTTGAGCTCACCTCGTTCGGCACCCTCATCGACTTCGTGCGCTTCTGCGCCAGGCGATGGGGCGACAGGCGCCTCGAGGCCTCCCACTACGACCTCAAGCGCGTGAAGTCCGTCCGCAACTGCGCCGCGCACGGCTCATGCCTGATCAACTGCTTCGCCGAGAGGGGCGCCGCCCGGGGCTCGGCGTCCAGCGGCGTCTCCCGAAGGGTCGCCGCCGTGGGAATTCCCAAGGCGACCAGGAGGAAGTGGATGGGGAATACGGCCATGCAGGAGGTCACGACCGTGCTCGTGGCGCACTCCGGCTTGGTACCCGAGGGCTCCTCGCGCTCGCGCGCCGCATCCGAGCTCGCCGAGATGTTCGCCAGGGCCGACGGCGAAACCGAGGCGCTGCCCGACAAGGGGCCCGACGCCGCAGCTCGCTCCGCGCTCGAGTTCCTTCGCAGGTTGACAGAATCGCTCGGGTTGGTAGAATAGCCTGCAGATAGCAAAACCTTCACGGTTTTAGGGGCGGACTTGCGCAAGCGACTCTGCCCTATTTTTATATTCACTCGCTATAGGAGACGGGTGATACCTGGGTCAATGACAGAACTGAGAAGCCCGGAATAATGGAGCCAGTTAGAAACCCTCGGGTTTGCGGGGCGGGATCGTGAGAGCGATTCTGCCCTACTTTTTCCTCCGTCTGCCCCAAACCAAGTAGTTCGAAGATAGCCTGTAGGTGTCCTCGTGGGCGCCTTTTATTTTCAGGGAATCGGCCGCTTCATGAACGAGCGACCGGCTTGACCTAGATCGAACCGCCTTCATCTCCGTCTAGGCGCCGGCAATCAACATCGTAAATCCGCGCGTGCTACAATGCGGGCATCAGAGATGAAAACACAGTCCCCGTCGGGTAGTCGTGGGCGTGCGGGAGTCCGCATCAGTAACCTGCCTCCTTGGTTGTCCCTTCTCTGCATGGTCATCTACATAAAGGAGGAACCAACCATGCAGGTCAGCGTGTCATCCACCCTGACCGTATATCATGACGGCCAATTCTGGGTCGGGCTGGCGGAGCATGTCGAGGACGGCAGATACGGCGTCGTCCGCATCGTCTTCGGTGCAGAACCGTCCAATGAGGAAATCCTGCAATTCGTTACAAGCAAATGGGCGAAGCTCTCGTTCTTCGGTGACGATCCCGCCGAGGCGAGCAAGCCCGCGAAGAACCCCAAGCGCCGCGCCCGCGAGGCGTCGAAGGCCCTTAAGCAGCCGGCGATGGGCACCAGGGCGCAGCAGGTGCTCGCGAGTCAGCGGGAGACAATGAAACGGGAGTCAGCCCGCGCAAGAAGCCAGCGTCGCGCGGATGAGGCGGAGGCGCGCTTCGAGCAGCGAAAGCTGAAGCGCAAGCAGAAGCATCGTGGGCATTGATCGCCATGTGCAGCAAGGCAGACCATATACAGCAGTGGGGCCAGTTCCACTTGAAGCCGACGCCGCGTAGACGCTGATGGTGACGGCTATGCACGGGCACGGGCGCGCCGCCGCACTTCACAGCTTGTTTCTCAAGTATTTGGGACGCACACGCGGCGTTCAAAAATGCGGAGCGACTCCACATGGCTCGAGACTGAGCCGAGGTGCCCTACTTCTCGCCCTCCAGCAGCCCCACGATACGGTCGATGTCGACGGCGAAGCGGGGCCTTCCCTCGCGCTCGCAGCGGTCGAGGTACGCCTGGCACTCGGAGACAATGCGCTTGGTGTTGCCGTCGATGATGCGCTGGAGCGTCTCGTAGTAGGCCGAGCCCTCGGTCCTGAAGCGGCGCTGGTAGGACTTGGTTATGGGGAACATCTTGATGTAGTGGATGCCGTGGCGACAGCCGGGGCTCGTCGTGGGGCGGGGTGGCAACGCAAAGTACTGGTCTTTGGGCACGTTGGGGGCGATGTTGGAATGCAGCGGCACGGCGAAGTCCCTGCGCTTCCCGCGGAAACGCAGCCTCACCACCACGATGCAGGGGAGATTGTGCTTAAGCATGAGCTCGCGGTCGCCCTCGACGAGGTCGAAGAAGTCCTGGGAGATGGATACGATCTTCATCGGTTGCGCCCCCTCATACGAAGCGGGGCCCGCATCGCTGCAGGCCCCTACAGGTGGGCGATATTCTACGCCTTGCGGCACCCCGTCGCCCACGGAGGTTAAACGTACACGTAAGCCGTACTCTGAAAGCCGCGGCTTCCGGCAAGTAGTTTATGCCACGAAAGGTCGCTTTCAACGCGCATAGCTCACAAAATAACACTCGCTGGGCCGTCACCCCTGGCCGTTACCCTCCAATCTTCATTGGAGTCAGCAGGTCAATTCATATAGTTATGGGGGGTATCCTAAAGGAAATCAATTTTATACCCCCATAACTAAGGAATTTTCTATTCCCACTCAATGACTAGGGCCCTGGTGTAATTGGCTGGATCACCGTTCCGGGAACCGGTATCGACCCACCTGTCCGCCGAGCTCTTTCTTCAGCTCCAGCCTAGTATCTGATTCGCGCCGTTATAAGCGAAAACCGAAGAGATGCGTCTTAGCCAAGAAAAGAAGGTTAGCCTCATCTTACTGCATGATTCGTGTGTTATAGTTAGATGTCTCTAACTGTTTGGGGGCGACAGCCATGCACGAACGCGAGGGTTTCTGGGACAAGAACGCCGGTCGGTATGACCGTTTCATGCGAAACGACCGGGCGGCGTATGAGAAGATGTATGGGCTGATCCGGCCGGTAGTGAAAGCAAAAACCGTACTGGAGGTCGCCACCGGCACGGGGCTTATCGCAAAGAGCATCGTGAATGCGGCGGCGCACATCGAGGCTACGGACGCCTCTGCAAAGATGATCCTTGAAGCAAAGCGGGACAATCAATCCGCAAAGCTGCACTTTTCCGTACAAGATATGTTCCGCCTGCCCTATGCACAGAAGTCCTTCGAAGTGGTGATCGTGTCCAACGCGCTTCACATAGTGCCGCATCCGGAAAAGGCCCTGCAAGAAATCAGGCGGGTGCTGAAGGACGACGGCGTGCTCATCGCGCCAACCTTCACCCACGCGGGGAACTCGGTTTCCGGCAAGGCAAAAGCCTTTTTCATGAGTATGGCGGGATTCCCCCTCCACAGCAGGTGGACAAGCGAGGAATACCTACGTTTCCTGCGTCAAAACGGCTGGGCGGTGCAGAAAAGCGCGGTGCTGAAGGCCTCGTTCCCGTTGACCTATGCGGAATGCACGAAATCGGAGGGGCCAGATGTCGTTCTGTGAAAACACCCGCAAGCCCGTGGGCCTCGGCGGAAAACTTATGGTTGCCATGATGAACCTGGGCCACAGCCCTGTGGCGCGGTGGGGACTTCGATTTCTACGACTTGCGCCAAACGCCAAGGTGCTAGATTGCGGCTGCGGCGGCGGGGCAAACATAAAACGGCTGCTGAAAAAATGCCCGTATGGCGTCGTCAAGGGCATCGACTATTCGCCCGTCAGCGTGGAGAAGGCTAGAAAGCTCAACCGAACTGCAATTCAGGAGGGGCGTTGCGCCGTCTTGCAAGGCAGTGTGGCGGATATGGCGTTTGATGATAGCTACTTCGATGCTGCCACGGCCTTTGAGACCGTCTATTTTTGGCCTGATTTGCCCCGATGCTTCCGCGAGGTCTGGCGGACGCTGAAGCCAGGCGGGATAATTCTTATCTGCAACGAGAGCAATGGCGATACGGACAAGGACGAGAGGTGGACGCAGATCATCGGCGGCATGACCATCTACAAGGACATTGAATTAAAGGCATGTCTGGAGCGGGCGGGTTTTCACGAGGTGCAGATACACAAAAAGAAAAAGTGGCTCTGCGTCACGGCGCGGAAGTAGGGGCATCAAGCACGGGTATTTTTGCATCCATCCTGCACATGGCGATAGGCATGACGGTCATAGCGGCTATGCTGGCGGCAATTATGACAGTTTTTATTCACTGAGGAAGAAACCTATGAAATGTAAAATTGAGAAAAACACCGTGCAGGAGACGCTGATCCTCCCGCTGTATTCCCGGAAGCTGTGTACGGAGTTGTACCCGAACCTTTACAGGGATGAAACAGCGGTTCGTCTGCTCGACCAGATCGACTACGACTTTTCAGAGGCAGAGAAAAACTCCCGCAGCCTGATGCAGCGCTTTGGTGCGCTGGAGGTGGCCATGCGGCAGGGTGATCTTGCTTTCGAGGTGCGGGATTACCTGAAAGACCACCCCAATGCGGCGGTGATCAATCTGGGCTGCGGGCTGGACAACACCGGCAGAACCTGCGACAACGGTAGATGCAAGATCTACAATCTGGACTTCCCGGATGTGATTGCCTTGCGGCAGCAGCTGCTGCCCGCCGGGGATCGAGAACAAAATATCCCCTGCGACCTGAAAGACACCGCATGGTTTAGCAAAATCGATGCCTCCCGCGGGGCGGTGTTCTTTGCCTCCGGGGTGTTCTATTACTTTCTGACCCAGCAGGTCCGGGAACTGGTGCGGGGGATGGCGGACGCTTTCCCCGGCAGTGTGCTGGTCTTTGATGCTGCCAATCGGACGGCGGTAAAGATGATCGCAAAAACATGGCTTAAGACTGCAAAAATCAAGGATGTGGGGGCATATTTTGCGGTTTCGGATGCCGCCAAGGAAATCGGCACGTGGGACAGCCGTCTGCAGGTCACAAGCCGCGGCTATATGCTGGGCTACAACGATTTGAGAGACCCTTCTGTCAGCGGCTTTTTCCGGCTTCTCGCAAGGGTCGGTGACAACGGGATGAAAATGCAAATCGTGAAAATTGGATTTTAAAAGGCAAAAATGAAGCCCATTCACTTTGACGTTGAAGAAGGCGGCTTTTACGGCACATATTGGGCGTGCAAGGACACACATACAGCAGCGGACACGGATTCGATTGAAACCGTGCCCGCTATCTAATACTATATTATTTTATAGAACGTATGTTCTATTCCCACTCGATCGTCGCGGGCGGCTTGGACGTGATGTCGTAGCACACACGGTTGGCGCCGGGGACCTCGGCAACGATGCGGCCGGAAATGCGGGCCAGCACGTCGTAGGGCAGCTTGGCCCAGTCGGCGGTCATGGCATCGCTGGACTCGACGGCGCGCAGGATGATCGGGCGCTGATAGGTGCGCTCGTCGCCCATAACGCCAACGGACTTAATGTCGGGCAGGACCGCGAAATACTGCCAGCAGCTGTGCTCGGAGTTGCGCTCGCCGGTCTGCTCAAACAGACGCTGGTTGTAGACATCGAGCTCCTCGCGCACGATAGCGTCGGCGTTCTTGAGGATCTCGAGCTTCTCCTTGTCGACCGCACCGATGATGCGGATGGCCAGACCCGGGCCCGGGAAAGGCTGGCGGAACACGATGCGACCCGGCAGGCCCAGTGCCAGACCAAGCGCGCGGACCTCGTCCTTAAAGAAGTGATCAAGCGGCTCAATGAGGTCGAAGTGCACGCCCTCGGGGAACGGGATCAGGTTGTGGTGGCTCTTGATGGTGGCCGTCTTGCCGCCCGTCTTGCGAGCGCCAGACTCGATGATGTCGGGGTAGATGGTGCCCTGAGCCAGGTACTTGACCGGCTTGCCATCGGTCTCGAGCTGCTGAGCAACCGCGAAGAACTCTTTCCAGAACTGCGTGCCGATGATGCGGCGCTTCTCCTCGGGCTCGGTCACGCCGGCCAGAAGCTCGGCATAACGGTCCTCGGCGTGGACGTGGATAAAGTCGACATCGAACTGCTTGGTGAAGACCTCCTCCACCTGCTCGGGCTCGCCCTTACGCAGCAGGCCGTGGTTGATGAACACACAGGTCATCTGCTTGCCTACGGCGCGAGCGCCCAGAGCGGCCACGACAGAGGAGTCGACGCCGCCGGACAGGGCCAGGATCACGCGGTCGTCGCCGACCTTCTCGCGGAAGTCTGCCGTCATGGTCTCGACCAGGTTGTCCATGCTCCAGTTGGGCTCCAGGCCGCAGATCTCAAACAGGAAGTTGCTCAGCAGCTGCTGACCGTACTCGGAGTGCTTGACCTCGGGGTGGAACTGCGTGGTGAAAATCTTGCGCTCGACGCACTCCATGGCGGCAACCGGGCACACGTCGGTGCTGGCGGTAACGGTAAAGCCCTCGGGCACCTCGGAAACGGCGTCGCGATGGCTCATCCACACGGTCTGCTCCATAGGCGTGGAGTTAAAGAGCTTGGCGCCGGCCGTGCGCGTGATGGTGGCGCGGCCGTACTCGCCCACCTCGGAATGGCCGACCTTGCCGCCGAGCGTCACGGCCGTGATCTGATGGCCGTAGCAAAAGCCAAGGACGGGAAGGCCAAGGTCGAAGATGGCGGGATCGATGGACGGAGCGTCCTCGGCGTACACGGAGGCCGGGCCGCCAGAAAGGATGAGCGCGGAGGCGTTCATCTCGCGAATCTCATCGGCCGAGATGTCGCAGGGAACGATCTCGGAATACACGTTGAGGTCGCGGACGCGACGGGCAATGAGCTGACCGTACTGCGCACCAAAGTCGAGTACGAGGACCTTTGCGGAAGCCTTTTGATCCATGGTTTCCCCCTCTTGTTGGCGGGGAGCCGGTGCCCACCCGCGTGAATGAACGAAAATAACTTTCATAGTGTACACGTTATATGGGGTTTCTCGTCCCTCGCAGCCATCAGCGCACGGCAAACGCACGACCGGGGCCCTATTTGACGGCGATTGAAGTGTTACCAAACGTTACAGATGATGTAATACGTTTGAACATTGGACGCCCTGTGCCACAATACTGCCGAACGACTCCGCCTTTGCGGCGGCAAATACGATAGGAATACCAGCATGAAGCGCATCCTTCTCATCGCCACGGGCGGCACCATCGCATCGACCGAGGACGGCAACGGCCTCTCCCCCGCCCTGACCGGTGAGGAGCTCGCCCAGAGCGTCCCCGAGATCTCGGGCCTCTGCGAGCTCGACGTGGTGCAGCCCATGAACATCGACAGCACCAATATGCGCCCCAGTGACTGGATGCGTATCCGCGACGTCATCGTCGAAGGCTATGCCGACCACGACGGCTTTGTGATCCTGCACGGCACGGACACCATGAGCTACACAGCGGCGGCGCTTTCCTATCTGATTCAGGACAGCCCCAAGCCCATCGTACTCACCGGCTCGCAAAAGCCCATGGGCAATCCCTTTACCGATGCCAAGCTCAACCTGTACCAGAGCCTGCTCTATGCGCTCGACGAGCATTCGCACGACGTCTCGATCGTGTTTGGCGGCGTCGCCATTGCCGGCACGCGCGCCCGCAAACAGCGCACTATGAGCTTTAACGCGTTCATTAGCGTCAACTATCCGCCCATCGCCTATATCCGCAACGACCGCATCGTGCGCAACGGGCTTCACGGCACGCATCAGGGCGAAAACCCGGTGCGCTTCTACGACAGCATCGACCCGCGCGTATTTGTACTCAAGCTTACGCCCGGCGTAAACCCGGGCATCCTCGACGCCCTTGCCGATAGCTACGACGCCGTGATTCTGGAGACCTTTGGCATTGGCGGTATCCCCGAGTTTGGTGAATCGGGCGAATCGTTCCAAGAGGCAATTTTCCGCTGGGTCGATTCGGGCCGCACCGTCGTTATGACCACACAGGTCCCCGAAGAGGGCCTCGATCTGGGTGTTTATGAGGTCGGCCGTGCTTACGCCGACCATCCGGGTATTTTGCGCGGCGATGATATGACCACCGAGACACTCGTGGCCAAAACCATGTGGGCACTCGGCCAGTCACGCGATGCCGCCGAGATCCAGCGCCTGTTCTACAGCCAAGTCAACCACGACCGCATCCCGATGGCGTAATTCAGTTGTCGACGGGTATCCCCTATTCGATCCCCTCGAGAAGCTCTGACACCGTCATGCCGAGTGCGGGCGCGATCTTAAATAGAACCTTGAGCGTGAAATTTGCCGTCCCATCTTCGATTCGGTCGAGGTAGGGTCGGCTGATTCCTGTCGCCACACAAAAATCAACCTTGGAGATACCAAGGTCCCTGCGTGTCTCTTCGACCCGCCTGCCAAGAATCTGTTTCGCACGTTCGTCCATGCAGCCGAGTTTGAAATGGAGCTGAACAAAAACGTAAACTATAGTTTACGTTTTGCCGAATACACAGGAGTTTTCTATGTCGGGTTCTTCGGTCCGCATGTACCGAGCCACGCTTCGCACAAACAGCGCACCGCCCAAGCTCGTCGTCGTTGAAGCCGAATGCCTTTCGCCCGATGAGCGCACAGCATTTGCATTACTATCAAGTCGCGTCGCCGCCGTTCTGGTCCCTTGCCCGGCGCAAGGCGAACTTGCCATCCAATGCCAAGCGCACAGCTGCTCGCTCAATCAGGCTGCCGTAATCGCAACCAGCCAACGCGGCCTGCCGCTCCTTTTAGAAGCCGGTATCGCGCTCGCCCTTCGCGGCGCCGGATACGAAAACGAGGCCGCCGCCGACATGGTCTTTAAACCACGATCGAGCGGCGGCCTCGCAGCAGCCATTGAATATGCGTGCAGGCTCGTTGCCTAAAAGGACAAGCTAGAAACCAAAGCCAAAGCCCGTGCCGGTTATCGCCGAATACATAAAGTAGACGTTGATTACGTTGAGGAACACGCCCGTGATGCAGCCGTTTCGCAGGTAGCGCTCGCACACGATGCGCGCCATGGCGGCGGAGTCATCATTGTTTTTAGCCTGGCGTCCTGCCGTAAAGTACGTCGCCACGCTCAGCAGCAGGTTGAGCACCGGCAGTGCCAGCAGCTCGTAGCTCTTGCCCCAGCGCGTCACCTCACCGGCCGCGTTAAACTTCGTTGCCACCTCGGGACCAATGTTGGGGATAACACACGCTGCGACCACCAGCGGAATCACCGCAAGTACGAGCAACGCAATACCCATGTAGCCAGCTTTTTTGCCATATTTAAACATATGCGTCGTCCTTACACGTTAAAGCGGAAGTGCACGACGTCGCCATCGGCCATGACATACTCTTTGCCCTCGATACGCAGCTTGCCGGCGGCCTTGGCGCCCTGCTCGCCACCGAGCTCGATGTAATCGTCGTAGCCAATGACCTCGGCCTTAATAAAGCCGCGCTCAAAGTCGGTGTGGATGACGCCGGCGGCCTGCGGAGCGGTTGCGCCCTGACGAACCGTCCAGGCCTTGACCTCCATCTCACCAGCCGTAAAGAACGACTGCAGGCCAAGCAGCTTGTAGGCGGCCTGCGCGAGCACGTCCAGGCCGGGCTGCTCCAGGCCCAGGCTCTCCAGGTAGTCGGCAGCGTCCTCGGGATCGAGCTCGGAAAGCTCGGCCTCAATCTTGGCGCAGATCGGCAGCGGCTTGACGCCATCGATGGGCGCCAGGTCCTCGTTGAGCATATCCTCGTCCACGTTGGCCACATACAGGATGGGCTTCATGGTGAGCAGGAACAGGCCCTTGGCGGCGGCGCGCTCCTCGTCAGTCATCTCCATGGATGCGGCGCGCTTGCCCTCGTTGAGCCAGGCAAGCAGACGCTTGGCGACCTCAAACTTGGGCATGAGCTCCTTGTCGCGCTTGGCCTCCTTCTCGAGCTTGGGCAGCTGCTTCTCGAGCGTGCCCATGTCGGCCAGGATGAGCTCGGTCATGATGGTGTCGGCATCGCCGGCGGGATCGACGAACTCGCCGGTGCGGCCCACCTCACGCATGACGTTGGGGTCCTTAAAGTAGCGCACGACCTCGCAGATGGCGTCGGTCTCGCGGATGTTTGCCAAGAACTGGTTGCCCAGACCCTCGCCCTCGTTAGCGCCCTTCACCAGACCTGCGATGTCGACGAACTCGACCGTAGCCGGCACAATGCGACCCGGGTTGACGATGTCGGCGAGCTTTTGCAGGCGGCTATCGGGCACATCGACGATACCCACGTTGGGGTCGATCGTGGCAAACGGGTAGTTGGCGGCAAGGCCGGTCTTTTTGGTAAGCGCGGTGAACAGCGTCGACTTGCCCACGTTGGGCAGGCCCACGATACCGATGGAAAGGGACACGACAGCTCCTTTTGATACAGGTACTTCAAACTGCATAAGTATAGCGCCGCCGCAGCATCCAGGCGAACCCGGACGCCACGGCGGCACGAATGAAGCAGAGATAGGGGTCGCTGACTAGTCTGCGAGCTTTTCCACCTGATCGAGCATCTTATCGAGCTTGGCCTTTGCCTCGGCCTTGACCTTCTCGGCCTCCTCGTGAGCCTTCGCCTTCTGGGCGGCCTTTTCCTCGGCCTCGGGATCGGCGACGACCAGATTGGACGCATCGTGTTCGACCAGCTTGAGCGCATGTTCGGGACAAACCTTGACGCAGGCTCCGCAACCCAAACAATACGTGGACTCCAGTGCAAAGCGACCGCTTCCCACCAAATCGCAGGCGGACGTGGGACACGCGTTAACGCACTCGCCGCACGACGTGCACTTGTCAAAATCGCACTCCGGCGTGCTCACCTGCATGTTCTGGGCAAGCTCGGGGTGGTTTTGCAGCGTCGAGAGCACCAGCTGGCGCCCATGGGTGAGCGAACGGCGACGCTTGGTCGTCGTGGTGCCGCACATGGTGTTGAGCGTGCGCTCCAGCTGGGTGATCTGATGGCGATGGGCTTTGAGCTTCTGCGTCACCGAAGCCAGTGCCGCCGTCGCCGGATTGAGTTTGGTCACGGTCAGGCCCGTGGTACGGGCGATCTTTTCCATGTATTCCTTGCGCTCGTACTCGCGGCGCTTATGGCATTTGAGGCTCTTGGGGTCGACCTCCAGGCCCATACCCGTACCAGCCCATTCCTCGGCCTTCGCAATCGCCTCGCCCAGCATGTCCTCGCCACCGGTGTTGCGGCATTTATCGCACACGCCCAGCGGCAGATACACACTCACGTTGGGATAGTCGGCCAGCACCGAGAACCAGGTCTCGGCTGTAATATCGCCCACGCAGGCAACGACGACCTCGTTCTCGCGCGGCATGCGCTTAAGGGCGCGCGTGCAGGTAACGTAGGCGGTCTCGTGACTTGTAGCCGCCGAGACAATGTCGTCATACAGGTTTTTGGGCGCCAGGCGCGGCGAGATGATCGCCTCAGTCGGACAGGCAGCGGCGCACAGGCCACACTTGCGACAGGAATCGAGGATCTCGATGGCATCTTCCTCGACCTCGATGGCGTTGACCGGGCACACGTCCATGCACGCGGTGCAGCCACTCTTTTCGTTTTTGCAGGTCAAGCACGGAATGGTGTTGCCGCGCGGACGCTCCTTGTAGTCAGCAGGATTCCACTGCGGCGCCGACGGATCGAGCGCATCGGTCACACCGCCAAGCGGGTTTTTAAGAAAGTCGAAACCCTTGCTGATCTCGATAATGTCATCAAACAGATCGTGTTCCTGCGCCATGCGCGGCCCCTCCCTGAGCAGTGCAAACAAGCAAGAGATAATGATACGCTATCGGCCCACGCCTCGGGCAAATTACACGCGGAGCATCTTTGCGGCAAATAGCCCATGGCCTATCGCCGCCTCGATTGCACAAGGCCAATCAAGCGCCAAACTATGCCTCGCACATGAGCTGCACGAGCTTTTGCCTGGTCACCTTTGTCTGTTCGTTGGCCATGTTGCGCTCGTTCTTAAAAGTTGCGTCAGCAACGCTCAGCAAATCGGCATCGGTAATCTCATCAAGCCCCAGCTCCTCAAGCGTCGTCGGCAGACCGACGCGCTGGCAAAACTCGAGCACCTGATCAAGCTCGGGTGCACGCTCCAGGCGCAGCTGCACCACCAGACCAAATGCCACGGCCTCACCATGCATGGCCTTGCACTCGGGCAGAATCGTCAGCCCGTTGGCGATGGCATGCGCCAACGCCAAGCCGCCACTCTCAAAGCCGACACCCGAGAGCAAAATATTGCACTCGATCAGGCGTTCAACCGCTGGCGACGTACGCCCCTTTTTGAGATCGCGCTTGGCAGCGACACCGCACTCCATAAGTGTGTCGTAGCAGGCACGAGCCGCAACCAGAGCCAAGTGCCCCGGCGCGCCACCGTGCTCGTTGGCGCCGTGCGCCGCGGCGCACGAACGCGCCTCGAAGTACGTTGCCAGCGCATCGCCCATACCAGCGACCGTCATACGCAGTGGGGCCGCTGCGACCACGTTGGTATCGACCACGACCAGATCTGGATTCTTCTCGAGCATCAGGTAGCGGTCGAACGACCCGTCCTCGTGATACAGCACCGAAATCGCGCTGCACGGACCATCCATTGAGGCCGCCGTGGGACATACGCACAACGGCAACTCGGCATAAAACGCTACTGCCTTGGCGATATCGAGCATCTTGCCACCGCCAATACCCACCACCATGTCGCAATACTCAGCCTGGGCTTCCTTAGCCATTTCGGCAACAGCCTCTTCCGTACACGGACCGTTGTAAATTTTAAAGAACGGCTCGCTTAGATCGTCGTCCAGAAATCCATCGACAATCTGCCTGCACAGCCGATCCTCGGTGCCCTGGTCAAACAAGACATAGGCAGCGCAGCCCAACCATGACAAATACCTGCCCTGACGCGAAAGTTCGCCCGGCCCCTGAACATACCGACCGGGACCGCCGTAAACCATAGGAAGCGCCATACGAGAATCCGCCCTTCATCAAACAACGATTGGTGCAAAGTAACCTGACCCCTTTGCACCAACTTGGTGCGATGGGGTCAGGTTGGTTTGCACCATAGCAAAAAGGGGCAAAGCCGTCTGCTGGCTTTGTCCCTTCCTTAGCTTGATTTACTCATCCATAAGGTAGTAGTGACCCAGCGCGTCGGCACCCAGGATGGCGTTTGCGACCATCTCGGGCGTCACCTCAAACGGCATGTTGCACATGGTGTCATCGGGCGCGCAGGCGGCCTCGGCAACAATCATGGCCTGCTCGCGCGTAAGCTCGGCAACGCCAAGTTCCTTCATCGTGACCGGCAGGCCCAGCTCAATGCAGAAGCCCAAGACTTCCTCGAGTTTCTCAGTCGGAGCATCCTCGAGAACCAGCTGAACGATGGTGCCAAAGGCGACCTTCTCGCCGTGATACATGCCGTGGCACTCGGGCAGCATCGTCAGGCCATTGTGGATGGCATGAGCAGCAGCAAGGCCCGAGCTCTCAAAGCCAATGCCCGAAAGCAGCGTATTGGCCTCGATGATATGCTCGACGGCAGGCGTGAGCGCACCCTTCTCCAGCGCGACCTTGGCCTTGACGCCATCGGCCATAAGCGTCTCGTAGCAGAGCTTGGCAAGCGCCAGACCGGCCATGCCGCCTTTGCCACCAGCGCAGGTGCCACCGTCGGCATCGTGCGTCGCCTGGGCCTCAAAGTAGGTTGCGAGCGCATCGCCCATACCTGCCACCGTCAGGCGTACCGGGCTCGCCGCGATAACCGTCGTATCCATAAGAACGATATTGGGGTTCGCCTTAAGGAACAGGTACTTATCGAACTGGCCGTCATCGGTATAGAGCACGGAGAGCGCCGAGCACGGGGCATCGGTCGAAGCGATGGTGGGGCAAATGATGACCGGGGACTCCAGGTAGTAGGCGACGGCCTTGGCGGTGTCGAGGATCTTGCCGCCACCGACGCCGACGATGATGTCGCAGCCGTTGTCGCGCGCGAGCGCAACCAGGCGATCGACCTCGCTCTTGGAGCACTCGCCGTTAAAGTCCTCAAACAGCAGCTCGGCCTTAGCCTCGGCAAAACCACCCTCGATCTTGGCACCGACGCGCTTCTTGCCCGAAGGCGTCACGATGACGAGGGCCTTAGCGCCGAGCGGCTCGACATAGGAGCCGAGCTTGGCGAGCTCGTCCGGACCCTGGATGTACTTGCTGGGGCTATTGAAAATTGCAGCCATAACTATCCCATTCTCTAAAAGAAAAAAGAAAGGGGCTCCGTACGGATACGTGCGGAGCCCCTCGTTACGATAACAAGAGTCGATTAGAAATCGATGTCGGTGTCGTAGTAGCAGGCCTTGAGGATCTTCTCGAAGTCGGCAGCCTTGGTCTCACGCGGGTTCTCGGGCGTGCAGGCGTCGGTCTCGGCGTTCGCAGCGATCTCGGGCAGCTTGGCGAGGAACTCCTCCTCGGAAACCATCTGCGGGTTCTCGGCGTCGACCTTCACGCCACCATTCGCGTAATCCTTGATGGACTGCGGAATGTTGAGCTGGTCGTTGAGATCGCGAATCTTCTGGACGAGCGCAGCGATGAGCTCCTCGTTGGTCTCGCCGGGAAGGTGCAGGATCTCCTTGGCCACGTAAGCGTAACGCTCAGCAGCACGCGGGTCCTTGGAGTTCCACTGGATTACCTTGCCCAGGTACATGGCGTTAGCGGCACCGTGGATGATGTGGCCGTTCTCGAAGGCAGCACCGGTCTTGTGAGCCATGGAGTGAACGATGCCGAGCAGGCCCGAGGAGAAGGCGATACCGGCGATGCACTGAGCCTCGTGCATGTGCTGACGGGCCTCATGGTCGCCAGCATAGGACTTGGGCAGCCACTCGACGATCTCGCGGATGCCGTGCAGGGCGTTGGCGTCGGTGAACATAGAGGCGCAGGTGGAAACGTAGGCCTCCATGCAGTGGGTCAGAGCATCCATGCCGGTGTGGGCGCACAGCTTGGCGGGCATGGTGTAGGTGAGCTCGGGGTCGACGATGGCGACATCAGGGGTGATGTTGAAGTCGGCCAGCGGGTACTTGATGCCCTTGGCGTAGTCGGTAATGACGGAGAACGCGGTGACCTCGGTAGCGGTGCCGGAGGTAGAGGAGATGGCGCAGAAATGAGCCTTCTGACGCAGCTCGGGGAAGCTGAACGGCTGGATGATGTTATCGAAGGACTCCTCGGGATACTCGTAGAAGACCCACATGGCCTTAGCGGCATCGATGGGCGAGCCGCCGCCGATGGCGATAATCCAGTCGGGCTCGAACTCGCGCATGGCCTCGGCGCCCTTCATGACCGTCTCGATGGACGGGTCGGACTCGACGCCCTCGAACAGCTTGACCTCGAAACCGCCTTCCTTAAGGTCGTTCTCGACGTCCTGCAGGAACCCGCCGCGGCGCATAGAGCTGCCGCCAGAAACGATGATGGCCTTCTTGCCCTTGAGGTTCTTCACCTCGTGGCGAGCGCCCTCACCAAAGTACAGATCGCGAGGATTGGTAAAACGTCCCATACTGTGCCTCCTAAACAAGCCCCTCTTAGACTTGCGTATATAACGGAGCACCCGATTGGCTCCGTTAGGACCGTTTTGCGCGTTGCCGGCGATGACAATGCGCGATGTCTAAACGTCTCAACGCTCAGACAAACACTATTCTACCGTTCTGGTTGGTCAGTTATTCATCCAAAGTTACCAATGATGAAACGTTTTTTCTATCCCTGAAGACCCTTGTGCAGCATCCATACCCCCAAGCTGGGCAAACGTTTTATCAAGGTTGACCACATATCCCGGGCAGGACGGTGCCCCTCCAAAATATGCACCGTTCGCCGCCAAAAATCGACCGTTTGCGGCACCGTGATACCACTCGGTCGTCCAAGGTGCCGACATTTGTGCGACATCCGTCTTCGTGGTGCAAAGGTGCAAGTCCAAGTGCGGCACCCCCGGTGTGCCACATGCGGGTAAACTAGAAGCTTATATAGAGACATTTGAACCCTAACCGCAGCAAAGGAGGCCCCATGGCATTCGATCCCATTCAAGAGGATTGCCATCGCCTCGTTCTTGAGGCCTTGCGCCGCGACAATATCCCGCTCACCGACGGCACCGCCGTAGAACGTCTGATGGAACAATTCACCCGCAACCCCGCGCCGCTCATCGTGCACGACCGTGACCGCGCCGGGCATCTCATTGCCAAGGTGGTCGAGGCTGTCGACTACCGCATTCCCTTTATCCCTGACGATACCCAGGCAGAGCAAGAAGAGGGCGCTGCCGAGAACATGCTTCGCGAGGCAGCCGCGCTCGACCCCACCAACTGGGACGCCCAGCGCATGCTGACCGCCCTCACCGCCAACTCCAACGAGGAGTACGTACAGTACTTGGTATCTAAGCGCGATGAAGTCGAGCACGACCTGGCACTCAAAATCGCCTCGGCGCAGGACCCCTACGAGCGCGAGGCCGCTGGCGACCTTATGCGCCGCCCCTACCTGCGCTGGCTTGCCGCCCTTGCGTCGCGCGCCCTCATTAGCGGCCGCTATCGCATGTCGCTCGAAGCCGCAAACCGCAGCCTCGACTTTGCCCCCAACGATCCGGCCGGCGTCCGCCACACCGCGATGCTCGCCATGGCAAAGCTCGAATACCCCGCCGAGGAGCTCAAAAGATTTCGCTCCGCCCACTCCGTACCCTATCTCGCGAATACCCCGCTGCGCCGCCGCCCCAAAGATGCGGAGCGCGACTTGGACCCGTGGACGCTCATCGCACTGATGAGCGCTACCTGGCGCGAGCTGGACTACGAGGGCGCCGAGCACTACCTGCGTATCCTTGCGCGCTCGTGTCCGCACGCGGCCGAGGCGCTCTACTTCCAAACCGAGTTTCCCGATGGCGTCTATGCCCGCGTCAACGTGGGTGCAGGCTCCACCGACGAGCTCGTCCTTGCACTGTCCGAGGCGACGCCGGTACTGCAGGAGGGCCTGGGCGCTCCCGACAACGCCAGCTTTGCCGCCTGGGTCGCCACCAACGACATCGTGCGTTCCCAGATCGACGAACGAATCCTGCGGGCGGCCGAGCAGGGCTTGCCGTTTAAGGGAGGAGACCTCTAATGGATCCGAGCGTCTACATCCCCGCCTACCTGGAGCGCGCCTATGTTGCGTCGCACCCCGAACTCACCGATGCAGCACGCGAGCTTGTCCATAACGACGTGAGCGTCAACCCTCACAAGTATGCGCAGACCGAGCACGCCCAGGCGCTGCTGTCCTATGCCGGCGTTCACCGCCACCTGCTCGACGAGCTTCATCGCATCGAGGACATGGGAAGCGACGAGGAGTTTGAGCAGACGCGCAACCGCCTGTTCGATGACATGCGCGATGAGCTGCTCAAGATCGTCCGCATCGATGCGCATGTCCTCGATGCCCAGCTGCTCGCCATCATTTTGGCGGACACGCCCGTCGACGCCTGTCTAGGCGACTTGATGAAGCTCGAGGCGACCACGGCCGATTACTTGCAGCAAAGCGTGCCCGGGTTTGACATGGAGGCCCCGCACTACTGGGCCAACAGAGTGCTGGCAGACGGCGTGACAGCTGCCGACCTCACCGTAAGCGAGCCGGCTTTAATCGGGTGGCTCCACACGCTCGAGGCCATCTCGCAGCTGTGCATGGCGAGCGCTCGTTACCGTGCTGCCGCCAACTATGCCCGCCGCGTTCTTAAGGCGGAAGGCTATCCCACCCGAGCTGCAGGCACCGTGCTACTCGCCCTCGCTCGCCTGGAAGACGAGGACGGCTTTTTTGCCCTGGCCCACCAGCTCGAGGAACAGATGGGGGCCGATGTCCTCGAGGATTCCCCCTGGTACCTACTCGCCCGCACGATCCTGTTGTTCAAAACAAACAAGATACGCCCGGCGACACGCGCGCTGCGCGAGTTTGCCAACCGCTGCGAGGGCGGCGCGTTCTTTTTGCTGAATCCCATGTATCAGACGCCGTACCTTCCCTGCCGGCCCGAACCGCACGACCCCTGGGACCTTTCGCATCAGGCAGTTTGGGAGGCCGACGGCATCATCTCGGATACTCCCGACTTTGCCCCCTGGGCCAACGCCTGCGACGACGTATCGCAGCTTGCCCAGGAATTTGCGCGCCGTTACGGCTTTTAACGGCACAATCGCCACGACCATGTCATTTACGTTAGGAACGACTTCATGAACTTCCGCTCATCTCTCGCCTGCACCTCGAGCGATATCGCCCGCTGGGGGCTGCGCTCTGTCCTCAAACGCCAGGGCGGCGTACTTCCAGGCCGCATCGCCATGAAGATCAACCCCGAGCTGCTAAGCGACCTCGCGAGCCTGGTCGACCGCAGCGTGGTGATCACCGGCACCAACGGCAAGACCACCACCTCCAACCTCATCGCCGATGCCGTTGCCGCCAGCGGCGCCACCGTGGTATGCAACCGCGCCGGCAACAACATGGAGCCGGGCGTGGTGGGCGCGTTGCTCGAGGCGCGCGGCAACCTTAAGCGAACGGCCAGCAGCAAGCGCGTAGGCATCTTTGAGTGCGACGAGCTCTACACGGTGCGCGTCCTGCCCAAGCTCAAGCCGACCTACTTTGTGCTGCTCAACCTGTTCCGCGACCAGCTGGACCGCTACGGCGAGATCGACCACACCCAGGACGTCATCGCCCACGCGCTGGAGCTTTCGCCGGCAACGACGCTCATCTACAACGCCGACGATCCGCTGTGCGCCTCGATCGCCGCACGCGTCCCCAACACGAGCATCGCCTTTGGCATCGACGGTGCCACGGGCACCGAGTCCGATCGCATTAGCGACTCGCGTTTTTGCTCACAGTGCAACGCGCCGCTGGAGTACGACTATGTGCAGTACGGCCAGCTCGGCGCCTATCATTGTCCTTCGTGCGGTTGGGGTCGTCCCGCGCTGGTCCGTCGCGTGACAGGCGTTGAGCTCACCTGCAGTGGCTACGACTTTGACCTGAACTTTGGACCCGATACCGACGCACCTGCAACGCACATCGTCACGCGCTACAACGGCCTGTACATGGTCTACAACGTTGCCGCCGCCTTCTTTGCGGCGCGCGAGCTGGGCGTGGACGCGGCACATCTGCAGCCAACGCTCGATGCCTACGTCCCCGCCGGCGGACGCATGGGCCGCTGGGAGATCGCCGGCCGTACCGTCGAGGCAAACCTGGCCAAAAATCCCGTGGGCTTCGATCGCCAGATTCAGTCCATTAAAACGGCAGGCGGCAGGCTCTGCGCCTTCTTCCTGAACGACAACGACGCCGACGGTCACGATGTCTCGTGGATCTACGACGTCGATTTCGAGCGCATCGCCGATACCCCAGGGCTTGTCGCCTTTGCCGGTGGCACGCGCGCGCACGATATGCAGGTACGCCTCAAGTATGCCGGCATCGACGCCGCTATCATCTCGAATATCGAGCAGGCGATCGGCGCCGTAGCAGACGAGGAGGCTGGCGACACTTTCTATGCCGTCGCCAACTACACGGCCTTCCCGCCGCTGGTCAAGGAGCTCGACGGGCTTAAGAGCACCGATGCGAGCTCGGTTGCCTCCCACGCCGTAACGCGCGCCGATGGCGGCGCTGTCCCCACCGACATTGTGCCGGTCGAGCTCTCGCGTCCGCTGCGCATCGTCTACCTGTATCCCGATGCCCTCAACCTCTATGGCGACGGCGGCAACGTCATCGCCCTCGAGCGCCGCTGCGCCTGGCGCGGCATTCCCGTGCGCGTGGACGAGATCCGCATGGGCGAGACGCTCGATCTCACCGACGCCGATTTCGTCATGATGGGCGGTGGCTCCGACCGCGACCAGTTGGCTGTGGCACACGAGCTGCTCGCTCAAAAAGACAAGGTCGCGGCCTATGTTGAGGATGGCGGCTCGCTGCTCGCTATCTGCGGCAGCTATCAGCTGCTCGGCCGTTCGTACTATATGGGCGAGAATCGCATCGAGGGCCTGGGCGTCGTTGCCGCCGAAACCGTGCGAGGCTCCGATCGCCTGATCGGCAACGTCGCCGTCAAAACCGACCTGGCACCCGAGCCCTTTGTGGGATTCGAGAACCACGGCGGCCGCACCCTGCTCGATGCAGAGGCCACGCCGCTCGGAACGTCCGTCGTCACGGGTACCGGCAACAACGGCGACGATGGCTTTGAGGGCCTCATCTACAAGGGCGTCATCGGCACGTACCTGCATGGACCGGCACTGCCCAAGAACCCCGAGCTCGCCGATTGGCTGATCGCCCACGCCCTCGAGCGCCGCGGCGACGCACGGGCCGCCGCCCTGCTGCCGCTCAGGCCCCTCGACGACACCTACGAGCGCGCCGCCCACGACGCCGCGATGAAGCTCCTCCCCTAGCACCTCACCATCACAAAGGGGACAGGCACCTTTGTGGTGGTTTTGACCAGCCACGGTAGTTTGTCTCGATCAGTAACATTTAGACCGTTAAAAGTCGTCGTACCGTTACAGATCGAGATGTTCGTCCTGACACCCGCCGTCTGTCTCGATCTGTAACAGATAGAGCCGATTTGCCCGCCCAGATGTTACAGATTGAGATATTTGAAAATCGGAATAGAAGCCTGCTCCTGTGTGGTAGTTTTCCAGTTTGCCAACGATATACGCGCTGGCAAAAAAGTCTGCTATACTCTTTCCCGCTGTCCCCATCGTCTAGCGGCCAAGGACGCCACCCTTTCAAGGTGGATATCGCGGGTTCGAATCCCGCTGGGGGCACCACAGAACCTGAGAAGCCCGTTACCAATTCGGTAGCGGGCTTTTTGCTGCCATGCGCTGGGATTCGAACCCAACAGGGTGCGGAGCCGAGGAGACGCATTTACGCTTCGACCCCAACAAGTGATTGAGTTAGTCCCTAGCAATACGATATCTGAAACGTCCGTATCGAAAAACATTGCCCGGAGACAGCTCCGTCTCCATTAGCCGTGATGTTGGCAAGCTTTCTTATCAATCGCACGTCTTGAACAATTATCCCAACTTCAAAATCGCTGTGAGTTCCGAGGGTGCCGGGAAACAGCACATTCCCTCAACTCGCACCCTACACACAGCATAAATACCTCCGATCTGCACATCGATAAAACAGCGCCGTGTGTAGTCCAGTTCCCTGGTCTCGATTTGTAAACTTGTTGGCGAAGTCCAGGCATACGCTGCAAACAACTTGCGAACATCCCATGCGGGGGCATCGTCCCTCTCAGCTTCATGAGTCACGAAGGGAAAGAGGTCTCCGACTCCGGCCCCATCGCCCGATTTGCAAACCCAAGACTCGTAGCCGGCCCTCACGCCGTACTCACGACCATCGCGCAACAGAGACAAATCCAGCTCATTCTCATGGAATCGAATATCGATCTCTTCAAAAACCCCGAAAATGCAACGATGAATGCCCTCGAGGCGTAATGAACTCAAACGTCCGCCAGAAGCCAACCCAACTGGCACGGGAATGCTATCGAAGTCACGTTCGGAAGCCAGCGTTTCCCGAACACTAGACTCTTTGAACAATACCTCATACAGCGGATCAAGCAGCGCCTTACTTCCTGTCGTGGAACTCGAGCAGGCGATGACAAGGCCATCTGTGGGCCGCATGTAGCACAGCTGCCCAAAAAGGCCAGAACATCTGAACCCGCCACGCCGGCACATCCAGAACTGGTATCCATAGCCATTGCTGTCTTCAGTTGCCTCAGACGGATAAAAGGGGCTCGTTTCCATCTGAATCTTCGTCGCCTCGGCAACCCATTCCGCAGGAATGATCTGTTCCCCACGCCACTTGCCACCATCCAGCAAACATTGACCAAACTTAGCCAAATCCGGTGTCGAAAGGTGAAGACCAAAACCTCCGGTCGTATGACCAGCTTGATCCTCTTCCCACCACCAATTTCTAATGCCTAACGGCGTAAACAAACGTTCGGCGAGATAATCGGATTCTTTCGTTCCACTTACGCGTTGCACGAGCATGCTCAATAAATGTGAACACAGCGAATCGTAGTGAAAGACCTCGCCCGGCTTCCAGTCAAACTCACGATGAAGAACCTCATGTGCCCAGTCGTCTCCCGCGCCAATATACGAAAGGTCACTCTCCTGCCCCATCGTCATAGTCAGCAAATTGCGAACCGTCACATTGCGAAAGCGCTCATCCGCGATCTCGCCTTCATATTCCGGGAAGCATGAAATCCAGCGATCGGCCAGCGACAGCCGTCCTTCATTCACCAACATCCCGACAGCGACCGAGGTAAAGGACTTAGTCACAGAATAGAGCGGATGAACGTGTTCGAGGGCGAACGGCGCAGCCGCATGCTCAAAGACGACTTCACCATCTTGTCGGACCACGACCGAGCGGACTTCCACGCCCGCGGACCTCCACGCCGCAAGGCACGCCTCACCCATCCTATTGTCAAAGATAATATTAGACACTCTCAACCACTGCCTCTCAAACGAAACCAGCATAAGACAAGGTCGCCCTCGGCGCTTATCCAAGGACGACCTTGTCAGATTGCTGGCATGCGGGGAAATACTTGTTCCGCGGCTCCACTTCTTTGGCTACTTTGCAGCCTCTACCGCCGGCACGTCCTCCTTGTACGTCGCATATGTAAGCAGGAACGAAATCACGCTGGAAACCACGATGGCTATGATTACGTAAATCAGGTAGTTCGCGCCCATTGCACCGGACGGATCAATGAAGCCCGGGAAGGCGCAGAAACCGCCGCCGGTGAAGGCGAACATCTTGGTGCCAAGAGCGCCGATGATTAGGCCGCCGGGCACAGAGGCGATGCAGCTCATGATAAAAGGCTTCTTGCGCGGAAGGGTCACGCCGTAGATGCAGGGTTCAGTGATGCCGAAGAAGAAGCCCGAGATGAACGCCGGCCATGCAAGCTGCTTGAGCTTTACGTCCTTAGTCTTCAGAAGAATGGCAAGGACGGCAAGGGACTGAGCGTACGAGCAAACCATGTACGGCGCCATGACAATATCCCAGCCCTGGGAGGCAATGTTCACCAGCATGAGAGCAATGACACTCCAGTGGAAGCCGAAGATGACCATAGGCTGCCAAATGGCAGTAAGCACGATGCCGCCGAGCGCGCCGCCGATGACAGGCAAGCTGTAGAGGGAGTTAAACAGCAGGCTCATGAGGTTCGTGATCAGGGTGGCAATCGGGCCAATAATCAAATAGGTAGCGGGGACCATCACAACGAGCACGCACGTAGGCACAAAGAAGAACTTTACATACTCAGAGAAATGCTTGCGACACCACTTCTCCAGCTTTGCCGCGAACCAAACAGAGATGATAATCGGAATGACAGAGCTCGTATAACCCGAAGACGGCATGATGACGGGTATGCCGAGGAAAGTCGTGTAGTAGTTCATGGCAAAGGGAGTGCCGGCAAGCACCGTTCCCAAAACATCGCCAGATGTGATGTTGACCATCGCCGGATACGTAAGTGCGATACCGAGCGTCATGCCAACGAACTCACTACAGCCAAACTTCTTTGCCGCGGTATAGCCAAGGATAACCGGCAGGAAGTAGAAGAAGCCGTCACCAGCCGCATATAGAATCTGGTACAAGCCGTCTGTCGCCGTAATCCATCCGAGGGCGACGAGAATACTCAAAACACCCTTGATCATACCAGCGGCACACAGCACCGCAAGAATCGGCTGGATTACGCCTGAAATAGTATCGATAAGGGCACTAACAAGGTTTCCTTTCTTGACGGGCTCACCATCAAGATTAACCTCGCCCAGCCCCTCGACACCAGAAGCGGCAACCGCGGCATCGTAAACATCCTCAATCACATTGATGCCGACAACAACCTGATACTGGCCATTCGCGTTGATTACTTGAATGACACCTTTATGAGATTCAATTGCCTTAGTATCGGCCTTCGCATCGTCTCGCAGCTTGAAACGTAGACGCGTCATGCAGTGCGAGATGCTCAGGATGTTTTCCTTACCGCCGACGAGGCCAACTACGTCCTCGCCGAGCTTGCGATTTGCAAGCTCTTTGCTTTCGCTCATGGTTTTCCTCCCATGCGACCTGTCCAAGGTCGGCCGCCCGCCATCATTCGCTAAATTGATTTCCGATACTAGTGAAGTTCAGGCCAGAACTCCTTATTCGCCTCAATGAGATCGTCAAGGATCTTCTTTGCAACGGAGGCAGAGGGGACCGTCTTCGAAAGCGTCAGCGCCTGCCAAAGCTCCTGATAGGAATGGTCGACCCAAGCAGACACTGCAAGCTTTTCGACCGAGACCTGTTCCTCCATAAGTCCTTTCTGGAATTGCGGAATCTCACCTTGGCAAATTTTCTCGTAGCCGTCGCTGCCGACGATGCAGGGGATCTCGACCATAGCCGTTGGGTCAAAATTGGACACAGCCCCGTCGTTGGGAACAATCAGCGAGAAACGTTCACGGGTGTTCTCTGCCAAAGCGCGAGCGAGATCGACAATGTACTCAGCGTGGGTATCCGGCTTAAGGCCGAAACCCTCAGACGTGCCCTTTTCGATAATCTGGCGGGCGGTGCCGAAGACGCGTTTCTCGCGACCCTCACGGACCTCGTCGGTGCGGGTGTGGTTGGGGTCGGTGTGCTCAACCACATAGTCCGGGAAGAGATAGTACTTGAGGTAGGTGTTCGGGATGGTATTCGGATCGAGCGCGTAAACATCCTTAGCCTTACGGAACGTCTGGTCCCAAGATGCATCGACGAATTCAAGGCCGGAATCCTCGCCGGCATAACCGTTTTTAGCCATTTGGGCCTTGATAGTGGGCATAAGGTCATTGCCAGCACGGTCGTGAATCTTTGTCCACCAGCCAAAGTGGTTGAGGCCGTAGTAGCCGACGACGAGGTCGTTGTGGTCCTTGAGACCACACATCTGAGCCATGATATCCATCAGTGCTATTGGCATGTCGCAGATGTTGATGATCTTTGAATCCGGGCGAAGACGGCGTGTCGCCTCGGCAACGATCGCCGCGGGGTTGGAGTAGTTGAGCATCCATGCGTCAGGACTGTATTTCTCCATGTAGTCAAGGATCTCGAGTACGCCGCCGATGGAGCGCAGCCCGTAAGCAATGCCACCAGGACCGCAGGTCTCTTGGCCAAGAACGCCATAGCGCAGGGGGATCTTCTCGTCCTTATCGCGCATAGCGTACTTGCCAACGCGAATCTGGGCAAGTACAAAGTCGATGCCTGTGAAGGCCTCCACAGGGTCGGTCGTATAGCTGAAGGTTACCTCTGGAGCATTCTCCTTGATGTAGATGGCACATGCCTTGGCAATTGTCCCCTGACGCTCGGCATCGTTGTCATAGAGCGTAATCCTATTGATGGGGAACACATCGCGCTTCGCGAGAAGTGTCAGAACAACGCCCGGCGTATAAGTGCTTCCGCCTCCCGCGATAGTAACCGCATAGCTCTGTTTTGCCATTGCAATCCTCCTGTCTAGACATGTACTTGACGACTTGAATTATATCCTCAGTGATTTGCTATATGTCTAGACATGTTGAGCACACAGGCGAACGGTTGATTTATGGCGGTAAGCGGCAACTTTAAGTGTCTCCACTTCCTATAATTGGTAGAAGCGGATAATCGCGCCGATTCGACGCATTCTGTACAACCTCAATAAGGAGAACATTTTGGCAAGAATCCTGTACAGTGAAATTTACCGAAGCCTACGAGAGCGGATTGTCGAAGGCAAACATCCCGTAGGATCGCTCCTTCCTTCCGAACAAAATCTTTCCAAAGAGTTCTCCTGCTCTCGAATGACGGTGCGCAAGGCCATCTCACTTCTCGCAAATGAAGGTCTAGTTCAGTCCATTAAAGGCAAGGGAGTCCTCGTAATCGAAACGTCACTTGCAGGCACCAGCAAAGAGGGCGCATTCACCGTAAGTGGCCTTTCTTCGTTCAGCGAATCGGCACACGCGATCGGAGCAATTCCAACGTCAAAAATCGTCTATTTCGAGCACGTAAGCACCGATAAGTGTCTAGCTCAATTGACGGGATTTCCCGAAGGAGAAGACCTTACGCATTTGAAGCTCGTCCGCATGCTCGACGATAAACCGGTCGTTGTCGACCGCCACTACTTCCTAACTTCCTCCGTCCCCGGCTTAAACGAGCAGAATGCCACCCTGTCGCTCTTCCATTACATCGAGGATGAGCTAGGGCTCACCATTGCCGTGAGCAAACGAACGATAACACTCGTCCAACCCGACGCTGAGGACTGCCGGTTGCTTGGCGTCGATTCTTCTTCGTATCTGGCAGCCATAACCAGCCAGACATTCGACTCAACCGGAACTCAATTTGAGTACATCGAGGCGCGTTATATTCCGAGCATCTTCCATTTTCACGACACGGCAACGCGCACACCCCTACCCTAATAAACGACACGAACGGACGCCGCCCTAGTGAATTTGTTCAACAAAAAAGCCGGGGCCCGCGTAATGCGGACCCCGGCTTTCAACCGTGACGGTATGCTGTCCCAGTCCTACACGTAGAACAGAATGTCATCGTAGGTCGGGACCGGCCAGTAGTCGGCGGCCACGATCTCCTCCATGGCGTCCACGGCAGCGCGCAGCGTATCCATAGCGGGAACAACCTCGTGCGCGTACACGTTGGCCTGCTCCTGGCCATCGAGGGTCTCGGCCTTCTGGTGCACGGCGTCGAGCGCCTTGATGGAGTCGTTGATGGTGGTGATACCGTTGCAGAGCTTGTTGAGCGTGTTCTGCTCGCACTGCATGGCGGCCTCCGCACCAGCGGCACGAATAGTCTCAAGGCCCTTAGCGACCTTGGTGGCATAGGCGGTGATGACCGGACGATAGGTACGACGTGCCTCGCGAATCATCGTGGTGGCCTCGATGTTCATGAGCTTGTTGTACTTCTCGAGCTTGCAGTCGTAGCGGCACTGGGCCTCGGCGCGGGTCAGAACGCCCGTCTCCTCAAAGAGCGCGATGGCCTTATCGGAAACAAAGGCGGGCAGAGCATCGGCCGTGGTCTTGTTGTTGGCGAGGCCTCGCTTCTCGGCCTCGACGGGCCACTCCTCGGAGTAACCGTCGCCGGAGAACAGGATACGCTGGTGATCGGTCAGGACCTTCTTGCAGTACTCGAGCGCGGCGTCCTGAAACTTGTCCTCGGGCAGACCCTCGAGCGCGTCGGCGAAGGACTTGAGCGACTTGGCAACGGCGGCATCGAGCACCAGGTTGGAGTCGGAGACGTTCTGCTCGGAGCCGCAGGCACGGAACTCAAACTTGTTGCCGGTGAAGGCGAACGGGGAGGTACGGTTGCGGTCGGTGTTGTCCTGCATCAGCTTGGGCAGGGTGTCGGCGCCCAGGTCGAGCACGCCGTGGGTGGCATGGACGGAAGCCTTGCCATCGATGATCTTCTCGACGACCTCGGTAAGCTGGTCGCCCAGGAAGATGGACATAATCGCCGGAGGAGCCTCGTTGGCGCCCAGACGATGGTCGTTGCCGGCCGAGGCGACAGAAGCGCGCAGGAGCTCCTGGTAGTTATCGACGGCCTCAATCACCGCGGTGAGGAAGACGATGAACTGCAGATTGTCGAGCGGGGTGTCACCCGGATCGAGCAGATTCTCGGACTCGGTGCCAAGCGACCAGTTGTTGTGCTTGCCCGAACCGTTGATGCCCTCGAACGGCTTCTCGTGCAGCAGGCAGACCAAGTCGTGGCGGGAGGCGATGAGCTTCATCTTCTCCATCATGACAAGGTTCTGGTCGATGGCCTCGTTGACCTCGCCGTAGACGGGGGCGAGCTCATGCTGGCAGGGAGCGACCTCGTTGTGCTTGGTCTTGGCGGGAATGCCGAGCGCCCACAGCTCGTCGTCCAGATCCTTCATATAGGACGAGACGGTGGGGCGGATCGCGCCAAAGTAGTGCTCCTCGAGCTCCTGGCCCTTGCAGGGAGCGGCGCCAAAGAGCGTGCGGCCGGTGATGACCAGGTCCTTGCGCTTGCGGTAGGCGTCCTTCTTGATCAGGAAGTACTCCTGCTCGTCGCCAACGGAAGGAACGACCTTCTTGGGGGTCTTGCCAAACAGTGCCAAAACACGCTTGGACTCACGCGAGAGTGCGGTCATGGAGCGCAGCAGCGGGGTCTTCTTGTCCAGGGCCTCGCCCGTGTAGGAGCAGAAAGCCGTGGGGATGCACAGGACGTCGTCCTTGATAAAAGCGGGGCTGGTGGGATCCCAAGCGGTGTAGCCACGGGCCTCGAAGGTGGCACGCAGACCGCCGTTGGGGAAGCTGGAGGCGTCCGGCTCGCCCTGGATGAGGTTCTTGCCCGTAAACTTGGTAATGGCGGTGCCGTCGTGGTTGGGCTCGAGGAAGCTGTCGTGCTTCTCGGAAGTGATGCCCGAAAGCGGCTGGAACCAGTGCGCGTAGTGCGTCGCGCCCTTGGAGATGGCCCAGACCTTCATGGCGTGGGCAACGGCGTTGGCCACATCCAGGTCGAGCGGCTCACCGTCCTCGAGGGTTGCAGCAAGGCGCTTCCAAATGTCCTTGGGGAGGTAGTCCTTCATGACTTCCTCAGAGAACACCATGGTCCCGAAGCGGTCAGTAAGATCGGCCATACGGAACTCCCTTCGTATCGGCACCGCGTGAGATGCGGTGTTGATTACTAACGAACGAGTCATAGCTTAGACTCGCCGTGTTTCCGCGACATTACCGTTATATTGCTGTCGCGAAACCAATCAATGAGGTTACCGCATCGCAGCGGTATTGCCACCCTCAACAGCCAACGAACTGCATAAATTGCAGACCTCCCCGCATGGTTTAAGGGTAGTCAATCTGGGATGGGGCTCTATTAACTGGTATTTTGCATCAGATACCAGTCTTTATAGCCCGTGTCAAAATGAGCCGCCCTGTTATAGGGAATGCCAATGGCAAGGCATCTTTGATTGGTATCCCCGAATAGCGAGTGAAACTCCACCGTGACACAGTGGTGCTGTAGAATCCTTACAACACATCACACTATTACGCATCTAAAGGAGCACGATATGCGCGTCGACGAGGTTTTTAAGCAGGCAGCATCCCAGGGCACCGCACCCGTTTCGTTTGAGATGTTCCCGCCCAAGGGCGAGCTTACCCTCAACACGGCTCGCGAGGTGGCAGGCAATCTGTGCAAGCTTTCGCCGAGCTTTGTCTCGGTCACCTGCTCTGCCGGCGGCTCGGGCAATGGCGCCACCACCGCCCCCATCGCGCATATGATTACGAGCGAATTCGATACACCCTCGGTGGCACACCTTACCTGCGTGGGCCGCTCGCACGCCGATATCGCCGCCAAGATCGATGAATACCGCTCCGCCGGCGTAGAAAACATCCTGGCCCTGCGCGGTGATCTTCCCGCTGGCGCGACCGAGGACGACAAGCCCGCCTCCGACTACGCCTACGCCCGCGACCTCATCCCCGAGCTCGTCGACGCCGGCTTTTGTGTGGGCGCCGCAGCCTACCCCGAGGGCCACATTGCCTGCGAGGACCTCAACCTCTCGGTCGAATACCTCAAGCAAAAACAGGATGCCGGTGCGAGCTTCTTCGTGACGCAGCTCTTTTTTGATAACGAGTGCTTCTACCGCTTCCGCGAGCTTGCCGACAAGGCGGGCATCACCGTGCCGATTACCGCGGGCATCATGCCGTTTATGGGCAAGTCGCAGATCAGCCGCATGGTCTTTATGTGCGGCGCGTCGCTGCCCTCCCCCGTCATCAAGATTCTCGCCAAGTACGAGAACGACCCCGAGAGCCTGCAGGCAGCCGGTGTAGATTATGCCGCCCGTCAGCTTTGCGACCTTAAGGAGCACGGCGCCGACGGTCTGCACCTGTACACTATGAATCGTCCTGCAATCGCCGCAACCATTATGGAGCGCCTGGGGTAATGGAAAAACCGCACATCGATACAACCGCTGTCGAAGTGCCGGCCGACCTTGCGTCGCCGGCGCTTTATCGTATCGATGATGCCCACCATCCCCGCGTCGATCGTGCCGAGATGCTGCGCTATCTGGGCTACAGCGGTCAGCAAATTGAGCCCGAGCTGTCGCAGCGTATTGAGCTTGTCGTTGAGCGTCTGGAGCTGGACATTGAACCCCGTGGCGTGCGACGCGTGTTTGCCGTCGATGCCACGGGCGTGGGCGAGCAGGGCGAACCCTGCATTCGCTTGGTCGGCACCAACGTTGAGCTGCGCGGTCGTGATATCTATCGACATCTCAAAGACGCCCGATTTGCCGCGCTCATGGCATGCACTCTCGGCATGGACGCCGAGCGTCGCCTGCGTACCACGGGAGCCCAGCAGCCCCTGGAGGGAGCCGTGCTCGACGCCGCATGCTCTGCCTATGTAGAAGCCGCCGTCGAGCAGATGGACCAGCAGGTTAAGGCTGCGGCCGCCGCACACGGACTCGCCGGTAACTGGCGCTTCAGTCCCGGCTACGGCGACTGCCCGCTTACGGCACAGCGCTCAATCGTGGACGCGCTCAACGCCACGCGGCTCATCGGGCTTACCGTCACGCCCACCAGCCTGCTCATGCCCACCAAGAGCGTGACCGCGGTGATCGGTCTGTTCGACGGCGAGGTCCACGACGCCCAGAGCCGCCCCACCTGCAATATCTGCCGCATGCGCGAGCACTGTCGCTTCCGCGCCGCCCACACCACCTGCTATTCCAGCCATTAGGAGCCCTCGATGTTTACTCCGCTTATCACTCATGATTCTGACGGCACTGCATTGGCGGCACCCGTTGATGCCGCACGTCGCAACGGTGCCACGTACAAGACGCGCACGATCGACGATCTGCGCATTAAGGACGATCGCCTGCGTGCGGCCATCGAGGGCACGGGGCATCTGCTGTTCGACGGCGGCATGGGCACCATGCTGCAGGCGGCCGGCATGAAGGCCGGAGCCCTGCCCGAGCTGCTCAACTTTGAGGAGCCCCAGGTCATTACCGACATTCAGCGACAGTACGTCGAGGCCGGCTGCGACGTGATCACCGCCAACACCTTTGGTGCCAACGCCCACAAGCTCGACGGCGCCGCCACCGTGGCAGACGTCTTTGCCGCAGCCGTCACCTGCGCCCGCGAGGCCGGCGCCCGCTACGTCGCCGGCGACATCGGCCCCATCGGCGCGCTGCTGCGCCCCTTGGGTACCCTCAGCTTCGACGAGGCCTACGACCTCTTTGCCGAGGAGGTGCGCTCTGGCGTCGCCGCGGGTGTGGACCTCTTTATTATCGAGACTATGACCGACCTGGCCGAGATCAAGGCGGCAGTCCTCGCCTGCCGCGAGAATTCCGACTTGCCCGTCTTTGCCACCATGACCTTTGAGGAAGACGGCCGCACCTTCTTGGGCACGAGCCCCGAGGTCGCCGCCATCACCCTCGACGCCATCGGCGCCGACGTTTTGGGCATCAACTGCAGCCAGGGCCCGGCCGAGCTCCGAGAACTCGCCGCGCGTATGCTCACCGTTACGGACAAGCCCGTTATGGTGCAGGCCAATGCGGGACTGCCCCGCGTGGACGATGACGGCAATACCGTCTTTGATATCCAGGCACCCGAATACGCCGAGGCCGTCGCCGGCATGATTGAGGACGGCGTGAGCGTCGTGGGCGGCTGCTGCGGCACCACGCCGACGCACATGGCGGCACTTCGCACCCTCATCGTCAACCACACGCCCAGCCCGCGCCACCGCAAGCCCAGCATGTCGGTCACAAGCGCCCAGACGGTCGTGGACCTTCCCTGCGACGGCCACAAGATTGCCGTCATCGGCGAGCGCATCAATCCCACCGGCAAAAAGCGCCTGCAGCAGGCCCTGCGCGACGGCGATCTGGACTACGTCGTGAGCCAAGGCATCAGCCAGCAGGAGCAGGGCGCCGATATCCTGGACGTCAACGTGGGCCTGCCCGAGATCGACGAGGTCAAGATTATCCAGCAGGCGACCGAGCAGCTCCAAGGCTCCACGCTGTTGCCGCTGCAGATCGACTCCACCGATCCCGCCGCTGTCGAGGCCGCCGTGCGCCGCTACGCCGGCAAGCCCATCATCAACTCGGTCAACGGCAAGCAGCAGATCATGGATGAGATCTTTCCGCTGGTCGCCCACTACGGCACCAACGTTGTCGGCCTTACGCTCGACGAAGGCGGCATCCCCGATACCGCCGAGGCCCGCTTCGCCATCGCCGAGCGCATCGTGGCCGAGGCCGCCCGCTACGGCATTGGCCCGGACCGCATCCTCATCGACTGCCTGGTCATGACCGCCTCGACCAATCAACGCCAGGCCGAGCAGATCCTGCGCGCCATGTCCCTGTGCAAGGAGCGCCTGGGCGTCAAATGCGCGCTCGGCGTGTCGAACATCAGCTTTGGCCTGCCCGCTCGCCCGCTGCTGGGTTCGGTCTTTTTGGCCGCCGCTTTTGGCGCGGGTCTGGACGCCCCCATCATGAACCCGGGCTCCAAGCGTTTTATGGATACCGTCTACAGCTATCGCGTCCTGAGCGTTGAGGACGAGGGCTCGACCGGATACATCGAGCGCTATGCCGGCTGGACCGATCCGTATAAGATCGCCGCCAACCCGGCGGCGGCTCAGACCGCATCGACCGACGCCGCGCCCGCTGCTGGCACCGCCGGCACCGACGGCAACGACGACCCGATTCGTCGCATGGTCGTCTCGGGCCGCAAAGGCGAGATCGCTGCCGAGACCGAGCGTCTGCTGGCAGACCACGACGCCATGGACCTCATCAACAATCACTTTATCCCCGCCCTCGACGAAGTTGGCGTCCTCTTTGACCAGGGCAAGTTCTTCTTGCCTCAGCTTATGGCCTCGGCCGAAGCCGCACGCGTGGGCTTCGACACCATCAAGCGCCTTATGCCCGCCGGCGAGATCGCCGACAAGGGCAAGATCTGCGTGGCCACCGTCAAGGGCGACATCCACGATATTGGCAAGAACATCGTCAAAATGCTGCTCGACAACTACGGCTACACCGTCTTTGACCTGGGCCGCGATGTCGATCCGCAGGAGGTACTCAAGACCGTCAAGGAGCGCGATATCAAACTCGTCGGCCTCTCGGCGCTTATGACCACCACCGTCGTCGCCATGGAGGAGACCATCAAGCTGCTCCATGCCGAGGTTCCGGGCGTCAAGATTATCGTAGGCGGCGCCGTGCTCACCCCCGAATACGCCAAGCAGATCGGCGCGGACTACTACGCCAAGGATGCCGCCGAAAGCGCGCGCATTGCCGAAGAGGTCTTTGGGCAGTAACACAACGGAAACAACCGAGCACTAAACCGTGCCGCACGCGCCACTTGGCACGTGCGGCACGTTAGAATAGATAAGACTATGCTCGTTTTGGCAGATAGGAGCGCAAGGATGGCGATCACGCCTGCAGAAATCGCGGAAACCCGCGGCATGGTTGAGGAGCAGAACCTCGACATCAGGACCATCACCATGGGTGTTTCGCTCATGGGTTGCGGCGACGAGAACCTCGACCGCATGTGCACGAAGATCTACGACCACGTGACGCACACGGCTGAGCATCTGGTCGAGACCGCCGAGAACCTCGAGCGCGAGTACGGTATCCCCATCGTCAACAAGCGCGTTTCCGTCACCCCGGTGGCGCAGATCGCCGCGTGCTGCAAGGATGAGGACCTCACCCCCATCGCGCACGCCCTCGACCGCGCGGCCGAGACACTCGGCATCGATTACCTGGGCGGCTTCTCCGCACTCGTCCAGAAGGGCATCGGCGACGCCGATCGCCGCGTTATCCAGTCCATCCCCCAGGCGCTCGCCACCACGAGCCGCGTCTGCTCCAGCGTCAACGTCGCCAGCCTGCGCGCCGGTATCAACATGGATGCCGTGCTCATGGCCGCCCAGACCATCATCGATGCCGCTAAACTCACGGCCGACCAGGATTCCGTCGGCGCTTCCAAGTTTGTCTGCTTTGCCAACATGGTCGAGGACTCCCCGTTTATGGCGGGCGCCGTCCACGGCGGTGGCGAGGCCGACGCCGTCATCAACGTAGGCGTCTCGGGCCCCGGCGTTATGGCCGCAGCCCTGGAGACGCTGCCCGATTCCGCCTCGATGATGGAAGTCGCCGAAAAGATTAAGCAGACCGCCTTTAAGATCACCCGTGCCGGCGAGCTCATGAGCCGCGAGGCCGCCCATCGTCTGGGTGTCGAGAAGGGCATTGTCGACCTGTCGCTGGCTCCCACGCCTGCCATCGGCGACTCCGTCGCGCGCATCCTCGAGATCATCGGCGTGGGCACCTGCGGTGGCCCGGGCACGACCTGCGCGCTCGCCATGCTCAACGATGCCGTCAAGAAGGGCGGCGTCATGGCCAGCTCCAGCGTGGGCGGTCTTTCCGGCGCCTTTATCCCCGTGTCCGAGGACGCCGGCATGATCGCCGCCGTCGAGGCCGGTGCGCTTTCGCTCGAGAAGCTCGAGGCCATGACCTGCGTGTGCTCCGTTGGCCTAGACATGATCGCCATCCCCGGCGACACCCCGGTCGAGACCATCGCCGGCATCATCGCCGACGAGATGGCCATCGGCGTCATCAACAACAAGACCACGGCCGTCCGCGTGATTCCTGCCATCGGCAAGGGCGTGGGTGACTGCGTCGAGTACGGCGGCCTGTTTGGCCGTGCGCCCATCATGCCGGTGAACCCCAACGCCGGCACCGTGCTTGCCCATCGCGGTGGACGCTTCCCGGCGCCGCTGAACTCGCTGAAGAACTAGCCTAGGGATACGAGGCGAGGAGCCCCGCCGCCGGGCGGCAGACATATAAGGTCGCCTGCTCGGACAGTCCTGACTCGCACGGAGAGCACATTAAGTGCTCTCCGGCTCGTGCGGAACTCGCGATCGACCTTATATGTCTGCCGCCCGGCGGCGGGGCTCCCGCACATCTCAACCTTGGCTGGGTTCTGGCTCAGTGGCAGTCGCTTCGCTTCTGCCCGCCTTGGTTGGTGTGGCGGTTTGGCGTTGGAGCGGTTCTTTTTCTGATATATGCTGGTTGCGGCTCTTCTTTTGGGAGGAGTCGCTTTTTTGTTGCTAGGAGGTTGACCCGTGGTTGATGGGGAGATTCGTTCTGAGCTGCTTGCTGCGGATTGGAATGGCGAATGGATGCGTCTGCAGGCCGCTCGGCATCGGGCTGATGATTCTTTTGAATGGGATAAGCGAGCTCGACATTTTCGACCTCTTGAGACTGCCCCTTATGCTCGGGATTTTATGAAATTGCTGGCTCTTGAGCCTGGTGAGTCGGTGCTCGATATGGGGTGTGGAGCTGGGTCGATTGCCATTCCGCTTGCTCAGGCTGGGCATCCTGTGATTGCAGCCGACTTTTCCCCTGCTATGTTGGGCACGCTTGATGCTGGCATTGAGTACTATGGGCTCGAGGATCGCATTACGCCGCTTGAGCTTGCTTGGGATGATGATTGGGATTTGGTTGGACCGGTCGCGAAAGCGGTGGATGTTGCCTTTGCCAGTCGGTCGGTTACGACGACCAATCTAAAAGATGCGCTTGCCAAGCTTAATCGAACGGCTCGTCGGCGTTGTGCTGTCACGATGGTCGCCAACTCCAGCCCGCGCTATGATCTGCACTTGATGAACGCTATCGGCGCCTCGGTTACCTGCAGCAATGGCTTTGTGTACGCCTTCAACATCCTCATTCAGATGGGTGCGTTGCCGCAGGTTACATACTTTGAATCGCCTCGTCGCGATACCTTCGATAGCCTTGAGGCAGGCGTGGCGGATTTTTCCCGTATGCTCGAGCATGGCAACGAGGATAAGATCGACCGCCTGCGCGACTATATCGCTCAGCACATGATCGAAAACCCCCATGCCGGCGAGCCGGGCTCCAAGGGCGTGCCGCAGGGGCGCTATATGCTCGATCATGTCCGCAAGGTTCGCTGGGCGTTTATTGCATGGGAACCGGTCTCTGAATCCCGCTCGTAGCCCGTTCACAGCCCGAGCCGCCCATCACCTCGGCATCCGCATTCTTTGCGAACTGGGCAAACGCGCTCCACACCGCGCCGTTCCTGCGCTATCGTGGGACAGCTCACGTAGATTAAGGCCCCGTCGCGGGGCGCCCCATACATAGAAAGCGAGAACCCATGGCACTGACAGGAGCCCAGGTCAAGCAGCTTCGCAGCATGGCCCATCACCTCAACCCCGCCATCATCATCGGTAAGTCCGATGTCAACGAGGGCACCGTCGAGCAGACGGTCGCCTACCTGGAGAAGCACGAACTCGTTAAGTGCTCCGTGCTCGATGGCTCCAGTCTTTCCGCCCGCGAGGCCGCCGAAGAGCTCGCTGAGCGTTGCCACGCCGAGGTCGTCCAGGTCATCGGCCGCAAGTTCTCGCTGTATCGCGAGTCCTCGCGCAAGGACATCGAGAAGATCAAGCTCGTCTAAGAGCCAATGATCCGGCGAGCCAACACATAGCAAGCTTACGGGTGCCCAAGTACTTCGGGCGCCCGTTTTTTTATCGCTCGACCAGCACGCGATTGAGCCGCCCCTCCACCAAGCGCTCGTATAGATGCCGCGTCTCGGGCTCGGGTACGCCATTGACCTGTTCCCTTAGATGGTGCATATGCCCGCTGTATAGCTCGACGATATCGCGCCGCCGCCCCGCCGCACTGTAGACGCGCATGGCACAGCGCACCATATCCTCACGCGCCGTTTCCTGTCGAAGCCCCGACTCCGCCAGCCAAATCGCCGACTGCAAATCGTTTTCTTCTAGAGCGGCATTTGCTCCCTTAATCATGCAATCGATGAACTTTGACTGCATAATGCGTCGCATACGCAAAAAGTAGGTGGGGTTACAGCCATTGGGAACATACAGCGGCCCGGCATAAAGCTGCTCAATCTTAAGGCACAGCTCAACTAAATGGGGCCCGCGCGCACCCGTGCGATTTCCCAAAACCTCGCGGCTTATCTGGTCAAACAGCCGTACATCGGTCTTGACGTAGTCGCCGTTGAGTCCGATGCATTCATTTTGGATGAGCACACACGACTTGCCATCCGGCGTCGGTCCCAAAGCCGACCGCAAGCGCGATATCGTCGAGTACAGGTTGTTGCGGGCGCTATTGAACTCGGCATGGGGCCACAACTCCATTGCCAGCGTCTCGCGGTCGACGAGCGCATCCATGCCCAGTGCAAGCCGCTCGGCAAGCGTCGCCGCCTTCTTGCGGCGCCACATTTTGTCCGTGATGGGAAACCCGTCGCGCTCGGCGCGGAACGCACCAAACATGCGAATCTCGATATGGTCGATGGTATCAACGGCTTCAACCTCGCCAGCCTGGAACAGGCGCTCGCCCTCCCCTTCCAAATCGTCGCGCAGCGAGTACCGCGACAGCTCGCGCACGGGAAGCTTCTTGCGAATCCTGGTCGCCGGCTCGCCCAGACAATGCATGGCAAGGCGCGCAAAGAGCCGATACGATGGTTCCAGAATCCCCGCACGATTCATGGACATCCAGGCCGCGAGATCGCTATCTCGCCCCGCGCAAGCCAAATGCAGCGCCACCATCCAGGCTTCTGCACCACCAACCTGCGTCTGGCTTATATCGAGCAACTCCGCTTCCTCGCGTACCGAAACCATCGAGGTGTTACGCAGATACGCCGCGCGCTCCAGCAGCAATGCGTTATCGCGCATGTACGCAATCGACTCCTCGGCAAGTTTGAGCACTTGGACCGCACGGAACTTTGCATTAACCGGCCGTCCCTCTGCCAGCGACTGCCAGCCTTCTAGCAACAGGCCAAACAGCTGAATCTGGTTGTCGCGCATGCGCACGGCAAAACGATCGAGCTCGTTGAATGCCGCGTCGTCGGTTACCGGCAGGCCGGAAAGGAGCCGCCGTGCCGCCAACACCATGCGCACCCAGATAGCCATCGCCTTAAGCCCACGTACGTCGAGCGCCTCCCGCACCACCGTCATCTCGTCGTCGCGCTCGTCGGTTCCCGCAAACGACCCGTCAAAGAGCTCCACTAGCATGCTATCGGCCCGTATAACAATCCCCGCGATGTCGAGCTCGCAGTCGTAGGCCTTGCACGTTTTGAGCTGCTGTAGAACGCCGCCGTCATCTCCCCGCTCGGTCAGGCAGCGCTTGACCTCGATATGCGCAGACAACATATCGAGTGCGGTATGGGATGTCTCGATTTCTGGCACGGCCAGGTTCGTAGGAAGCCCAAGCCCGTTGTCCCCATAGCAAACAGCCGTCAGTGTCTGGGCCACCCTCCATGAAACAGGGTCTATTTCGCAGGCCGCCCGTTCGCCCCCGCGCTCGATGACCGATGCCATATAGCGAGCGAGCTTTGTATTGGACACGCTGACCGCTGCCAAATACACGCCAAGCGCCTCGGCAGGCGTTGGCTCTGGAGCCGGATCGTCGGCATCGATCGTGCCCAGCGCTGCTCGGCAGATATCGGCCCCGTGCCCCGTCAGAGCCAGATCGACCCCATACTGCCCAGCAAGTTCAAGGACCGCATCACGGTCCAAAAAGGCGTCCGCCAGGCCCATCGCCGCATCGCATCGGCCCGCCTTAAGCAAAATCCGGGCTGCCCTCGGAACAAGTTCGGGGCGAACCTCGGCCACCAACTTACGCAAACGCAAGCGTCCGTTATCCTCCGTGCCCAGACACGTAAAACTCCGCTCGGCGGGGTCCAAGCCAAAGATCGGGTAGTCGCGTACAAAGTAGGACTGGTCGACCATCGACAGTCTCACCCCACAAGCCTCGAGTTCTGCGATATTGCCCTCGCCCATCAAAATCATGAGACATGCCACACAAAACAGCGCATTATTGTCGAGCGAAGCCAGATCGACAAGTGCCGCGCCATATACGTTGACAATCTCGTTTTCGAGCAGACCGGCTACGTCGCCTTGGCCATACAGACCCGTCTGCAATGCCGAAACGAGCTCGGGCACGCCCTGCGTAAGCTGATAAAAGTCGAGCGATGTGCTGATCGAAAACGCCGATGCCCACGCCGAATACTCATAGGCATGCACCTTGAGCATCTGCGCATTGATCTTAACCGAATCGCCCAGCCCATGAATCAGCTGACGATTTGAAGGACGGCAGGAGATAAAGACCCCTACCCCCATGGCGCGCAGGCCGCGAATCCTGTCGATGAGGTCTTCGGTATCGTGCTGATCGAGGTTTGGCACATTATCAATCGCGATAAGGGAGTGCGGTTTGTCTTTGAGTTCTTCGGTGACCACCTCGAGCTGCATAAACACCTCGCGCCCAATGGCGCGATCGGCCTCGATAATCCGCACGGGGCCTCGCGTCGGGTCGCATTTAACCTCATGGGTGTACTGCAGCAGCACCGAGGTCTTCCCAAACCCGTCGGGCGCATAAAGAACCACGATGCCGGCCTTTCGGCCCTTGGCGAGAAGCTCATTCATCAAGCGTTCGCGTCGCACCATATAGCCTCCGCCCAGCGGCATCAGCTCGAGGTCGTCTATACTACCCAAATCGTTTACCATGCCCGCTCCTCAACTCGACCGTATGGACACTGTAACCGCAAGACCATACAAGCCGCGCTATGAATAGAGCGACCTTGCGTTTTAGGCTGTCTTTTGGTACGCAAGCGGCAAGTTTTTGTACAGCGAGGGCCGATTGTTATTAATCCCCCGACTAATCGGTCTTTATGCAGGTAAATGAGCTTGTCAGCTTGTCCCATCTAAGCGGCAGTGTAACGCAAATGAACAAGGTTCAGCTATGTCATTCAACTCGCCTAGCACCCGCTACCGTCTACGACCTTTTAGTGGCATTTTTGCATAGAATCTGGTATGGAATGAATCAAACTGTTAGGCATCCGGCATTCGTCAAGCTTGCGGCAAGATTTTGGTCAAGCGGGCGGAAAGGGATAGCAAAAAGGCCCCCGCAAAGCGGAGGCCTTAGACAAGGCTATGTCGAGGTGCAGGATTCGCGCTACTCGCAGAGCGAAAGGGCGGCCTCGTCGGCAACGACAACGCAGTTGGTGTGCAGCTGCAGGATCGAAGCCGGGCACGCGGGCGTAACCGGACCATAGCACATGTCATGCACGGCCTGAGCCTTGGCCTCGCCGTTGGCGACGACCAGGATCATGCGGGCATACATGATGGTCTGGGTACCCATGGTGTAGGCCTGACGGGGAACATCGTCGATGCTGTCGAACAGGCGGCTGTTGGCCTGAATGGTGCTCTCGGTGAGGTCGACGCAGTGCGTGCCCTTGGAGAAGTGGTCATCGGGCTCGTTGAAGCCGATGTGGCCGTTGTTGCCAATGCCGAGCAGCTGCAGATCAGGGTAACCGGCGGCGGCGACGATCTTGTCGTACTCAGAGCAGGCAGCGGCGGCGTCGGGGTTGGAACCGTCGGGCACATGCGTGTTGTTCAGGTCGATGTTGATGTGGTCGAAGAAGTTCTCACGCATAAAGTAGTGATAGCTCTGGGGATCGTCGTGCGAAAGGCCGCGATACTCGTCCAGGTTGTAGGTGCTGACCTCGGCAAAGTCGACGTCGCCCTTCTCGTACCAAGCAGCGAGCTGCTTGTAGGCACCGATCGGGGTGGAGCCGGTGGCAAGACCCAGCACGCAATCGGGCTTGAGGATAACCTGCGCCGAGATGATATTGGCGGCCTTGCGGCTCATATCCTCGTAGTCTTTAGCTTTAATGATCTTCATTACGCGTCCTTTCTCGTACAAGAGAGGCAAGGCTCCCCTTACAAGCACTTGCCCGCGGCCCGCGTCGGCCGCAACCAACGTGTGCGGCCACCAGGGCGAGGTCGCGTAATGTATGTGTCTCGTGTCTAGCCGCGTCGAGGCCCCTGCCCGTCCACGGTGACCCGAAGCCTTTTAGCTTCGGACAAATCCCATCTTGCCACGGAGGGCGTCCTCTTTCAAGGGCGCCCTCCGTAAACGTGTTTGAATTGTAGGCTAATGGCCACGTGCACTTGCTAGCGCTCGCGAGCAACGATGAGCTGGTCCATCTCTTCGACATGCACGCCAACGGAGCCCTTGATACTCGAGAACTCAACGGAGTTGCACACCAAGATGGGAACCGTCACATCGTAGCCCTCGGCAGCAATTGCCTCGCGATCGAACTCGATGAGCACGTCACCCTTATGGACGACATCGCCCACCTGTGCATGCACGCTAAAATGCTTGCCCTCAAGCTGAACAGTGTCCAAGCCAACGTGGATGAGCACGTCTAGGCCATCGACCGTGTTGAGCGCAACGGCGTGACCCGTGGGAAAAATGGCCTCGACCTTGGCGTCTGCCGGCGCAATCACACGCGTGCCGGTAGGCTGAATCGCCACGCCCTGGCCCAAAAGGCCGGTGGCAAATGTCTGGTCATTGACCTCGGACAACGGAATGACGTCGCCCGAGATGGGAGCATCAAGCGTAAGAACTCGTCCACGCATACCAAAAGACCTTAGGACTTTAGTGAACATGCTCCCCCTCGGACATACCAATCAATCAAAATAGCTTTAACAGTTTACCACTTGGCACCCGTTTTTGACCATTAGGGAAGTTCGCGCTTGACAACCTCGACGATGTCGTCGACAACACGCTGAGTGAGCTCGTGCGTCTCCGCCTCGGCCATAACACGGACCAGCGGCTCGGTACCGCTCGGGCGCACCAGAATGCGGCCGCGGCCGTCAAGCTCCTTCTCGGCGGCAGCGACGGCATCCCAGATGGGCTGGCAATCGTCCAGGCCGGCCTTGTTGTCGGAATGCACGTTGACGAGTACCTGCGGGTACTTCTTCATGATGCCGGCAAGATCAGTGAGGGTACGACCGGTGCGCTTGAGCACGGCCAGCAGCTGCAGAGCCGTCACCAGGCCGTCACCGGTGGTGTTGTGCTCCAGGAAGATGATGTGGCCGGACTGTTCGCCGCCGATGACGGCGCCATCCGCGAGCATGCGCTCCAAAACGTAGCGGTCCCCCACGGCGGTCTGAACCATCTCAAAGCCCTGCTCCTTCATAGCGATGGAGAAGCCAAGGTTGCACATGACGGTCGAGACGATCTCGGAGTTGGCGAGCTTGCCGCGGGCGGCGAGGTCAGAACCGCAGATAGCCAGGATGTAGTCACCGTCGATCTCATTGCCCTCGCCGTCGACGAACAGCACGCGGTCGGCGTCGCCGTCGTGGGCCAGGCCGATATCGGCGTGGGTGCGCAGCACGAGCTCGCGCAGGGGCTCAAGGTGAGTGGAGCCGCACTCAACGTTAATGTCGGTGCCGCAGTAATCAGTGTTGATGGCATGGACCGTGGCGCCCAGGCGCTGCAGCGCAGCGGGCGTGGTCTGACAGGAAGCACCGTGGCCGCAGTCGACGGCAACAACCAGGCCATCGAGCTTAAGGCCGTCGAGCGTGCTGATGGCATGATCGACATAGGCCTTGCGGGCGTCTTTCATCTTGATAATGTGGCCCACGCCGGCACCGGTCGGCAGCGTGTCGGCAGCCATGGCCTCCTCGGACATGACCCAGGCGCTGATCTCTTCCTCGACAGCATCGGGAAGCTTCATGCCCTTGCGGCTAAAGAACTTGATGCCGTTGAACTCCGGCGGATTATGTGAAGCGGAGATGACGATGCCGCCGTCGAGCTCATTTTGGACGGTGAGCAGCGCCACGGCCGGCGTAGGGATAACGCCGCAGCAGTGCGGACGGCCGCCCTCGGCCATAATGCCAGCGGTCAGAGCACTCTCGAGCATGGTACCCGAAAGACGCGTGTCGCGGCCGATGCAGATGTCCGGGCCAAGGAACTTGGTCGCCGCGCGGCCCAGGCGAAACGCGAGGTCGCACGAGAGGTCGGCATTGGCGACGCCACGGACGCCGTCGGTACCGAAGATGTTCTGGGGCATAGGATCGCTCCTTCCCTAGCAGGCGATATACAACCGCCCACCCTAGTCGAAAAAGAAAAGCGGGACCCGCCGAGGAATCGGCAGGCCCCGCTTGTACATTGTATCTCGAAAGGAGATAAAACCTTAGCGCTTGGAGAACTGGGGAGCGCGGCGGGCCTTCTTGAGGCCGTACTTCTTGCGCTCGACCACGCGAGCATCGCGCGTAAGGAAACCGGCCTTCTTGAGGTCAGCACGGTAGTCGCCAGCGTTCAGAAGAGCGCGAGCGATGCCCAGACGCAGAGCGCCGGACTGACCGGAGATGCCGCCGCCATCGCACAGAGCGATAACGTCGAACTGACCGGCGGTGTCGGTCACCTTGAAGGGAGCAAGGGCGTTCTCAACGAGCTGATGACGGCCGAAATACTGCTCGGCGTCACGCTTGTTGATGGTCACCTTGCCGGTGCCGGGGACGAGACGGACGCGGGCGACGGCGTTCTTACGACGGCCGGTACCCTGGTAGACAACGGTGTTCTCAGCCATCTTTAAGCCTCCAGCTCAATCTTCGTGGGGTTCTGGGCAGCATGCGGATGCTCGGCACCAGCGTAGACCTTAAGCTTGGTCATCTGGGCACGGCCGAGGGTGGTCTTGGGCAGCATACCGCGAACGGCGCGCTCGATGACCTTCTCCGGGTGCTTCTCCATAGCCTGGCGGAAGCTCTCAGCCTTGAGGCCGCCGTTGTAGCCGCTGTGGCGATAATAGGTCTTCGTGTCGGCCTTGTTACCGGTAAGCTGGACCTTATCGGCGTTGATGACGACAACGAAGTCGCCGCAGTCGCTGTTGGGCGTGAACTGGGGCTTGTTCTTACCGCGCAGGATCATTGCGATCTGGGTGGCAAGACGGCCCAGGACAGCACCATCGGCGTCGACGAGAACCCAGTTGCGCTGGACCTCGCCCTGCTTGGCGTAGTGAGTCGATTTCGAAATCACTTAGACTCCTCCATGTACAGTACGTGTTGTTACAGAGATTCACGGGGCTCTGCAAGTAACCCGTCCATATTACCCCGCTCGCCGTACGAGTCAACAGGTATTTTGGCTCCGACCAGAGTTTCTGCACATGTCATCCACGAGCCGTGATTTTTCCAACTCTTTAGCTGTTGTCATTTTTTGAGGGTTCGCCGTCGCTAGCGCTCAACGAACTCTTGGATTTCCGCGAGCAGGCGCTTTGCCTCCTGACGGCCCTGGATATACAGGTCCAAAAGCTTTGCCGGATCGTGCTCGACATGGCCGACCTCGACCGGCTTTTGCGGAGCGACGACCAACGCACGGCCCTCGCGCTCATACTTCCACAGGTGCATGCGCTGTATGTTGTAACGGTCGTGGCGCGTCTCGATAGCCTCGAGCAGGTAGGGGTAGTCGGCATAGCGGGCGCGCGCGGCAGGCATAAACTCGTAGGGCTTTTTCTCGTACGAGCGGTCCTGCGTGACAATGACAACCGCGCGCTCGAAGCCGGCCTCCTCGAGCACATGCTCGATAGGAACCGAATCGGCCACGCCGCCGTCGACGTATTTGTGCCCGTCAATCTCGACCGGCGGCGTCACCAGCGGCAGCGAGGTCGAGGCGCGCACGGCGTCGAGATCGAGCACGGCGCTTTTGACCGGGAGGTACGTGGCGGTTCCAAAGAGCATGTCCGTCGCGACGGCGTACATCTCAATGGGGCTCGCGTCGAACGTCTCGTTATCAAAAGGATCCAGGCGGTCCTGGACGTCGTTGAAGATAAAGTCGTAGCCCACGATGGAACCCGTGGACGCAAACGACGCGGCGCCCATGTAGCGGCTGTCGTTGCAGAAGGTCAAATTGACTCGGTTGGTGCGGCCGATCTGGTGCGACTTGTAGTTGACGCCGTTGAGCGCACCGGCCGAGACGCCGTACACCGCCGGAATTTCGACACCGGCCTCCATGAGAACGTCGAGCACGCCGGCGGTAAACTGCCCACGAAAACTGCCACCCTCCAAGACGAGCGCGACCTTGCCGGCGTTCTTTGCCTTATCTTCTGCAGTCATATTGACCTCCTGCGATTGCGTTTTGGCTTTCTTCTACCCAGTTTTGGGATGGAGGGCGCATGGGTTTTGGAGCAGAGTTCGATTCTCCGCGGATGAAGGGGATCTGTCGGCGCGGGGCACAGCCAGCAGAAATGCCGTCGGCAGCACATCTGTTTTGGGCTGAGGCATTGCGCGGAGAATCCGCGTATTTGCTTCGCAAATACGCACCGGCTTCGGCCGCCTTCCGGCGTCCTCGCCCGCTCGCTACAAACGCTTTGCGTTTGCTTAACGCCCGCGCCCTGCATAGAGTTCGATTCTCCGCGGTACGAACTAGAAATAAAAAGGCAGGTAGATATAAGTATCTACCTGCCTGTAACTATTGGTGGAGGCGCGGAGAATCGAACTCCGGTCCACGAAAGCCCCCTGATTGGCATCTCCAAGCTCAGTCGCTGGTTTTGTCTCGGACGCTTTGCGCGCAGCGACACGCTCGCGACGTCCTAACCGGTTCGGTCTTAGCCTGCACCATACCGATTACGTGCGCAGGAGCATTCCCCTAAAATGACGTCGCGCCGGTGTCGGGGAAATCACCGGGTTGACGCGCCGCTATAAATTAAGCAGCGAGAGCCATAGGCTCAAAAGAAGAGTTGTTGTCAATTCAATTTGACGGTACCCCTGTTTAACGAGGCGAGGAGACCTCGGCTTGCTTCCTCTCTCAGAGCTATCGTGTCGAAACCAGTCGCCCCCGAATGTCGGGAAAGTCTGGATGGTATCGGGCCTGCAAACACCCGATAACCGTCGACTTTTCAAGGAACATACGGGGCGAGCCCCGCTTGTGGAGTGTTATCTTACCACGTTCTGAAAGCGGACAGCTGTTCTATGCACGAGCTGTGAAGACCCCAATGTGCGCCGCACTTCGCACTTTTGTTACCGATCGCGTCACGTATATTTTCGCCAAGCAAAATTGACCCGTCGAAAGGACCGTTATGGATACCAAGCAGCAACTCGTCAATGCCCTCGCAGGCCTGGGCTCAACCATTACCGAAGCTATGGATGTCATCGAGGGCTTTGTCCCCTGCGGACATCCCGCCCTCACGGTATCGAACGCACTCGTCGCGCTGGACGTTGACGATGATGCAACTCTCGCCCAGCAGCTTGAGACCGTCGAGGGCTTTATCGACCACGTGAGTGAGAACCGCGGCGTGGCCGCCTACCACGGTATCGAGGTCGAGCTCGCGGGTCCCAAGGCCGATCTGTTCGCAGCAATCCGCGAGGTAGGCGCCCTTATGCAGACCGCAGGCGTCAAGAACACCCAGGTCAACGAGTGGGTCTACCGCAGTCTGGCAGCACTCGACAGCTCCAACGAAAAGGCAGCCGAGCAGCTCGCAGAAAGTCCCACCATCAAGGCCGAGCTTTTGTAAATAGCAGACGCGGGCCCCTTGGCGCATCGTCGTCCAAGAGGCCCGCAAACAGTTTGCGTCAACCGATAGCCGCGCGGCCGCGTTCGGCCAAAGCCAGAATCGGCATCATTTGGCGCGGGGTCTTTGCTGCAAGATCGGCATGTTCGAGCAGCTTGCGATCGTTGGTCACCAAGTAATCGACCTGCGCGCGCTTGCACGCGGCGAGCACCAAGTTGTCCTCGTAATCGCGATGGAGCGCTACGTATTTGTCGGCCAGCCAAAGGTCCGACGCATCTGCACCCACGGCCGTGGCGTTTTCGGTCATATTCCGAACAAACGCCAGCGCCGCATCGCCAATCGCGCGGGCAGAAGCCTCGTCGAGCGCTCCCCCGCTGGCAAGAACGCTACGCTTCAGTTCGTGCTGGACAACGTACAGCACGTCCTTGGCGATATGTACCGGAAAGAGCAACGTTGCGCCCGATTCCGTCGCCCGCCCAATAAACGCACGCGCGGCAAGCGACTCGGCATGGTCGACGCAAAACGAATCAACCCATACGTTGGCATCCACCATTATTTTGAGGGAAGCCCTGCTCACAGGATCATCCCCTTTTGGCGATAGCGCTCGTCCATGGCTTCGGAATAGATTGTGTCCCAATCGCGATCGTCGGATACGGGCGACGTAGCGATGCCCAGATCCGCGTAAAGCTGATCCGCCACCGCCCATGATGCGGCGAACGGTGCATCGGGCGCGACGGTCTGCTGCCGGTCGTCGACGGCCGCAAGCACTTCCTCGCACTGCCCGCCACCCTGCGCGACCTTAGCCACCACCTTTTTGATGAGCTCGGGCAGTGACCCACCCGAAAGCCGCAGCACCTCCTCGGCACGGTTCTTGACCTGGCGATCTACGCGAACGTTCACCTGCGCCATGCCGCTAACAGCACCCACGTCGATCCCGCTCCCTTCAATTGCTAGCCCTGCTAGCAACACTATATAGAGAAGCTAGCACATGGTCAAACGCAAAAGGCCTGCGCTCGGACGACACCGATGCCGTCTGGGCGCAGGCCAGATAACGTGGGCGAACACGTCTGCTAACGCAGGTACGCCTTTGCGTTGCCCAGGCTGTAGGCGATCGTTGAGCCGTTGTGCAGCAGTGACGACGTCTGCGGAGTGATCATGCCGGTAATACCCAATGCCAACAGCGCCGAGTTGGTGAGCATCACCTTAGAGTAGGAGCTCGTCAGACGATCAATGAGGCCCTGACTCATGCGGCGCAGGCGCACGATTGCGGCAAGATCCGTATCGGTCAGGATGATATCGGCGACCTCCTTGGCGATGTCGCTTCCGCCACCCATCGCCAAGCCCACGTCGGCCAAACCGAGCGCCGGCGAATCGTTGACGCCGTCGCCCACCATGGCAACATGGCGCCCCTCGCTCTTAATGCGCTCCACATAGGCGTACTTGTCCTCGGGCAGCAGTTCGGCCTTAAACTCGTCGACACCCGCCTCTCGCGCAATGCGCTCGGCCGTGCGCTCGGAGTCGCCCGTGAGCATAACGACATGCTTGACGCCCAGCGCATGCAGGTCGGCGATTGCCTCGCGGACCCCGGGCTTGAGCGGATCCTCGATGCCGAGCACGCCGACGACCTTGCCATCGACCGCCAGATACAGCGGTGACAGGCCCTGCATCTGGGACTCAATGCGCTCCTTAATGTCGGAATCGAGCTGCGCGCTCTCGTCCTCAAACACAAAGTGTGCCGAGCCGATAATCGCGCGACGCCCTTCGATGGACGAAGCAATACCATGTGCCACGATGTACTCGACCGCAGCATGGCGCTCGCGGTGCTCGAGCCCGCGCTCGCGGGCGGCGTTGACCACGGCACGCGCCACCGGATGCGGGAAATGCTCCTCCAGGCAGGCAGAAAGGCGCAGGACCTCGTCCTCGCTCCAGCCGTCGGTCGTCAGCACACAAGCCAGGCGCGGCTGCGCCTCGGTCAGCGTGCCGGTCTTATCAAACACAATGGTGTCGGCCTTGGCAAACGACTCAAAGTACTTCGCGCCCTTGACCATGACGCCCATCTTGGCAGCATCGCTCATAGCGGTCATGACGGCGACGGAACCCGTGAGCTTGAGCGCGCACGAGTAGTCGACCATCAGTGCCGCTGAGGTCTTGATGAGGCTGCGGGTGGTAAGCGCGACCAGGCCCGCGAGCAGGAAGTTCCACGGGACGATCTTGTTGGCGAGGTCTTCCATGTGCGACTGGCCCTCGGACTTGAGCGAGTCGGCCGTCTGCACGAGCGAGACAATCGAGCGAAGCTTGGTCTGAGCCGTGTTGGCGCGCACGCGAACCAAGATGCTGCCGTCTTCCACGACGGTGCCGGCGAACACGTCGTCCCCTGCGCTGCGCTCGACGGCCAGCGGCTCGCCGGTCAGGGTCGCCTGGTTGACCATAGCACTCCCCTGCTCGACAACACCGTCGATGCAAATGGACATGCCAGTGCGCACGGCGACCAGATCGCCGGGCTCAAGCTCGGTCGCGGCAACGCTTACCTCGGTGTCGCCGACGACCTTTTGCGCCTTGTCGGGCACATCGAGCAGCGAGTTGATGAGCTCGTTTTCGCTCATGGCGCGCGTGTAGTCCTCGAGCAGCTCGCCCACGTTGAGCAGGAACATCGTCTGGCCCGCGGTGTCGACATCACGTTTGACGAACGAAATGCCGATGGCCGAAGCGTCGAGCACGGGAACGGTCAGGCGCGGCTGCGCGAGCTCGTGGAGAGCGGCACGCAAAAAGGCCATGTAACCGGCCACGACAAACACCGCGCGCAGTGGCGTGGGCAAGAACCAGCGACGTGCGTAATGGGCACCGATAAGTGTGGCAAGATCCATGACGAGCTTGTGCTTGCGTGGCTCAAGCTGCATCACGTAACCCGTCTTTGCGTCGGCAATGGCCTGGGCATCGAGCGCGCCCAAGGCGTCGAGTACGCCCGCACGACACCGCTCGTCATATTCGAGCGCCATCTGGCCGATGCGGCCGTAGACGCGCACCTTGCGCACACCATCGATTTCGCCACTGAGCTTTAGAAGCGCATCGAGATCGCTCTCTGGCACAGGACCCGCCAACTGGAGGCGGGTCCTGCCGGGGATCTCGCTGATAATCGAGAATCTCATAGTTTGTGCCTGGGAGCGCTACTCGGCTGCCTCGTCAGCAGCGGCCTCGCTCTGGGTGATGTAAGCAGCCTCGGCAACCATGTCGTCGACATTAGCCTTGGCCTGCTCGACCATGTCCTGGTAGCCGTTCTTGATGCGCATGCCGCACGCGATACCCTGCACGCAGGCATTCTTTACCGGAGCGCTGGTGAGCAGCTTGATGCCGGCCGTACCGAGCAGAAAACCGCCACCGACAAGCAGGGTGTTAAACGTCGACTTCTTCATGTTGCTTCTCCCTTTTGCCGCATTGGACGCGGCATGGTGCCTCAGCACCCGAGTAAACAAGTTTGCTCGAGCACGCTTTTGAAATATCTCAATTTTATCTAACTATCTAGGTCAGCCATGGCTAACCTTTTGAAAATTAACGATGCGGAGTAACCGATTGTCAATGTGACAAAGGGACTGTCCCTTTGCCCCTTCTTACAACTGCCAGGTAGCTGCTTCCTTTTGCAGCGCCACCATGCGGGCGAATTCTCCACCTGCCGCCTTGAGCTGCGCCGGAGTGCCCTGCTCGGCAACCACACCATCCTTGAGTACAACGATTTTGTCGGCATTTTCCACCGTACGCATACGATGGGCAATAACGATAACCGTCTTACCTGCAAGCAGACGGGAGAGCGCCTGCTGAACCACGGTCTCGTTCTCCACATCCAAGCTCGCCGTCGCCTCGTCCAACAGCACGATAGGCGCGTCTTTGAGCAGCGCACGGGCGATAGAGATGCGCTGGCGCTCACCGCCGGACAGCTTGGAGCCGTTCTCGCCGATCATGGTGTTGTAGCCCTGCGGCATGCGGCTCACAAACTCGTCGCAGTTGGCGGCACGCGCAGCCGCAAGCACTTGCTCATCGGTGGCGCCACGACGCCCGAGGCGGATGTTTCCCATCACCGTGTCGTCAAAGAGCAGCACGTCTTGGAACACAATGGCGTAGTCGCGCAGCAGTACCTCGGGATCGACGCTCGCAACATCCACGCCACCCACGGTGACTGTGCCTTCGGTGGCATCCCAAAAGCGTGCGGCCAGGCGGCTCACCGTAGACTTACCGGAACCCGAAGGACCGACCAGCGCCGTAACTTCGCCTTCCTTGGCGGTAAAGTTTACATCGATAAGGACTTTCTCGCCGGCGCGGCCGTCCTCGCCCGCACCATAGCCAAATGCCACATGATCGAACACCACATCGTGGCCCACGGGCTCAAATTTCTCGCTGCCCCGCGCCACAGGCTCTTCCATGATGGAACGCATGCGCTTGGCAGACGACTCGGCGGCAAACAGCTCGGACATTAACATTAACGCCTGGTCAAAGGGTGCATAGATACGGCTCACCATAAGCAGGAAGGCAAACATCACCAAAAAGTCGACCTGCCCGGAGGCGACCATCGCGGCGCCCGTGACCAACGTGGTGGCAATGCCCAGACGCAGGATGGCAAAGGCGGAGTTGACCAAAAGCCCATTGGCGAGCTCGCCCTTGGTGGTCTCGCGCTCCTCGGCATCGATCACGGCGTTGAGCCCCTCAAGATAATGAGCCTCCTGGTTGGTGGCACGGATCTCGCGCGCGCAGTCGAGCGTCTCTTGAATCGCCTCGGTGACCTTGACCTTCTCGGCGCGCACGAGATCGAACACCGGGGTCATGGGCCCGCGTGTTAGATACAGCACGGCAAAGGCCACGGGAACGCTCCAAAACGCCGCGATCGCCAGCTGCCAGCAAAAGAGCAGCGACGCCACGAACACAATGGCGCTTGCGATGATGGCACCCCAAAGCTCTCCCAGCACGTGGCTGTAAGCGTGCTCCATGGCCTGGACGTCACCCATGATGGTCTCGGTTAAATCGGCCAGATCACGACGACCAAAAAACGACAGCGGCAGTTTGCGCAAGCGCTCGGCGATCTCCATACGCTGCTTGCCGCACTCCTCGTAAAAGATGCAGTAGGTGTAGTAATACTGCTGCCAGTTAGAGGCAAAGAGCAACACGAAAAAGACCAGGAGGCCGCCCACGATCGGCAGGGCATCCGGCAGGTCAGCCCCGCTGGCGAGATGCTCGACAAAGCCGGCCATAACCAGGAATAAAAAACCCATGCCGGCCATGGTAATGAGATTAGTGAGTGTGGTCCAGAAAATGCCACGTTTTACGCCGGCGACACCTTTATCGGATAGGAAATACTTCTTTTGGAATGAGGTGAACATTTAGGCCTCGCCCCCCTTCGTGACGGCGGCATCCGCGGTCGCCGCAGTGATTTTCCAGCTCGCGGCCTGTTCGTATTCGGCCCACATCTTGGCGTATAGACCGTTTTGGGACAGTAGCTCGGCATGGGTGCCAGCCTCCTGCACGCCTCCTTGGTTGAGCACCACGATCTTGTCGGCCCCCACCACGGTCGAAAGCCGGTGCGCGATCATAATGACTGTGCGACCCGCCGCCAGCTTGCTAAAGGCACGCTGGATGAGCGCCTCGTTCTCGGGGTCGGCAAACGCCGTGGCCTCATCGAGCACCACGATAGGCGCGTCTTTAAGGATTGCGCGGGCGAGCGCCACACGCTGGACCTCGCCGCCCGAAAGGTACGCCCCGCCGGCGCCGAGCATGGTATTGATGCCCTGCGGGAGCTTGGCCACGATATCGTCGCACTGGGCCGCGGAGAGGGCCGCGCGCACTTCGTCGTCAGTGGCCCCAGGCTTGGAGGCGCGCACGTTATCGGCAAGTGTTTGCCGGAACAGCTGGTTGGTCTGAAACACAAAGGCGACCTGGTCCATGAGCTCGTGCGGATCCATGTCGCGAACGTCTACGCCGCCCACGAGCACACGACCCGAGGAAACATCCCAAAAACGCGGGATCAGGCTTGCGCAGGTCGACTTACCGCCGCCCGAGGGACCAACCAACGCAAGGGTGCTGCCTGCGGGAACGCTAAAGCTCACATGATCGACGGCAGGCGCTTCGGCACCCTCGTAGGTAAAGCTCACGTCCTCAAAGCGCACATCGCTGCCAGCAGGGTGCTTGGGCTGGGCAGGCACGGAGAGCCGCTTGGAATCCATAACGCTTCGGATGCGAGCCAGCGAATCCGCACTCATCTGAGACGCCTCGCCCACAAACATAAGCTTGGTCATGGCCGTCGGCACCACGGCCGAAAAGATTGCGTAAAACGTAAAGTTGACCATAAAGTGCGCGAAGTCCGTCTCGCCCGGTGCCAACAGTAGCGCCACGGGCAAAAGGAATGCCACAAGGCCGTTGAGCGCGGTAAGGTTGAGCACCTGCGGACCTCGGCAAAACGTACCCGCATAGTTTTGCGCCATGTCGGCGTATTCGGCGATCGCATCGTGGAAAGCCTTAAAGGAGTAGACCGTCTGCTGGAATACCTTGACCACGGGGATGCCGCGTACGTATTCGGTGCCGGTCTTGTTCATCTTGACCAGCGCGCCCATGTAGGCCTTCATAAACTCGGCGCCCTTGCCGCTCATCATGGTGGCCATGGCGCAAAACGAAACGACGACCGAGATTAAGCATGCCGCGCCCAAACGCCAATCGAGGGCGAAAAGCAGCACGAGCAGGCCCACGACCATGGCGGTGGCGCCGGCGATATCGGGCAGCATGTGCGCGAGCAGGGTCTCGGTGGAGGCGGCGCATCCGTCTACGATACGGCGCAGCTCACCGGTGGCGTGCGTGTCAAAGTAGCCGAGCGGCAGCTTAAGCAGATGCTCGCTCGTGGTCTTGCGGATATTGGATGCGCAGCGAAACGCGGACAGGTGCGTGCACATGAGTCCCACGAAATAGACCACGATGCTTGCCAGGGCAAAACCGACAGCCCACCAACCATACATCGCGATGTCGGCGGCCTCGCTCCAGTTAGGCGCCGCAGCGATCAGGTCTCGCGCAACAAGCCAGATGCACACGTACGGGCCAAAGCTCAACAGCTGCGAGAACGCCGAGAGGGCCATGCCCAAATACGTTAGGAATTTACGGTCACCGGCATATGCAAGCAGCTCGCCGATGCCGCCGCCTTCCTTTTTTGATCCCTTTGCCATGAGATTCCTTTCTAACGGCTTGAGAGTTAACCGTAAGAAACTTATCATGGGCGTGTTAGCCAAGGCACACAATTGGGCCAGGCGTGGACGTTTTCGCAAATGAAGGGGACGCTTTTGAAAATGCGGCGGGCGGCAACCGATATAACCGAGCTCTACGCACCGCAGTTTGAGCAGTTTGGCTTGGAGTTCTCCGGCAAGGGCGCTGTCTTTACCGGCGAGGTGGCAAACGATCGGGCGCACGGACGCGCATGGATCATGCCCCTTTCCCCCACCTGCATCGTCATGGAGCATTTCATTACCCCGATGCACAACATGCACCTAGCCGAATACACGCCCGAACCGTACGCGTGCGTGAGCGAGGTCAGCGCGCCCACGCTCATGTGCATGCCCGAAGCCGGCATAACGCCTGCGAACCTCAAGCCGCTGCATGGACCGTGGCCAAACAGCGCGATCTGCAGCTTTGTCCAAGATAGCTGCGGTGAGGAGCTAAGCCCGCTGTTTGCAGGGCAGCTCTACCACTCGCGGTCGGTCCTCTTTTTGCCCGGTTATTTTGACGAGCTGGAGCATCGCTATCCCGCCGAGTTCGCGGGGGTCTTTGAGGCGTTTGCCGAGTCATGGCACGAGGAGGCAGCGTCTGCCATCTGCCACACACTACACCGAATCAACGAGGACCGCGCTCGCGCCGTAGGCGGGCATGTCTATATGCGAGGCATCGTGGAGGCTATGGTCGCCGAACTCGCATGCTCACGCGCGGCCCACAGGCAAGCGCAGCAAGCGGCAGACACACGCGTCAGCATAACCATTGCCGAAGAAGCAACGGCAATGATTGAGCGCGCGCTCGACAAAGGCAGGCGTGTGGGTATCAACGAGGTGGCCGAGAGGCTCTACACAAGCCGCTCCAAGCTATGCGCCACCTTTAAGGCCCAAACTGACGAGTCCCTGGGTGCCTACATTCGCAGACGCCGTATGGAGCGAGCACAGGACCTTTTGGCAGACAGCTCGCTCACGATAGCGCAGGTGGCAGAGCGTCTAGGCTACCCTCAGCAGGCCGCCTTCGCCCAAGCCTTCAAGCAACACACCGGCATGACACCCACGGCTTGGCGAAGCAAGCATCGCTAAGGCCCAAGCTCCCTGGCCGTAACGGAGCGATTAATTAGCCGCCGCCCGTCAGCTCACCCAGGATCTAAACGTCAAGATATGCACAATCAAGCGCCTTTTTGATAAGAGGGACAGATCGATCAGCCAAATACAACGGAATGTTGAGCACCCCGTCGTCGAGCTTTAGGTTCTTAAGTGAGTAGCGGACCCTCAATGGAGTCGTCTCCGCATGCTTGTCGGCATAGTACTTAAGGCTCTTGGAATGAACGACCTCTCCCGATTTGACCTCGACGGGAACGATTTCGTTTCCGACTTGAATCAAAAAATCGACTTCGTGCTTCGGCTTCTCGTTTGTCCAATAACGCGGAGCAGCATCTAACTGTGAAAGTAATGCCTGAAGCACATAGTTCTCGGCGAACGAACCTTTGAACTCCGAAAATAGCGCATCCGAGATGGCAAAAGCGGACGCATCCAGCCTTGCCATGCGGCGCAGCAAGCCGACATCAAGACAGTAGACCTTAAATGCCTTGAGGTCATCGTACGCAGAGAGCGGCACACCACCAGCAGCATTAAGGCGAACCGCCGTGATGAGCCCAGCATCGGCAAGCCATTCCAGAGCATCCTCGTATTCTCGAGCACGAGCCCCCTCGCGCACCGCACCCCAAACGAACTTTTTGTTCTCGCGCGCCAACTGAGCTGGAATCGAGTTCCATATTTGTGAAAGCTTGGCGAACTGCGCACGGCCACCATGCTTGGCAAAATCGCGCTCGTAGGAATCCAAGAGATCAGACAACACCTTATCGACCTGAACGATATCGCCCGTCTCCACCCACCGGCCAAGAGCCTCTGGCATGCCGCCGCATGCAAAATAACGACGAAGATGCTCGACGAGACGGACATGGAAGAAATCGGGCACTGTCTCGATCTGATCCAGGCCGCCAAGGTATTCGTCGTAGTTTGCAGCGCCCTCGGCTTTCAGAAACTCGGAAAAGCTCATGGGGCGCATCTCCATGAACTCGACCTTTCCCACCGGAAAAGCGCTGGTCTCACGGGACAAGCGAACGCCCAACAAAGACCCTGCGCATGCGACGTGATACTCGGGGGCCTCGTCACAGAAGTATTTAAGGGCGCCGACTGCAGAAGGACAATCCTGGATCTCATCAATAATAAGCAGCGTTTCGCCGGGCTCGATAGGCTGTCCAAGTGCCAGGGAAAGATTTGAGATGATCCGTCGAGGATCGCGCGTACCTTCGAAAAACTGAGCGTACTCGCTCTGTACCCCAGGTGACGGCTCCTCGAGCGTCAGATACACAAAATTGAGGTACGAGGTTCGGCCGAACTCCTTAAGCGCCCACGTCTTTCCAACCTGGCGCGCCCCCTTAAGGATAAGCGGCTTACGATATTCTGACGCTTTCCAAGCGTTAAGCTTGGCAATGATATCTCGCTGCATGACCGAACCTCCCGCAAAGAAACTTCCGTAAACGTGATATTTCCCACATTTTACCCTAGGTAAAATGTGACATTTATCACATTTACGGAAGTTTTAAGCTCATTTCGCCACACTTTCATCACATTCAAAAGGCAGAGGCGCATTTTGCGCCTCCGTCACCATCTTTCCTATCAGCCCGCCTGACCCGAACGGCCGAGTCGTCACGGAACCGAGGGGCCGGGCGCAGGGCCTTGCCTCTCAATGAGTTCCGCACGAACAGGAGGCGCCAGTGGCGCCTCCGTCGTGAGTCAGGACTGTCCGAAATTGAGAGGCAAGGCCCTGCGCCCGGCCCCTCGGTTCCCGCTTACGAGAGCGACGTTCTCAGCAACTCGTTGAAGAGCTTCGGGTTGCCCTTGCCGCGGCTCGCCTTCATGCACTGGCCCACCAAAAAGCCGATGACCTTCTGGTTGCCGTCACGATACTGCTGCGCCTGATCGGCACAGTTTGCCAGCACCTCGTCCACAATCGGCTGCAGCGCGCCGGCATCGCTCACCTGGCGCATACCGCGCTCGTCGACGATCTTGTTGGGGTCGTCGCCGGTCTGGGCCATGGCCTCAAAGACCTCGTGCGCCTGGTTGGAGCTAATGGCATCGGTCGCCAGCAGCTTGGCAAGGGCTGCCACCTGAGCCGGCGCGATGCCAGACTCGGCCAGCGAGACGCCCGCGCCCTTAAGGTAAGCAATCATCTCGTTCACCAGCAAGTTTGCAACCGTCTGGGCCTCCTTGCCAGCCATACCGGCAGCGGCCGCCTCAAAGAACTCGGCAAACTCCGGGTCGCCGGCGATCTGCTCGGCGTCGGCCGCCTTAATGCCAAAGTCGGCCTCAAAGCGGGCGCGCTTGGCATCGGGCAGCTCGGGGATCTCGCCACGGCAGCGGTCGATGAACTCGTCATCCAGATCGAACGGCGCCAGGTCGGGATCGGGGAACAGGCGATAGTCGTCGGCCGTCTCCTTCACACGCATGACCACAGTGCGCTTGCGGCTGGGCTCCCAGTGGCGGGTCTCCTGATAGATGATGCCGCCCTCCTCGAGCACCTCGGCCTGGCGGCAAATCTCGTAGGCAAGGCCATCGTGCAGGCTCTTAAACGAGTTGAGGTTCTTGAGCTCGGTCTTGGTACCCAGCTTGGTCTCGCCGCGGCGGCGCAGCGACACGTTGCCGTCGCAGCGCATGGAACCCTTCTCCATGGAGCAGTCCGAAATGCCCAGCGTCACAAAGATGCGGCGGAGCTTCTCCATAAACAGGCGCGCTTCCTCGGGCGTACGCAGGTCGGGCTCAGTCACGAGCTCAATCAAAGGCGTGCCGCAGCGGTTGTAGTCGACGAGCGACTCGGCCGCGGCGGTAATGCGGCCCTCGGCGCCACCCACGTGGACCATCTTGGCGGCGTCCTCCTCCATGTGGATGCGCAGGATGCGGATGGGCACCGTGTAGGAACCGTCCTCGCGGCGCTCGGGCATCTGCAGGTTGGACGCATCGTAGCTGGCCAGGTGACCGGCGCGCTGATTGCCCTCGCGCATGGTCGACGTCATGGACGTGGACAGGCCCTCGGCATTGGCCGAGGCGCTCGCCAGGCTCTGAGCCTCGGCCTCGCCAAACGCGCAGTCGGGGCGCTCGGCGGCACCGCGACCGGTCACGTCCAGGTCCAGGTGACCGTACATGGCAAAGGCGACCGGGCCCTGCGTGGTCTGGAAGTTCTTGGCCATATCGGGATAGAAGTAGTGCTTGCGGTAGAACATCGAGTGGCGCTGGATCTCGCAGTTGGTGGCGAGACCGGCCTTGACGATGCTCTCGATGGCGCGCTTGTTGGGCACTGGCAGGGCGCCGGGCAGGCCCAGGCACACCGGGCACACGTTGGCGTTGGGCTCGTCATCGTGGCTGAGCTTGCAGTTGCAGAACATCTTGGTATCGAGTGCGGTGAGCTCGGTATGGATCTCCAGGCCGATCACAGCCTCCCAATCCTGCAGGACCTCGGAAAGCTCCTTCATTACAGCTCGCCTCCCTTCCCAGCAAAATCGGGCGCGACGGAAAGCGCGGGCGCACCCGTGGCGGCATCGGCAAAGCCGCGCTCCAAGGCGCGGGCAAACGTGAGCAGCTGACGGTCCTTAAAGGCCGGACCCACCAGCTGGGCAGAAACGGGCAGCTTGCTGTCCTCGCCCAGGCCCAGCGGCACCGAGATACCGCCGTTGCCGCAAATGTTGAGCGAGATGGTGTACAGATCGGAGAGGTACATCTGCGTGGGGTCGCTGATCTCGCCAAACTTAAAGGCCGTGCGCGGCGAGGCGGGCATGAGGATGGTGTCCACCTTGGCATACGCGGCGTCGTAGTCCCGCGTGATGAGCGTACGGGCCTTTTGCGCGGCGTAGTAGTACTTGTCGTACACGCCCGAGCTCAGCAGGTAGGCGCCGAGCATCTGACGGCGCTTGGCCTCGGCGCCAAAGCCGTGGGCGCGCGAAAGCGAGCTCTGGTCGGACAGGTTGGCGCAGCCCTCCTCCTGATAGCCGTAGCGAATGCCGTCAAAGCGAGCCAGGTTGGAGAACGCCTCGGCCGGACCGATGACGTAGTAGGCAGCGATGGCGGCATCCAGGTGCGGCAGGTCGACCTCGACCAGCTCGGCACCCTGGTTCTGCAGCTCCTGGGCGGCGCGCTGAACAGCGGCCTTGACCTCGGGCGTCAGACCCTCGGCCTCCATAAACGCGGGGATGATGCCCACGCGCTTGCCCTCGATGCTGTCGTTGAGATGCTCGGTAAAGTCGACGGCGCAATCCTGGCTCGTGCAGTCGTACGGATCGTGGCCCGCGCCGGTAAGCGCGTTCATGGCCAGCGCGACATCCTCGACCGTGCGGCCAAAGGGCCCCACCTGGTCGAGCGACGAGCCAAAGGCAACCACGCCGTAACGGCTCACGGCGCCATACGTGGGCTTAAAGCCCACCACGCCGCACAGCGACGCCGGCTGGCGAATGGAGCCGCCGGTGTCCGAGCCCAGCGAGAGCGCGACCTCGCCCGCGGCGACGGCGGCAGCGGAGCCGCCCGAGGAGCCGCCGGGCACGCGTTCGGTATCCCAGGGGTTTTTGGTGCGGTGGAACGCCGAGCTCTCGGTGGAGCTGCCAAAGGCAAACTCATCCATGTTGGCCTTGCCCATGGGCAGGCAGCCGGCGTCGAGCATGCGCTGGACACAGGTGGCGGTGTAGACGCTCTGGTAGTCCTCGAGCATGCGGGAAGCGCAGGTGGTGCGCGTGCCCACGAGGTTCATGTTGTCCTTAATGGCCAGCGGCACGCCCGCGAGCGGGGGCAGCGGCTTTCCGGCGGCACGGTCGGCATCCACACGCGCGGCGGCCTCGAGCGCAAGCTCGGGCGCCACCTGCAGGAATGCCTGGACCCCGCCCTCGCGCGCCTCGATGGCGGCAAGGGAGGCCTGGGCCACCTCGGTAGCGGTAAAGTCGCCGGCGGCAACGCCCGCGGCGATCTGGGCGGCGGTAAGGGAATCGAAGCTTAGCGCCATTACTCGCTCTCCCCCTCTCCCAAAATGGACGGCACGCGGAAGTAGCGGTCGCGCGCGCTGCCGGCGTTTTCGAGCGCGACGTCGAGCGGCAGGTCGCGCTCGGGCTCGCGCAGGTCGTCGCCCATCACGTTGGACAGGCTTCCGATAGGATGGAACGTGGGCTCCACGTCGGGCAAGTCATATTGCAAGACGGGCTCGAGCATCTGGACGGCGTCGTTCATGTAGGACGTCATCTGAGTGAGCTCGTCATCGGTCAGTGCGATCTTTGCGTACTCGGCGATGCCGCGCACGTCTTTCCCGCTGAGTGCCATAGGCGCTCCCTTCCGCATAACAGTTAAACCGCTCTAGTATACAAGGCAACGCCGGCTTGGAGCAGGCGCTTTACCCAAATGCAGCGAAAACGTAACGAGGGCGGCAGGCTGGCAGGCTGCGGGCTGGCGGTTCTGCAGCGAAACCGCACCGTCCATAGCGAAAACCGTCTCGCCCACAACGAAAACCATCCCGCCCGCAACGAAAACCATCACAACACTCGACGCTTTTCGCCAAAATCGAGATTTTCATCGAATGTTGTGATGGTTTGGAAGCCCCGACCACCACAAAGGTGCCTGTCCCCATTGTGGTGGTTCTGGAGAATGTCTTATGCCGAGGCCTTGGCCTTGCGGCGCTTGCGGACCGCGTGGATCACGATATCCAGCAGCAACAGCACAATGGCTACGACCACAATGAGCACGGCAAACTCGCGCTTGCCCCAGTGGCGACCGGCCAGCGACTTTTGCTTGTCGACGTCCTTCTTGTTGTACTTGGCGCGCACGCAATGCACCAGCAGGCGGTGGTCGTTCACGCCGTAGGGCGTGCAGGTGACGAGCGTCACCTTGTCGGCGCCGGGCTCGATGGTCAGCGACTCCATCTCCTCGGGCAGCACCACCTCGGAGTCCACCATCTTGTAGGCGAGCGTCTTGTTCATGGTGTGCAGCAGCACCAGGTCGCCGGGCTCCAGCGAGTGGATGTCGTCGAACATGCTCAGGTTGCGCATGCCCGAGTGCGCGGTGAGCACGCAATGCGTCGAGGTGCCGCCCACCGGCAGGCTCGTGCCCTCCAGGTGGCCGACGCCCGCCATGAGGACTTCTTCGCTCGTGCCGTGGTAGATGGGCATGCTCACGTCGATGGAGGGGATCTCGACCCAGCTCATCATGGGGTCGCGGTCAAAGATGAGCTGCTGAGCGTAGGGCTCGATCTGGTCGGCGGGGAGCTCGGTGGCCTCGCCCGCCAGCTGCTCGTTAAAGGAGCGCGCCTGGAGCAGGATGCGCTCGCGCTCCTCGGCAGACAGCGCGTCCACGGTGCTGGACACCGTGCTGATCTGGTTAAACACGCCCGAGGCCTCGAGCCGGTCCAAAATCCACGGCCAGGTCATAAGGCCCACGCCGATAAGGATGATGACGATGGTGATGAGCCGGTCGGCCCAGCGAGGCAGCCGCTTGCGGCGGCGCTTGGGCTTTGGTTGAGGTTTGGGCTGAGGGCTTGAGCCGCCGTTGTCCGCGGCGTTATTGCTCTTCATATGTTTGGCGCCCTGCACCATCGCCGGTCACTCCTTTACAGCTCAGGTTGTCTAAACAAATAATAGCCGATTAGCGAGCCTCCGCACCGGACAACGCAGCTAGGACCGAAACACCGCCTACGGTCCGAATTCTTGGAGACCTTCTACAGCGCTTCTTGCCATGGATATTCCTTTCCAAACATACGATCGACTGCGAGCTGAATTCGCTCATCGTCGATTGCCGCCAAAGATAGCGCAAGCGAAATGTCATCGACACGGGAGGAGTTGGCAAACACGGGCGCATAGCGCCACACTTGGATCATCGCCGTTTCGTTATCCGGCAACTCCCCGTCTGCGACTTCGAGGTCGCTCAGCTGACGCCATGCGCTTCTTAAGACGGCCTTTTGTTCCATGCCCGGCGCAGCGAGCATCGAACGCGCGGCGAGCGCCGTCTCCCCGGCGTCAACAAGATAGTCGATCTGCGACGTCTTCCTTGCAAAAAAGACCTTCGAGACAGGCGAGGAGAGCTCTGCCATGTGCTCACTGAGCAGAGGATCAACGGCAACAGGGAACACGACGACACGTCGCTCGCGACGCTCGCGCCTCGCGAGTCCCCTGTCAACAAGCTCGGTTATGGCCTCACTCGCGCGGCTTGCCGAGATCCCAAGCGCACGACAAAGGTCATGGGGGCGATATGGCTCCTGGGCTGCTCCCCAGATTGCGGCAGCCTGTGCGTTGGGTGACATCTTGGTCGCGTGATTGCGAAACCGGGCACCGCCCCTCTCCGTGCAGGCCGTGCCCATAAATGGAAGAAAAGCCTGTCTGCCGGGGCAAACAAACGGAATCCCTTGTGCGACCAATGCTTTGCGCTGACGTGCATCGGCATCAGGAAACGAAACGACAACAGGAGTCTCCGCACGCAAGGCTAGCTGACTATAGACCCTCTTAGCCTCGGGAAGCCCGACGCCAGTAGGCAAACTTGCAAGCAAAAACGAAAAACCGTTTGCGTCAACAGCGCGGACTTCAATCGCCCGCAGATGCAGCGGCAAGCGTGCGGATCCAGGCCAAGTTTTGGTCTTGGCGGAGAGGCCTAGTGCTTCTTGTAAGTAGATTAACGCTTCGTTCATTTCCATTGTTTTCGTTCGATTCCAGTTTGTATTGGAATTATACATAATTTTCGGAATTAATGAGATACCGTTCGTGCCTAAGCCCATATTTGCGTTTTCAAAATGTCCCGAATCGGCGGGCTGATTCGGGATACAATAGCTACAGGAAACGACGCACCCCGCGTAAGTACTTAGGAGCGCGGGCGACCAGTTTCCGACGTTGTTAAATGCCCGGGCTCCGAACCCCGGGCATTCTTATTTGCGCTTGTTGCGGCGCAAATGCCTTCTACCGTCCGCACCGCGCGTGCGCCTACGGACCTTAAACCGAACCTCATACGAGTCGAGAAACGCGATGACGAACGTGCCAACCGCCGCGAGGGCGGCGAGCGCGTTAAGGAATTTCAGCATTTGGGGACCTCCGATCGAGTCGTCGGCCGCCCGCGCACGGGATGCGTCGCAAGGATATTTTACTGCGAGTGTATGCACCCACGCCTGGTAAACGCGATTTTGACAAACATTTGTTCGATAGTTACACACACGGTTCCTCGCCCAGCGGAGCCTGGCCGCATTGTCCGGATTTGCCCGACGTGTTTGCGTTTTCAAAATGTCCCGAATCGGCGAAACGATTCGGGATAGAATAGCTACAGGAAACGACGCACCCCGCGTAAGTGTACGAGAGCGCGGGCGGCCTAGTTTTCAGCTTTTGTTAAATGCCCGGGATCCGACCCCCGGGCATTCTTATTTGCGCTTGTTGCGGCGCAAATGCCTTCTACCGTCCGCACCGCGCGTGCGCCTACGGACCTTAAACCGAACCTCATACGAGTCAAGAAACGCGATGACGAACGAGCCCGCATCGGACGATGGAGGCTGGCTGCGTTATCCCAAAAAAACGGGGCAGACTCCAGCGCGGAGTCTGCCCCGAAAAGAGAATGGCAAAGCAAGAACGTCGATGGACGAGAAAAGTGTCCGCAAGTCTCATGGCCATCACATCCCACCTGCCAAAGGGATGGATGAGTGAGCGTTACTCCTGCTCGGACTCCTCAGCCTGCTTACGGCTGCGGATGAGGTGCGCCACGCCGATGCACAGCACCGCGCCACCAGCGATCCAAGTGAAGGTCACACCGTTGAGACCGGTCAGCGGGAGGCCGACGGACTTGGTATTGCCGACGTTGATGGTGATCTCACCGGTGGCGGCGTTGGTGCCGGTGCCTTCCGTGCCGTTCAGTTTGTTGTCACCGGCAATGTCGTCAAGCGTACCGAAGGCGATGTCGTCGCGGCCCTTGTCGTACTCGGAAACCTCCGCCTTAAGCTCCGTCACCTTCATGGTCGCGTCGTCATACGTCGGGGTGATCTTGAAGGTGAAGGGTTTGGCCTTGGTGTAGGAGTCGCCGGGGGCCTTGACCTCGGTCACCTTGTAGGAGCCGGCGTCGAGGCCGGAGACGGGGATCTTGCCGTCTTTGTCGGACGTGAACGTCACGTACTCAGGCAGGTGGTTGACGTCGGCAACGGTCACGAGCTGGCCCGCGACGACGCCCGCGGTGGGGTCGTCCTTCGAGGCGATATACTGGTCTTGAGTGTTCGAATCAGCGGACTGGATGGTGAAGACGGCGCCCGCAAGGCCCTTCTCGGTGCCCTGGTCGACCTTGTTGAGGTTGAGCCTGAAAGCGAAGTCGGCGACGGCATCCTCGATCGTCTCGCCCGTGTCCTCGGCATACGGGTTGTTGGAGTACTCGAGCTTGACGGTGTTGGGGTTGCCGCTCTTGTTGCCGTCGACTGCGTTGCCGATCACGGCGTTGCCGTTGAGCTTTGCCTTGTAGAAGACAACGATCTTGGTGTCGGCGGTCACGCTCGCGACGTCCTTGAGGCCCTTCTTGCCGTCTCCGGTCGTGAACTCGACCGTCAGCGTGTTGTTGTTGCTAGCATCAGCATCCGTCACGGTATAATTGCTCGACTCAATCTCGCTGTAAGTCTCGCCGTTCAGCGCGTACACCTTAACCGAGTCTTTGACATAGTCAAGGCCATTGGAAAGCCCGTCGGTGAACTTGTAAGCATACGTGCCAAAGGTAGCGTAGTTGCTGGCGATCGTGCCGGTAAGCTTGTAGTTAACTTCCTGGCCGATCTGGGAATCGGCGACATCATTCCATTTGTTGGAGCCCTTGATGTCGGCGGCATCGGCGGCGTCGGCATCGTCGAGGACCTTCTTCTCGACAGTAGGCACGCCCTTCTTTGGCGTAACGGTCGTCGCGTTCACGCCGTCGATCACGGCGTAGACGGGAGAGGTGGACACATCGGTCGACTTGTCAGCAGGCTTACCGGGAGTAGCGGTGAGGAAGAGCCAGTAGCCGGCGCCGAGTCCGGAAAGGGATGCACTGCCCTCGCTCGTCACCTTCCAGGCGGTGCTGTTCTTCAGGCCATCGGCAATTAGACTGAGAACGTTGTCGCTAGCAACCTTCGAATCGGTCCCGGTAACTTCAGATTTGGTGCTAAGCCAATCGGCAGCATCCTGTGCGTTCTCGCTTTTGTAGGATGCATCCTTTTTCTTGATGGCGTTTACGACAGCAGTTTGGGCATCGGAGCTGGCCCATTCGATGCTACTCACCGTCGTATTCCCACCGGTCGTCGTGACCTTTGCCTTGAAGATCTGGATACCCTTATAGGTCGTGGACGCAGCGTAATCGGCGTCCTCGAACGTGACGGTCGACCCCGTTCCCTCAGCAAACGCCATGGTCACCGGTGCCATCACTCCGCCGAAGCTCAGGGCTGCGGTGAGGCCGGCGGTTACTGCCAGGCGTGCGATGTTCTTGGTTGCTTTCATGTTGGGACCTCTTTCTTGGAGGTTGCTTTAATTCTTGTCATCATCAAAAGCCAGCAGGCGTATTTCCCTGCGCGCCACTCGCTACGGAGGCAGTACGCCATTGAGCAGGGGGGGACAATTATTTATCATGGCGACCTCCTCCCCGCTTGATGACGAGCGCGACGACAATAGCCACTACTCCGATGACGACCAAAGCCGTCACCAACACCAACGTTCTATCTCCCGTCGAGGGCATAAAGCCTCGACTCGCTTCATTACTTGGGGTGTTAAGCACCGACAACTCGACTAAACCCTTCCCGGCATCGGCGCCATCAACTCGCAGAGGGCTTTCGGCCGATACGGTCACCTTGGGCTTGGCGGCGGCCACCTGGTCGACGTCCAGGCCCTCGGCCTTGACTGTCACGGAGCGCGTGCCCTCAAAGGCGGTGTAGCCCTTGGGCGCCTTGAGCTCGCGGACCTCCAGCTTGCCCGAGTCCACGCCCGAGACGGTCACGCGGCCGTCCTCGCCCGTGGTGACGATGGCCTTGCCCTCTGCATTCCACGTGCCGTCGGCCGCCAGCGTGCGACCGCGGTCGTCGGCGATGCTCAGGACCGCCCCGGCAAGCGGCTTGTCGCCGTCGCTGCCGCGCTTGGTGAGCGCGAGATCCCAGGTGTAGGCGCACGCATCGTCGCTTGGCGTGCTGGTAAAGCCGGCATCGCCGGACTGGTCGGCAAAGGGAGAGCGCGGGTAGCGCAGGTAGACCTCGTTGGGGTTGCCCTTCGCGATGCCGTGGTTGCACGCGCTGTTGAGCGGCGCGTTGTACACGGCGACCACGCGGGCGCCCGCGGTGAAGGCGTCGGCCCCGCCGAGCGCGGCGATCAGGTCGCCGGTGCGCACGGTGAAGGTCTTGCCGTCGGCCGCTACCTTGGTGGCACACTGGGCCGTGATGTCGGTCCAACCCTTCGCGGGCTCGGTGCCGGCGCGGCCGTCCTTGTCGGTCTGGACCGCACCAAAGCCGCCGTCCGCGCCCGCCGCCGCGTACACGCGCATGCTCGCGGCGACCTTGGAGGGGTCGAGCCCCGCGCTCATGGTGTCGACGAACTGCACCGTGTAGGCGTCGTAGGCGGTAAGACCCGCCGGGACCGTGGCCGAGAGGCGCCAGTACAGGTCGTCTGCGACCGTGACATCAGCGGCCTTCTGCCAGGCGGCGGTGCTGTCCTCCAGCACGTGCTTGGCCACCTTGGGGGTCGCCGCCTTGGGCTTGACGGTGACGGCGCTGCCGCCCACCAGGGCCATGATCGGCGCGGTGCCGGCCTCGTTCTGGGAGATGGCGTCATCGTCGGCGACGATGAGCCAATAGCCGCAGGGCAGCTCGGCCGTCGTGCCCGCGTTAAGGGCCACGGACTCGGCGGCAGAGCTCTGGAGGGAACGAGCGAGCTGTGCGCTCAGCGCGCTCGTAAGGTGGGAATCGGTGTTGAGCCACTCGGCAGCTTCCTGCGCGGTGGTCTGGGAATTGGGCATACCGGCGCTGTGCAACACAGGCAACACGGCATCGCGCGCGGCGTCGCTTGCCCAAGCGAGGTCGGTGGCAATCTTGGCGTCGCTGTCGCCGTCGACGACGTTGGCGCTAAAGATCTGGTAGGCGTCATAGCTGCTCGCTACGGTGCCGCTCACCGTGATGGAACCGTTCGAGGTCGGCGCGGCCTGCGCGGAAGCGGGGAACACAACCGCGCAGGTACCGATCAGGAGGGCAAGCAGCGCAAACAAGATCGGGAAGGAGCAAACTTTCTTATTCACGACGCTCGCCTCCCTTCGCGCTCGCCTTGCGACGAACGTGCATCCAGGCCGCAGCAGCGCAAAGCACCGCCGCGCCGGCAAGGTACGTCAGAGTGACGCCCGACATACCAGAAAGGGGCAAAGAGGTGGAGTAGGTGTTGGTGAAGACCGGAACGCTCTGTTCCTTGCCAGTGGCCTCGTCCTTAGCTGGAACGTAGGTGACCGCCTTTTGCTCGTTCTCGGGGATAGGCTTGCCATCGGCATTGACGATCTTGGTGTAGGTCACATCGCACTTGATCGTCTTATCAGACTGATCAGTTGCCGTGACCGTGATCTTGTAGACCGACTTGTCGTATTTGTAGTTCGTGAACGGTGTGGTCGGCTGCTGTTCGCGGACGTAATAGGTAAAGGTCTTGCTTGCACCCCGACCAGTAGAGTCAGACTCGAGCTTGTCGAGCTGATTGAGCGCGTACTCGATCTTGCCGAAACTCAGAGTCTGGGACTTATCGGCGCCAGGCTGGGTCGACTTACTCTCAACGATCTTCGAGAAGTCCTCGTCGATTGCAAGCTGAAGCGTAAACTCCTTCATCTCGCCACCCTTAACGACCTTAGTCGCCTTAGGAGTCCAAGAACCGCTGGAGGTGTACGGAGTGTACTTGTTGGTGAAAGTTGCACCACTGGTAAGCTTAATGATAACAGCGTTTTCGCCTTCAGCTGCTGCGATAGCTGCTGGTTCTGTTTCTGGCGTTCTTGCGCCAGCGCCGTCATTTTCTACCTTTGTTACCGAAACGCTATCGACTTTGTAATACGTGTATATAATGTCAAGCACGTTGTGCGACTTTTTCTCATCCCTCACAACCTCAGGATCAATTTTGTAGATCGTTTTGTCGTAAGTCACGTTCTTGTCCGTGCCCGGAACCTCTACCAAGTAGTAGACAAGATCGTCATCGGCATAAACTTCACCTAGATCAAAGGTGAGATTTCCGTTCTTATCGTTCTTCACCGTATCGACCACCGAGCAGCCATTGAGCTGAAGATCACCATTAGAGTCAAAGCTCGGAACCGTATATGAGATCTCGCCCGGTTTGTTAATAATCTTGTTCTGCCTGAGAAGCTGGAAATCGAAGTCATTTCCTTTAAGCGCGCCGTCCTCAAGCACCTTGGTACCGTTGAGCTTCATCTTGGGGTAAACCTTGACTTCTCGAGTGGAGCCGGCGACAACGTCGCCGTTGGTCATGATGCCGCCACCGTGGATGTTGGATCTGTTGCCCGTGATGAAGAGGGAAGCAGCCGCGGTAGCAGCATCCATATCAACCTTAATCGGCTCAGATTTAAGGCCAATCATGTACTTAGCCTGAGCGCCCTCGTACTTACCGATAGACGTTGGTGTTTTGTCGATCGTGCCCGACCAGTTGGCGGCTCCACCACCAAGCATCTGGCCGGTTACGGCTGCGATATACGGTTTGGTTTCCGAATTGGCAGAATCGTGAATTAAGAAAAGGTCCTCATGGCCGGCCTTTATAAAAGCTTCGGTTATTTCGCCGCCCGTGTCATTCTCCTTATCGTAATTCCAGTCCTCGCTCTTCCCATTAGTGCCGCCCGACCGCTTATTACCATTTTCGTCAAAATTACCGAAAATCGCGATGCCATTGGTATCGGTAATGGCAGTCTTACCAGTCGGGCAAGCGGCAAACCCGCCGCCAAAGCCATTGGCATGATTTTTGGTAATCAGGGCGTTGTATATCTTGAGACGCGCCGAACTAACGCCTTCGTCACTGTTGCCTCCCTGGACAAACACGCCGCCGCCACCCCAGTCATTGGGGGTATTAGTCGTATTGTTGGTGATGTAGGCTTTCTCGCCACTCACATTAAATTCGCCAACTGTAGGCGCAGCGATACGGATACCGCCGCCCTCCGAGTTTTGCGCCACATTGCTAGCGATGATTCCACCCGAAAACTTAAATGAGGAGAGGGCCTGATTCCAAGCGCCAGCATAAATACCGCCACCGGCCTCGGCAGAATAGTTACCGGTGATGTAGCCACCGTTAATTGTTAGACTGCCGTTATTGTAAGCAGCAATACCACCGCCGCCGTGACATCCGTTGCCAATATGCTTCGTGGAGCCTTCATTGTCGCTGTAGAACTGATAGTTGTTGTTGGTGATGTAACCACCTGAAATGACTACAGTTGAACTAACAGCACAAACACCGGCACCGTAGCCTGATCGATCTTTGAACGTACCGTTACCGGAAATCGTGCCGCCGGTCATATTAATTGTGGATCCGTTAGCGTACACGCCGCCGCCATTGGGGGCATAGTTGCCCGCGATTACGCCACCGGTCAGGTTAAGAGTGGAGGCACCGCCGCTCGCATTGGATACCATAACGCCTGCGCCGGAACCCGAGCCAGAAGCGCCGCACACATAGCCACCGCTCATGTTGACGGTAGAGCCGTTCTCGGCATAGATGAGGTTGCCGACATTGCAATTATACTGTTGGGTAATTACACCGCTATCAAGATTAAACGTACCGCCCGCATAAACGTTGATGAGCCTCATCGTGGAGCCGGCAGCGGTACCCACGATGGCACCGTTGATGCTGACCTCGTGCCTATAGAGAGTCTCGGTTGTCCCCGTACCGTTCGGCGTCGATTCGGTCACGTAATACGTGAGTTTGGTCGGAATGCCAGAGCTGGTGTCGCAGTCCATCGAGGCAACTCGCCCATTATTGCCGCCATCCGAAGTCTGCTTTTGATCAGACCCTTGGTTAGAATCTTTAACTGTAAGCGCCGCGTTATTGGTGATGTTGAAGAGCGGCTTATTTGAATTGTCGCCCGAATGCGTGATTTTATGGCCGCTTAAGTCCAGAGTTATATTGCTGCCACTCTTCTCAAGTTTGATTTCGCCGGGATAGTCGATATCAGCTGTAAGCTCGAAGCAGGCAGTTTGGTTTTCCCCAACGCCTTGAAGCTTAGCTGACAAATCATCGGCGTTAGTAATGTTAGTAATAGCTGTGGTTGTCTCTTCGCTCTCTGCAGCTTCTTCGGCTACCGAGACAGTGCCATCGTCGACCGCTTCATTATCTTCTGCCTGCGACTCGTCCTTGGGCTGCTCCTCCGGTTGGGCATCGCCCACGCCGTTTTCGACATCGTCACTATTCTGGTTTTCGGTATCCCCGTTGTTGGTGTTGTCTACACCAGTAGACTCACTTGAGGAACCCCCCATCACAGTTTCCTCGGTAGAAACCGTCTGGGCATCGTTGGCAATGGCCTGCGAGATCGGGGGCATGACGAGCGACAGTACCAGGCTCAACACGGAGGCTCCGCACAAAACGCCTGCCAGTACACGGCGCGTCGCTTTATTACTCTGCTTAGATTTGTCCGAATTCGCTTTCATCGATGTCTCCTCCCCAAGAGACCGCGATCTTGCTCTTTCATCATCAAACGTATCTGCGCAATCTGTAATTGCGCTCGTTTAGTAATGCAATTATAACGATTGTTTAAACATCTGAGCAAATAAAACCGATAGTTTTGTAGTGAGTTCTCAATTCTCTTGACAATTGTTCGGATTTACCTTCGTTTATTCGCTATCTATTTTTTGTTTCTGCTGGTAATTTAGTTGCGTATTATTTTTTAATGGCATTAGATTTATTTGCACAACATTTTGCTCAAGAGCAAACATCCTGTGAACGGTCGAAAATCGACCGTGAGCGGTAGGTCATCAACCGGGATGAATATCCTACCAAATTGATGAGAATATCTTTAACCCATCGGTAGTTAGAAGCATGATGTTCAGACAGCAATATTTGAATTTTCACACAGATTTTAAGTATTAATTCGCCCAAATCGCCTGAGGCCACCGCAAAGGTGCCTGCCCCCTTTGTGGTAGTTCTCCCCCGCGCTACAGCAGATGCTCCTCGATAAAGATCGCGATGCCGTCTTTGTCGTTGCTCGCGGTTACAAAATCGGCGGCAGCACGAGTGGCGTCGCTGCCGTTTGCCATGGCAACGCCCACGCCGGCGTCGGCCACCATGCAGGTGTCGTTATCGGCATCGCCAAACACGCAGATGTCCTGGAGCTCCATGTCGTTGAGCTCCGCCACGCGCACAAGGCCGCGCGTCTTGGACACGCGCGGATCCATGAACTCGTAGAGCCGCTGCGTGGTTTGCAGAGACGCCGCCTTAACAGTGTTATCGGCAAACGTCGATGCTCGCTCGATGACCTGCGGCATCACCTCGGGCGCCATGGTAAACATCACCTTGGGCTGCGGCTCGCGCAAGAACTCGGCAAAATCGACCACCTGGTAGGGCACGCCGTCGACGCGCGACAGGTGCTCGACGCACGCGTTGCTCTCGGGCACGTAGAACACGCCGTCTCGGGGGCAGACGGGCGTTGCCGGAAGGTCCGCCATGTGCTTGCAGATGCGCGCGATGGTCTCGCCCGGCAGCGGATAGCTCAGCTCGTTGATGTTGTGCGCGCGGTCGATGACCTCGGCGCCACCGCAACCCACCATCACGTCTACCAGGCCTTCGATGCCCCAGAGCTCGTACATGGCCTCGGTCGCGTGGGCGTCGCGCCCGGTGCACAGGCCAAAGAGCACGCCGCGCTCGCGCAGGGCGCGGATCGCCGCCACGGTGCGCGGGGACACCGTGTGCTGGCTCGTGAGCAGCGTACCGTCGATATCGCAGAACACGGCTTTGATGTGGCTGAAGGTGGTGTCCATGGGGACCTTTCTGGGTTGTGCGGCGGTGTGAGGTGTATTCGTGAACGGCGTACATGGTATACCAAGGCGCAGGCGCGGCCTGTCAAAGCAAAAACCACCACAAAGGAGCCTGGCCGCTTTGTGGTGGCCGGACCCGAAGGGCGGCCTGCCCGGAGCGCAAACCATCACAACATTCGACGCTTTTCGTCAAAATCGCGATTTTCATCGAATGTTGTGATGGTTTTTACTGCCTTGCGGCACGATCAAAATGCCGGCGTCCAAACAGCAGCAACGCCGCGGGAACTGCCGTCACGACCATGCCCGCCCCTACGAGTGTCTGCTGCACGCCAAATGTCGCCGCCAGCCACGGGGCAATCGCCAGCGGGGCCACGCCGGCGAACATATTGCCAAAACCCATGACCGAGTTGACGCGACCAAGCTGCTCGAGCGGAGCCGTCGTTTGCACGATCGTGTTGTGGAGCGGGTTGACGACACCCCAGGCCACGCCCAGGGCAATCTGTCCGACGAGGGCTACGCCCACGTACGGTGTCCCCACATAGAGCAAACTTCCCAGACCCACGGACATGAGCGCCACGAGCAGCGTTTTTAGGTTTACCAAGTGCGGCGGCAAGCGGAGCGCGACCACGGCGCCCAGCACCGCGCCCACGCCCGAGGCCGACGAGAGCCAGCCCATCCACTCAACGCCGACGCGTAGGACATCGCGATAGAAAAACGACTCGAGCGGATCGAAGGCTCCGTAGCCAAAGTTCGAAAGAAAAATGATGCAAAACAGCAGGGTGAGGACGCTATTGGTAAAGACCGTCTTGATGCTGGCTGCGAAGGTGGCGCGGGCGGACGTGCTGGGGTTGGAGCTTTGTCCCGCACGCTCCCCTTCCTCTGCCGAATCGGCATCCGCATGCCCGGCGACATGGCTGGTCTGCGGCCTAAAGCCCCAACCGGCGACGAGCGCCAGCACGGTAAAGAGCATCATGAGCACGAACACCGCGCGCGACGACGCAGCCGCCGCGACAAAGCCGCCCAGCGTGGGTCCGACGATAATGCTCACATTTGAGAACATGGCGATGGCGGAATTGATGTCTTTGAGTTCGGCGGGGTCGTCGGTGAGGTAGGCCGGATAGGACGTGGCGATGGGCTGGGCGAATCCCATCGTAAAGCCCAGAAACACCGCGCCGAGCAGGACGACGCCGGTCGCGCTGCCAAAGGCGATGATTGCCGTGCCGGTTGCAAGCGCGCCGACGATGCTCAGCAAGAAATGGCGTCGCGGGCCCCAGGCATCGAGCGCCGCTCCACCCGCAAAGGATCCCAGGATCACAAATACATTCATAAACAGGACGGCCAGCGATGTCGCCACGACTGAGGCATCGTCTGCATAGGTGAGCGTTCCGATGACGCCGATAAAATAACTGGTCTGAAACCCGGTGTAGATGAGAAAGCGCATCGCCACCAGGCGTTTAGCCTGCGCGGACAGCGACGAGTGGAATGTTGGAAATACAGATGCGGGCATAGGGCTCCTTATTGCATACGAATGTGGACAGCGGTCATTCGACCCTCCGTCCATTGGCTCAATCTATCCGTATGCCTTACTAAGGTCGCATCGAGCCCCTTCCTTCCGTCTTTCCGCCCAACATGAACTACTTGGTAGATTTTAAGGCATGTCCCAAACGTCTACCGAGGTGGTCTTGGATCAGATCGCAGATGGCTCGGGCGTCGTTGATGTTGATGGCTCGGGTCGCAAAACCGGCGTCGAAGGCCTGACGCGCCAGGGCTTCGTTGCAGGCAAGGGCCAGCGTGTGACCGTCGACCAGGTCGAGCGAGCTCTTGCCGCGCAGACGGTCGACGCCGGAACGCGCAACGACGATGTTGTCGAAGCCCTCGGTCTTGTAGCCCTCGATGATCACCACGTCGACATCGTTGTAGCGCGACAGCAGCTCGCGCGCAGGCATCTCGTCCTCCTCGCGCGTGTCGGCGTACTCCGCCCAGCGCGTGGCGCAGATGAGTCCCACGTGCTTGGATCCGGCTTGGTGATGGCGCCACGTATCCTTAGCGGGCACGTCGATATCAAAGCCGTGGTGCCCGTGATGCTTGAGTGAGCCCACGCGCAGACCGCGGCGGGTGAGCTCGGCAATGACCTTCTCGACGAGCGTGGTCTTGCCCGAGTTCTGGTAGCCGATAAACGCGATCGCGGGGACGGCCGGGGCCGGAGCTGCGGACGCGACGGCGACAGGCGCGCTTGCGGGTGCGGCACCGTCAGCGGCCACAGCCTCAACAGCAGCGGCCTGACGCTCTGCACGATCCCACACGCCCGAGCGACCGCCTTCCTTGTGCAGCAGGCGCACGTCGACGATCTCCATGCCGCGATCGACGGCCTTGCACATGTCATAGATCGTAAGGCACGCGGCACTCGCGCCGGTCAGCGCCTCCATCTCAATACCCGTCTTGCCCGTCACGCCCGCCGTGACCAGCACGTGAAAGCCAACCTGCCCGTCCGCGCGCGCCGGCGCCCAGCCCTCGGGCACGTCATCGGCCGGCGTCCCCGCCGCAGCGATGGGCGCAATGTCGCACTTACTCTTAGTAATGAGCAGCGGATGGCACATGGGAATGATGTCGCTCGTGCGTTTGATGGCCATAATGCCCGCCACGCGCGCGCAGGCAAGCACGTCGCCCTTTTTGGCGCGGTCCTGCAGCACCATGGCTTGCGTCTCGGGATGCATGAGGATGGTGCCCTCGGCGATGGCGATACGATGGGTCTCGGCCTTGTCGGACACGTCGACCATGCGCACCTCGCCCTTGGCGTCCACATGCGTCAGCTCGTCGCGACGGGCGTCGCGGGCGGGCTCGGCGACAGCACTGGCAGTCGGCTGCGCGGACGCGTCGGCGTTGCCAGCATTCGCCGCAGCCGTGGCTTTGTGGGCAGACATCGCGGCCCTGCGAGCGACCTTAGTGGCATCGGCGTACCTGCTCTTGGCCATATGATCATCCTCCGATTTGGGACATAAATCGTTGCGTGCCCTCAATTATCGCGTGTTCCTGCGGTTTGTGGGCCACGGCATCGCGCCAAATCGAAAGTACCTGCATATCATCACCACGGCGCAGGGCGTCGCGCACCGAATACTCGGCATCGCTGAACAGGCACGGACGCACGTTGCCGTCTGCCGTCAGGCGCAGACGGTTGCAATTCGCACAAAAATGGTTGGACATGGCGCTGATGAAGCCGACCGTTCCCGCCGCGCCCGGAAAGTGCCAATAGCGCGCAGGGCCCGCGCCGGCAGGAGCGTCGTTGATGTCGAGCGGCTCGAGCTTGCCCAGTCTCGTCGCGGCAGTCCCGGCATTGATGCGCGCCCGCAGCTCGTCGCTCGGAACGGTGTCACTCGCATCCCACAGCTCGGGATTGAGCGCGGGCGCATGCGGGTCCACAGCGCAATGCGAACTCGTATGCTCGTCGCCGATGGGCATGTATTCGATAAAGCGCAGGTGGATGGGGCGGTCGACGGTCAGTCGTGCAAGGGCTGCCACATCCTGGTTGAGCCGGCGCACCACAACGCAGTTGACCTTAACGGGCTCAAAGCCCCAAGCCAGCGCCGCGTCGATGCCGGCCATGGTCTGCTCGAGCCGGCCCAGGCGCGTGATCTTTCCAAAGAGCGTAGGGTCGAGCGTGTCGAGCGAGATGTTGACGCGGTTAAGCCCGGCGTCTTTGAGCTGCGGCGCCAGCTTGGGCAGCAGGGCGCCGTTGGTGGTAAGCGAGATGTCCTCGATCAGCGGAATCGCGCGGATGTCGCGAATGAGCGGAATGATACGGCGGCTGACCAGCGGCTCGCCACCCGTCAGGCGTACGCGGCGAATGCCCTCCCCCGCCACCAAGCGCACAAAGCGGGCGATTTCCTCGGCGCTGAGCAGCTCGTCGTGCGCGCGGGGCGCCACGCCATCGGCCGGCATGCAGTAAATGCAGCGGAAATTGCACTTGTCGGTAACGGCAATACGCAGGTAGTTGATATCGCGGCCAAAACCGTCATGTTGCACGCGCCCGTCCACGCAGCCCTCCCCTCACGCGGCGTTTTATTCTTCGGAAAACATAATACCCCACGAGAGAATCATGCCGACACCCGTACGACAGGACAAGTCGCTTCGAGCAAAACGGACTTTCCAAGCCCATCCTCAGCATACAAACCATCACAACATTCGATGCTTTTCCCGATTTTGGCAAAAAACGTCGAATGTTGTGATGGTTTGCCTGCCCACGGCACCCCGTAGAAGGACCAAAACGCCCCTAGAGGCCGCCGTCCCAGTGCCGAATCACGAATTCTCGCAGGTCGTTCTGACGTTTCTGGAACGCTTCGCTTCGGTCGCACTTAAGGCCTATCGCAAGCGCGATGGCGTTCATCGCCCGGTGCAATTGCAGCTGATGGGCAAACTGAGTCCCGGTGAGGACGATCATCCTAAAGCCCAGCGCGCTCAGCACGGTCATGCGCTCCGCATCCGACGCGCTGCGCTGTTTATCAAGATGGTCCGAGCCGTTATATTCAATCCCCGTACCGCTCGCAGGTGCATATACGTCGATCTCGAAATACCCGGCCTTTGCGAGATACTTGAACTCGCTGGGAACATCAACCCGATGGTTGAGCTCGATCTTGGCGTATCCCAGCCCTCCCTGGGAACGTTTTGCTACGACCATGATTGCGGTGGCCGTCTCCATGGGCGATCGCGCGCCATCGTGCACGCGCCTGAGCACGGCGGCCGCGCGTATAGCCCCCTGACGAGATCGGTTCTCATTGCAATAGGCAATCAAGTCGGCAACGGTATACCTCTGCCCCATCTCGACATAATCGTCCGTCGACAGATGATTCAAATGGTATCGGGCGCAGATTTCGTAGCCATATTCCAGCTGCTCGGGCTCGCTCATCCACGAACCCGCTTGAACAAAGCACATGGCCTCATCAACCACTAGAAGGCCCTCTGCCACCTCGATAAGATGGCCTGGAGGTACCGGCGCCCCAAACACGTGGCACCTAAATCCAGCCGGCGTCGAGCGCTCAAAATCGAAGTTGACGAGCGTGTCGATATGATCGAGCTCTTCTCGTGGAATACCAAGCGAAACCAGATAGTCGGTAACGATCCCAACTGCCGTTGAAGCCCTCAGCCCCTTGGCATCGAGCCCCAATTTGGGCAGGTCCGCAGTCGGCTCCGCCTCGTTAGCAAGCGAGTCCTCATCGTATAGACTGCTTGCTCGCGAGAGCGGCTCGGACGGGCGCGCCACGTTGTGGTACAGCCAGGCAGTCTTATGGGACAGGACGATCGGCAGGTCCATGAGCCCTCCAATGGAGTCGGATAACCAACCTTATTCCCCTGCCCACGGGTCCGCACACCTTCGTGCGCAAGAAAGCGATTCCGCCCGGTCGAGTGGCAGAAAAACCATCACAACATTCGATGCTTTTCCCGATTTTGGCAAAAAACGTCGAATGTTGTGATGGTTTGAGGCGAGGTGAGGGGCACGGAAGGGCCAAAGCATCGTGCTCGAACGGGTTAATCCAACTCTTTTAAGCCACGCGCCAGCTGCCAGTACTCGCCGTGCTGGGCGAGCAGCTCTTCGTGGGTGCCGCGTTCGATAATGCGGCCGTGTTCGAGGACCATGATGGCGTCGGCGTCGCGGACGGTGGACAGGCGGTGCGCGATCATAAACGTGGTGCGTCCGCGCATGATGCGATCCATGCCGCGCTCGATGAGCTTTTCGGTGCGCGTGTCGATGGAGCTCGTGGCCTCGTCCAGGATGAGCACCGGCGGATCGGCGACGGCCACGCGCGCGATGGCGAGCAGCTGGCGCTGGCCCTGCGACAGGTTGGCACCGTCGGCCGTGACCGGCGTGTCGTAGCCCCTAGGCAGGCGGCGAATAAACGAATCCGCGCAGGCTGCCTCGGCAGCGGCGCGCACTTCCTCGTCAGTCGCGTCGAGCTTGCCAAAGCGGATGTTCTGCGCAATGGTGCCGCTAAACAGGTGCGTGTCTTGCAGCACAATGCCGAGCGACCCGCGCAGGCTGGCCTTGGCAATGTGCTTGACGTCGATCCCGTCGTACGTGATCTCGCCGTCATCGACCTCGTAGAAGCGGTTGATGAGGTTAGTGATGGTCGTCTTACCGGCGCCCGTCGAGCCCACAAACGCGATCTTTTGCCCCGGCTTGGCAAACAGGTTGAGGTCCGTGAGCACACGGGTGCCCGGCACGTAGGAAAAGTCCACGGCATGGAAGCGCACGTCGCCGGCGAGCGGGACCAAGCCGCACGTGAGCTCGGTGCCGTCGGCAGCCACCGCACGGCCCGACTCATCAACGGCAGCTACATCATGCAGGTGCCCGTACGCGCCCACGCCCTGGCCCTCGGGAATCTTCCATGCCCACGCGGCGTCGCCCGTCTGCACCAGCTCCACGCAGCCCTCGTCCACCTCGGGCTTAAGGTCCATGGCGGCAAACAGGCGCTCGGCACCGGCCAGCGCGTTGAGCAAAAAGTTGCCCAGCTGCGTGAACTGGTTGATGGGCATGGCGGCCTGACGCACAAAGACCAGGTAGCTTGCGAGCGCACCTACATCGGCGAGCCCCTTGATGCAGAGCATGCCGCCCGCCACGGCGACGATGGCGTAGTTGGCATAGCCAATCACCACGGTCATGGGAACCATGGAGTTGGCGTAAGCCTGCGCGGCGCCACCGGTGCGGCGCAGCTCTTGGTTACGCACGTCAAAACCAGCCACGTTGGCCTGCTCGTGATTAAAGACCTTGATGACCTTTTGGCCCGAGACCATCTCTTCGATATATCCGTCCAAATCGCCCAGCGACGCCTGTTGGGCGGCAAAAAAGCGCTTGGAACGCATGCCCGAGTAGCGCGCGTACAGCACAATGGCCACATCGCACACGAGCGTGATAATCGTGAGCTGCCAGTTGAGGATGATGAGCATGGCCGTGGTGCCGACCACCTGGATGCTCGCCTGAATCACGTTGGCAAAGCTGTTGTTGAGCGCCTCGGAGACGGTGTCGACGTCGTTGGTAAAGAAGCTCATGATGTCACCCGAGCGCGTGCTGTCGAAGTAGCTCAGCGGCAGCATCTGGATGTGCGCAAACAGGTCGCGGCGGATATCGGAAACCACGCGCTGGGCCGCGCGCACCATAATCTGTGAGTAGCCCAGAGCCGAGAGCACGCCCGCGGCGTAGATGGCAGCGGTAAAGATAACCTGCCTGGTGAGCAATTCCTCGCCGCCCGTTGCCAAACCGTTAACGATAGGGCGCACAATGCAGGTGCCGGCGAGGCTCGCGATGGCGGCGACGGAGGCGAGCACGCCCACCGCGAGCAACGAGAACTTGGCGTGACCCATGTAGGAGAGCAAGCGGCGAAGCGTCTGCGTCAGATTGGTGGGACGGGCCTGAGCGGATGTCTTAGGCATGTTGCTCGCCTCCTTCCGTGGCTTGAATTGATCCGCTGGGGCCAGACGAAGACGGGGCATTTGCGCCGTCTGCGACGTCCGCATCCCCCGCAAACTCCATCTGCAAGGCATAAATCTCCTGGTAGATGTTGTCGCCCGCCAGCAGTTCCTCGTGCGTGCCCACGCCGTGGACACGACCGTCGTCCAACACCACAATGCGATCGGCATCCATGACGCTCGCGATGCGCTGGGCGATGATGAGCACGGTCGTATTGGGAATCCGAGCGATGTGCTCGCGAATCTTAGCGTCGGTCGCCATATCGACCGCGCTGGTTGAGTCATCAAAAATGAGCACGCGCGGATGCTTGAGCAGCGTGCGCGCAATGCACAGGCGTTGCTTCTGGCCGCCCGAAACACCGGCGCCGCCTTGGCCCAACTCGCCGTCCAGCCCGCCGATGCGATCCAGGAACTCGTCCACGCATGCCGCCCGGCAGGCCGCGAGGAGCTCATCGTCCGACGCCTGCGGATTGCCCCACTGCAGGTTCTCGCGCACGGTACCCGTAAACAGCACGTTCTTTTGCAGCACGATACCCACGGCGTCGCGCAAGGTAGCCAAGTCGTAGTCGCGCACGTCGTGTCCGCCCACAAGCACGGTGCCCTCGGTGGCGTCGTACAAGCGCGCAATCAGCTGCACAAGCGAACTCTTGCCCGAGCCCGTGCCGCCGAGCACGCCCACCGTGGAGCCTGCTTCAATGCAAAGGTCAATATGCTCGAGCACATCCTCGGCTGCATCCGCGCGGTATTTAAAGGAAACGTCGCGAAACTCGATGCTTCCGTCGGCCACCTCGTGCACGGCAGCGGCAGCGTCGGGCGCCTGGATAAGCGAACGCTCGTCGAGCACCCGCGAGATGCGTTCCACGCTGGCAAGTGCGCGCGTGAGCAGCAAAAACACGTTGGAAATCATCATGAGCGAGTTCATGATCAGCAGCACATAGCTCATAAAGCCCGTGAGCGAGCCCACGCCGAGCTCGCCGGCAAGAATCATGCGCCCGCCGATCCACAGAATGGAAAGCGCCGCCACGTACATCGACAGCTGAAACACCGGCAGGTTGAGCACGGCGTTGCCAAAGGTCTTCGTCGCGGTGCGCGCAAGCTCGGTATTGACGGCATCGAACTTGGCCTCCTCGTGCTCGGCACGCACGTACGCCTTGACGGCGCGCACGGCGGTGAGGTCCTCCTGCACCACACCGTTGAGATGGTCCATCGAGGTCTGCAGCTGGCGGTAGAGCGGACTGACGCGATAGGTGATAACGCCCAGCACGATCGCCAGCACCGGCAGGATGATCGCGAAAACGGTGGCGAGCGGACGCGACAGCACCAGCGCATAGACCAAGCCGACGATGAGCGTCACGGGACCGCGCACCATGGGGCGAAAGCCATTGCCGATGGCATTTTGGATGACGGTGATATCGGTAGTCATGCGGGTGACGAGCGAGCTGGCGTCGTAGTTATCCAGATTGCCAAAAGCGAGCGTCTGGATCTTGCGGTACTCCGCCTCGCGCAAGTTAGCGCCCAGCCCCGAGGCGACGCGAGCAGACGTGCGTGCATAGCCCAAGCCAAGTACCAGCGAACATGCGGCGCATACCAACATATACGTGCCCTGCAACAGCATGTAGTTGATGTCGCCCGCGGGCACGCCCACATCGATGATATTTGCCATGATGACCGGGATAAACAGCTCGAGCGCCGTCTCGGCCGTCACAAAGAGCACGCCGAGCATGGCATCGCGGCGGTATGCCCCCAGATAGGAAAACAAAATCTTGAGATTGCGCACGCAGGTTCATCCCCCATCAAACGTTGTTCGCAAACCCACGTATTATGGCGCGCCGTGCGGCGGTGTCAAGTGCTCCGAAATCGATTTCTGCAAGGCTAGTGCAGGCGCCATGCTCACAGGGCGCGCCCCTGTATTCAATTGGAAATGAACGCGAGCGTGACTTTTTCGCCCCACTGCCGACACAAACCTTGACTCTACAATCGTTGTAGGGTTTTCACTACACTGGTACGTAAACGACCCAAGCCAGAAAGTGCCCCGCCCATGGAACACGACCTCACACGCGGCAATGTCCTCAAGACCATCGCGGTCTTTGCCCTGCCCTATATGCTCTCCTACTTTTTGCAGATGCTCTACGGCATGGCCGATCTGTACATGATGGGGCAGTTTAGCGGCGCTGCCGGCATCACCGCTGTGGGCAACGGCGCGCAGACGCTCTATATCATTACCGTGACGCTCGTGGGTCTGGCCATGGGAACGACGGTCATCGTCGGCCACGCCGTGGGCTCGCGCCGCTTCGATCGTGCCGAGACCGCCATCGGCAATACCATCACGCTGTTTATGGGTGTCTCGGTGGTACTGGCCGCTGCCTTGCTCGCACTGTGCCCGCAGATCGTGGCGCTCATTGGCACGCCGGCCGAGGCGGTCGAAGGCACCGCCGCCTACCTGCGCATTTGCTTTATCGGCATTCCCTTTATCGCCGCGTACAACATCCTCTCGGCCATCTTTCGCGGGCTGGGCGATTCGCGCTCGCCCATGTACGTGATCGGCGTGGCGTGCATCATCAACATCGCGCTCGATTTTCTGTTTATCGGCCACATGGGACTCGGTCCCGTAGGCGCGGCACTCGGCACGGTAACCGCCCAGACGGCAAGCGTTGCCCTCGCGCTCGTGTGGCTCAAGAGCCGCCGCACGAACATTCACGTTAAGCGCAGCGACCTGCGTCCCCAGCCCGAGGTGCTCGGCAGCATTCTTAAGATCGGCGTGCCCGTGGCAGTACAGGACGGCTGCATCCAGGTGGCGTTTATGTTTATCACCGTCATCGCCAACCACCGCGGCCTGGTCGACGCCGCCGCCGTGGGCTTGGTCGAGAAGATGATCAGCTTTTTATTCATTGTCCCGAGCTCCATGGGCGCCACCGTCAGCGCACTCACGGCGCAAAACGCCGGTGCGGGTAAGGGCGACCGCGCACGTCAGGTGCTCAAAGACGCCATGACCATCTCGGTAGTGTACGGCTGCCTGATCACGGTGCTGATGTGGCTGGTGGCGCCGGCGTTTATCGGCTTTTTTGCCAAGGACGCTGCAGTAGTCGCCGCCGGCACCGGCTATATGCGCAGCTACATTTTCGACGCGATTTTTGCCGGCATCCACATTTGCTTTAGCGGCTTTTTCGCTGCATACGGCAAGAGCTACATCGGCTTTGCGCACAACGTGCTGGCGGTGGCGCTCATTCGCGTGCCGGGCGCGTGGCTGCTGTCGAACGCCTATTCCGATACGTTGTTTCCCATGGGCATCGCTTCGCCGTGCGGATCGATTTTGTCGGCAGTCATCTGTGTTGTCGCGTTTACCGTGCTCAACCGGCGCGGGGCTTTTGACAAACTGGTGGCGTAGCGGGGCAACGCGAAATCGCCCTTATCGACGACATCATCAGCGATGATCCGGCAACCTACGTGACGCAGATCACCGTGCCCGTTGCCCCGTCAAAATAAGAACCGCCCGGAAGGCATCGTGCTTCCGGGCGGTTCTTCAATTTGGCTATCGATGCCTTACGCCTGGGGCACCTGACCAGTAGCCAAGATCTGCTCGAGTGCGTCCTCATCCAGTACGGGTACACCCAGCTGCTCGGCCTTGGTAAGCTTGGAGCCCGCTTTGGGGCCGGCGACCAGATAACTCGTCTTCTTTGACACACTGCCCGAAACCTTAGCGCCGAGCACCTTGAGCGCCGCACCCGCCTCGTCGCGCGTGCGGTTGACGAGCGTGCCGGTGAGCACGAAGGTCAGACCCGCAAGCGGCTGTGCGTCGGCAAGCTCGCCCGCCACGCCAGCGTCGGCTGCGGCCTGTGCATGCGCGGCGCCCAAGTCGACCTCGAGCGACAGGCCCGTCTGACGCAGGCGCTCCAGCACGGCAAGGTTCTCGGGCACGGCCAGGAACTGCTTGACGCTCGCCGCAATCTTGGGACCGATGCCCTCACACTCGGCGATGTCCTCTTCGCTCGCCAAGATGAGCTTGTCAATCGACAGGAATCGCTCGGCGATAACCTCGCCCACACTCTTGCCCACATGGCGGATGCCCAGGGCAAACAGCACGCGACCGAGCGGCTGACTCTTGGACTTGTTGAGCTCGGCGATGATTTTCTCGGCCGTCTTGAGGCCCACCGGAATGGGGTCGCCCTTCTTGACGCCCTTTTTGCTGTTGGAGCTGGCATAGGTGCGCCCTGTGTCCAGGCCGGCGATATCGTCGACCGTGAGCTGGTAGAAGTCCGCGACATCATGGATCAGACCGGCGGCGATCATCTTGTCGACGATCTCGTCGCCCAGGCCGTCGACGTCCATGCAGCCGCGGCTCACCCAGTGGAGCAGGCGCTCCTTGAGCTGTGCGGGGCAATCGATGGACACGCAGCGGTAGGCCACCTCACCGTCCTCGTGGACCACGGGGCTACCGCACACGGGGCAGACCTCGGGCATGTGCCAGTCGACCGAATCGGCCGGACGCTTGTCGAGCACCGGGCCCACGACCTCGGGAATCACGTCGCCCGCCTTGTGCACGATGATGGTGTCGCCCTCGCGCACGTTTTTGCGGCGGATCTCGTCGATGTTGTGCAGCGTGGCGCGCGCGATGGTGGAGCCGGCGACCGTCACCGGGTCGAACTCGGCGACCGGCGTGAGCACACCAGTGCGGCCCACCTGGATGCGAATTTCGCGCAGTACGGTCTGCTTTTCCTCGGGCGGGAACTTAAAGGCAATGGCCCAGCGCGGTGCGCGAGCGGTAAAGCCCAGGTCGAGCTGCTGCTGGAAGCTGTCGACCTTTACGACCACGCCGTCGATGTCGTAGTCCAAGTCGCCGCGATGCTCGAGGGCCTGGGCGCAGAACTCGTGGACCTCGGCCGGCGTGGCGCAGCGGGCCACGTTGGGGTTGACGCTAAAGCCGGCGCTACGCAGCCAGTCCAGAAACTCGCGCTGGCTGTGGACGTGCAGTGGGTCGGTATCGGCAATGGCATAGATAAAGGTGGCCAAGTCGCGACGCGCCGTGACCTTGGGGTCCTTTTGGCGCAGGGATCCTGCAGCAGCGTTGCGCGGGTTGGCAAAAGGGTCGCGGCCCTCGGCATCGGCCTCATCGTTCAGACGAACAAAGCTGCCCTTGGGCATATAGACCTCGCCACGTACTTCGATGGTACGCTCGCGGTCGGCGCCCATGTGGGCGAGCGCCGGCTCGGACAGGTGCATGGGCACATCCTTGATGGTACGCACGTTGAGCGACACGTCCTCGCCCGTTGTGCCATCGCCACGTGTGGCGGCGCGCACGAAAGTTCCGTTTTGGTAGGTAAGCGCCACGCCCAGGCCGTCGATCTTAAGCTCGCAGGTATAGGTGACGCTACCGGCACCGAGCGCATCCTCGGTACGCTGGAGCCACGCGTCGAGTTCGTCCAGATCCATGGCATCGTCCATGGAATACATGCGTGCCATATGCGTGACCGGCGTAAACTGCTCGCTCACGTAGCCGCCCACGCGCTGGGTATAGCTGTCGGGCGTCACCAGATCGGGGTAGGCCGCCTCGATTTCCTGCAGCTCAACGAGCATTTTGTCAAAGGCAGCGTCCGTGATCTCGGGCGCGTCGAGCATGTAGTAGCGGTACGCGTGGTAATCGAGCTCGTGGCGCAGCTCGGCCGCGCGCGCTGCCGCCTGGGCACGGGCGTCGGTCGGTGCGGCGGCATCCGCGCTCGCGGGCGTTTCGGTATCGATGTCCACACCGTCACCAAACAGGCTCGATTGCTCCATAGCGGCACTCCTTCGCTCGATTTCAAACGGATACAAGAGTACCACCGGTCACCATGGCGCCGAATAACCCTTTCGAACCGCACCGAATCGGCAGCCGCCAGACTGGGGTGGATCGCGCGATTAAACCATGCCCTTGCCGTTTCTAAATGATCCGTTTTCCTCCGTCCCCAAGGAATCATCGCGAAAAGAGGGGGCTGCCCCGCGTTGGCGGGACAGCCCCCTCTGGCATCGGTATGTACAATACGACTCGTTAGAAACCCTGACCGTTGCCCTGACCCTGGCCCTGCTGGCCAAGCAGCTCCTCCAGATACTGGCGCAGCTGCTCGTCGGTAATACCGCCGTTGCCAGTATCGGTCGCGCTGTCGTTCTGCTGCTGGTTCTGCAGCTCCTCGTCGGAGCCCAGCTCGACCGTGACCTTCTTCTCTTCCTTGCCGCGCATGAGCGTGATCTCGACCTTCTCGCCCACCTCGTGGCTGCGCAGTGCGATGATCAGGCCATCGGCGCTCGTGATCTCGTCGTCGCCCAGCTTGGTGATGACATCGCCCTCCTGAATGCCGGCCTTGGCAGCAGGACCATCCTCAACGACGCTTGCCACGTACGCGCCACTATCGGTACTCAGCTTGTTGGTGCGGGCGTTGAGCGCGTTGACGCTCGAAAGCGTAGCGCCCATGTACGGATGCACCGGCGTCTTGCCGTCGATGATCTGGTCGGCAATGTTCTTGGCGTAGTTAACCGGAATGGCAAAACCCACGCCCGAGCTGGAGCCCGAGTAGCTCTCGATGAGCGAGTTGATACCCACAAGCTCGCCGTTATCGTTAACGAGCGCGCCGCCGGAGTTGCCCGGGTTGATGGCGGCATCGGTCTGGATCATGTTGGCATAGATGGTGTTACCGTTGGCAGAGCTCATGGCCGTGGAGCGATAGAGCGCCGAGACGATACCCGTGGAGACAGACTGCTCGTTGCCGAACGGCGAGCCGATCGCCATGACCCACTCGCCCACGTTGAGCTTGGAGGAATCACCGATCTCAATCGGCGTGAGCTTGGAGGCGTCTGCGTCCTTGAGCTTGATGACGGCCAGGTCGCTCGAAGCGTCGTTGCCCACGAACTCGGCCTCGTAGGTGGTGCCGTCATCCATGGTCACCACGTACTGGTCATAGCCATCGACCACGTGGTTGTTGGTGAGGATGTGGCCCTCGGTATCGAGCACCACGCCCGAGCCGACGCTGCCCGAGCTGTCCGACTCGTCGGCAGACTGCGAAAGCGAGCCATTCTGGCTGCCGCTCGAAGTGGCGGTAATGGAAACCACGGAGGGCAACGCCTTGGCAGAAACGGCCTCGGCCAGCGTGGTGTCCTCGGAATCAATCGTAATCTTTTGCGTCGATGAACCCGAAGCACCCGCCGTCACGGCATTCTTTCCGCCGCCAATGTTGAGCGTGCCGCTCATAATGAGCGCAATGACCAGCAGGGCGCCGCAGGCACAACCGGCAAGCGCCGTAATAAAGATCGGCAGCTTTTTGGTCTTAGTCTTGACCACTGTGTGCTTGTTTACAACCTGCTGGCTGCCCAGCGGCTTTCCGGTCTGCGTGTCGTAGGCCTGCACGTAGGGAATGTTGCTGTCGGCAGGCGTCGACTCTACCTGCACACGCGGCTGCTGTTGGGTCTCGCCGGCGTTGCCCGCATCCTGGGGACGCTGGGAATCGTTCTCGCTCATAGCTGCGATCCTTTCGTCAAATAACCAAAGGCCCGCCAAACATGTGGCGGGCCATCATTGTTCACGTTGAGTTGTACCCCAAGCTGGGCAGTCCCGAGCACTAGATGCCAAGATTTCAGCTTTGCTTAAGTAATGACATGCTTATAGGCCAATTCGTTTTATGCCGTCATGTCTATTCGATATAGCAGTCGATAGCAAAACTATATGTTGAATCGTTAATAAAGTCTGTAATCGTCGCGCCCATACCCGATCCGCACGTCCACTTATCCTTCTCCGCATCGTATGGCGTTGGCCCCCACCCCGTTTCATATGATGCTTCGCTTTCTGTGAAGTTATTCATCACGTATTTATCCTTCTGCATGAGCGCGTACCAAGCGTTTGCATACATCACAAGCGGATCGATTTGGACTATCGAGTACTTTCCGGAACGAATCTCAATTTCTGTTTTATCGTTATAATAAGCGACTGTGAGCTCAATCTTGGCAAGCAGCGGCAACGTTTCATCTGATTCCCTCTGGATTGTTATGACATCACCGGCCATAGCGTCGGCAGACACAGTTTTGTTCTCTGGCGTGAAAATAGTCTCTCTGCTTCTTGTTCGCGTTTTTTCATTGCCATTTTCATCTCTGACCACCGTGTCGACCACGAGCGTCAATCGCTTCTGAGCGTCCGGCAACTCCACGGCTTCTGCCATCCCGGCTCGCATCAAAATAGGAGCCCCCGCCATCAGACCTAAGAACTGCTTTCTATCAATCATTCTTCATTCCCCTTGTCTACTTGATTTGACTTTCTCAGCTGAATGGGGATACAGAACAGTCCCGTCAAGTTCCTTATCTTCCACAAAAACTAGAATCCATTTATCACCTGCTTTCAACCCTGAGACATATCCGGAACTTGACTTACGGCGCATATCGATTCTCTTACGGCAACCACTTGGCATAAGCGCCTCAAATTGCCCATTATGAACATCCGATAGAGCGCGCACCTCGACTGCAACAACCGTGTCGTTTTCTCCCCCATTAGTCGCCCTTAACAGAAAGAAGCTCGCTGCGGTGAGCAAAGCAAAGGAAAGCACCAATAGGAGCATTGCCCTTCGAATGAACTTGTCGCCGTTCACGAGTACAATCAACCCTTGCAATATGTGCCATCGTGAGACGTGTAAATTGATACGTCATATGGAAGAAACTGTAGCTGGTTTGTCCATCCATTCCAAACAACAAGCAGGTACTTCTTGGCATTCGAGTATGTGTTATGCATTGCCACGTAGCCCACAACTGCCATTGCGTGCCCGCTGCCATTTGACCGGAGCCTTCCAGAGAAAATACTCAGATTCCCCGAGTCGGTATTCACCCTAAAGGAATCCCATGACGGATACCAAACGAATGACGTCTCAAGCTCCTTGCCTCGTCTTGCACAAAACTCCTTTAAGGCCGGAGCGGGTTTATCAGGAGAAGTCTTGCCTTGAGTAAAGTACAGACCAGTCGCTTGATCATATTTCTTTTCTTCTTCTTCCCATGTCCCCGACAGCCTCCAAAGCTCCGAGTATAAATCGGACAATTTAAGGCGGTTCAAAGTCACATAGTGACTGCTAACTGCAAACATTGCCGAAACAGCGCAAGCATAAGTCCCCGTTTCTTTGATAACTTCTGTTTGCGTTGGCGTTATTATTCCCGAAACCGTTTTGCTCGCATCAACAACATATCCCTGTTTATACAAATCCTTGGCAGATACAAAAACGTCATCGAAATGTTCCGGCGATCCGCTGCGATTGCCTCCCGAGGACAATTTATTTGGTACTTTTTTTCCACTTGCGTCTAAAACAATGTTTTTATCTAAGTCGGCAACGCCAACAGTTAGCTCGTCAATCTTTAACGCAACGACGTTATCCGAGGATGCGAGGAGTGCAATTTCTTCGCTTGCACTCTCGATAGGTAAAAGAGCGTTCGGAGCCAAGCAGTATTCGCTGATCCACCAAGATCGCTCTGAATCAAATACGACGTAGCCATAGTTAACGTCATCCCGCTTCGCACGAACGATATACCCGATTGATTCCCCATCGGAATTCACCATTTTTACTGGGTCACAAGCGGTCACCGGCTCATCCGATACATCATCAAAGAAAGCCTGCGCTTGCTCCACAGCTATTTGCGGTGTGACACGGACCAAGTCGTCGTCTCCAAAAACCAACCTTGGAGACATCAGGGCGGCAAGCAACACTATGAATCCGACAATCACCTTTCTCGAATAACGCATTTCTTCCTCCATCCGTGTAGTAGGGAGATACGGTAACTAAATGATATTCGATAGATAGTGTTATACGTTTGATATTGTTTTTACTGACACACTTTTAATCGGTGAAAGGTCTTCTTTTCGCCCTAAACGAGAAAAGGGTACTGGAGAAATCTCCGGTACCCTCACATTGCCCTCTATTTACTTGCTAGTCCTTAAACAGATAGCCCACGCCGCGGACGGTGGTGATGTGTGCCGCGATCTGCGGGCCCACCTTAGAGCGGATGCGTCGGATGTGCACGTCGACGGTGCGCGTGCCGCCGCAGTACTCAAAGCCCCACACGCGGTGCAGCAGCACCTCGCGGCTGTAGGCACGGTTGGGATGCGTCGCCAAAAAGCTCAGCAGCGAGTACTCCATCAGCGTCAGGTCGATGGGCTCGTTATCGAGCGTCACCTGGTAGGTGGCCAGGTTGATCTCGAGGTTATCGATGTTGAGCACATCGTCGGCGGTAACGGTCTCCTCCTCGCACATCAGACGCTGCGCGCGAGCCTTAAGCTCGTTGGGCGTCGCCGTGGGGCACACAAAGTCGGCATGCGCGTGATTGGGCAGGCGCAAGGTGCCGAGCGCCTCATCGTCGACGATCACCAACATGGGGACGCCGCCGCGATCGTCAAGCCACTTGGCAATCTGATCGATGCGATCGCTGCGAATGCCATCGGAATCAAGGATCAGCAGGTCAAAGTCGTGCGCCGCAGTCGGCGAATCGGGGGTTGCCAGGCTCACCTCGACACCCAGGGTGGTCGTCAGGCTGCGGGCAAACTCGTGGAAGCGCGTCGTGCGCGCCATGAACAGGGCACTCTTATCGGACATATCGGCCTCCAAAGAAATGAGCTCAATCGTACTGGAACAAGCCAGCGCGATTAGGAGTTCGCCAGGTAGTGCTTGATCTCCCACTCGGTGATCGTAGACTCAAACTTATGCCACTCGTCACGCTTCTTTTTGAGGAAGAAGCTGTGGATGTGCTCGCCAAGGGCATCCTTCATAAACTGCGAGTCCTCGAACACGTCGAGCGCCTCTTTGAGCGAGCGCGGCAGCGGCGTGTAACCGGCCTCGAGCATCTGACGATCGTTGAGCTTGAGCGTCTCGGCCGTGGCCTCGGGCGGGAGCTCCAGCTTGCGCTCGATGCCGTCCAGACCAGCCGCCAGCGTGACGGCGTTGACCAGGTACGGGTTGGCCATGGGGTCGGGACTGCGCAGCTCGATGCGCGTGGACAGCGGCTTGCCGGGCTTGTAGACCGGGATGCGGACCATACTCGCGCGGTTGCGCAGGCCCCACGTGGCGTACTGCGGCACGGAGTCGCCACCCGTGGTGATGCGCTTGTACGAGTTGACCGTGGGATTGGTGATGGCGCTGATCTCGCGCGCATGCGCCAAGATGCCGGCCATGTAGTGCTTGGCGATTTCGGAGAGGTGGTACTTCTCGTCGTCCTCGCCCCAAAAGACGTTGTTGCCGTCGTGGTCGAACAGCGACTGATGCAAAAACATGGCGCTGCCGTCCTCGCCCGCCAACGGCTTGGGCATAAAGGAAGCGTGGCAACCGCTCTCGTAGGCCTGCTGCTTAATGATGAGTTTGGCCGTAGTGATGGCGTCGGACATACTCAGGGCCTCGGCATGGCGCAAGCTCATGCCGTGCTGCGAGCGGCCGGCGGCATGGAAGGTGTACTCCACGGGCACGGACATCTTCTCGAGCGTGAGGACCGTGTTGCGACGCAGGTCGCGGGCGGCATCGCTCACCGAAAGATCGAAGTAGCCCACGTTGTCGAGCGGCTCGGGGGTGTGCTCGTCGGGGAAGTAGTAATACTCCAGCTCGGCACCCACGTTGAGCAGATAGCCAGCCTTCTCGGCCTTGCGGAACATGCGGCGCAGGGCATCGCGCGGGTCGCCGGCAAACGGCTTGCGATCGGGAGTGCACACATCGCAGAACACGCGGGCGACGCCGTTGTGGCTCGGGCGCCACGGCAGGATCTGGAAGGTCGAAGCATCGGGAAACGCCAGCATGTCGGCTTCCTCGGGCGTGGCAAAGCCTTCGATGGCCGAGCCGTCAAAGCCGATACCCTCCTCAAAAGCGACCTCGAGGTCCTCGGGGCTAATAGCAAAGTTTTTGAGGCGGCCGAGAATGTCGACAAACCACAGACGAACAAAGCGGATATCACGTTGCTCTACGGAGCGGAGTACGTAATCGATGTTCTGCTGGTTCATGTCGCTCCCCTTTCTTTCGGGCGGGTTTCGACTGGTCTATATCGCAGATACTATCGCAGAAAAATGTTTCCGCAGGGTTAAAGCGTATCAAGCGCTCAAAAAACGTGCTTGAGCAGGCCGTTGCGAACGAGCGGCTAGCGTTCAGATTCGGAAACAATTTGCCTACACGCTCGTTCCAGCGCCGGGAACTCCATCGTCACCGCATCCCAAACAACCGATCGGTCGACATTGCCGTAATCATGCGCGAGGTAATTTCTCATGCCGATAATTCCACGCCACTCAATTTCGGGATGAAGCCGCTGCGAGCGTTCCGACAACTTGCCCGCTTCTTCCGTCACCCTAAGCGCGCACATCAAAAGGGAGTCCGCCAACGCCCTCGTCCGCACGTCATTCGCATGCAGAAACTGGTCCTCGGTGATATCAAAAGCCTTGATGCGCTCGTTCGTTTCAGCGATGGCCTCCAAGACCTCTTGGGCGCGGAGACAGTCTGACTTACGCGCGATCATAAAGGATCACTCCTTCGCGCTCGATTACCGCGGCAAGATCGCCATCAAGATGATCACTCGAGACGAGGTCGACCTGCCTCCCGGTTTCTTTGCGCACCGCCTCACCAAACGCCGACAACGCGAAAAGGCCAAAGCCCTGATCGCGATCGACTTCGAGACGCAAGTCAATGTCACTATCGGCACGCGCTTCGCCACGGGCATACGAGCCAAAAAGAATCACGGATTTGATGGCGGGAATCGAGCTGGCCGCCTCGCGGACGGCGGACTCAATCTGGGCAGTATCCAAAATGTCTGCGGCGACGTTTTCGCTCGCAGAGTTTTTACCAAGTGAAGGAACAAACGGCAGCGAGCGCTCGCGCAGCATCTGCCTCATAAACATATTGACCGCAACAGACGAAGTCATGCCGAGTTCTTCGCATAGCTCGGCAAATGAATCTTTAATTGACGAATCCACTCGTACACTCAGTACAGACGCAGCCATGGATACCTCCTGTATGACATTATCTATATATTATCACACAGGCTAGAGTGAGGTCGAAGCGCGGTATTCGATGTGGCCGGGGATCTCGATGCGCTTGGGGGCGAGCTTTGCGGCATCGCCCACCGTGGTGGTGACCACATCGATGCGCTCAGACAGACGCTCGACTACGCGCTCGGCGATGGTGAGGGTGTCCTGCGCGGCCGTGGTCACGCCGCCAAAGAGCACATGATTCCAGGGGTAATCGTCAAACGTCGCGATCTTGAGACCCGCCGGCAGCGAGGGGCCCAGCTGCGCCAACGCCTTGGTCAGGCGTAGAAAGACCAAGCCGTTGACAGCGATAAGGCCGAGCTTTTTACCCGCGTACTCGCGGATGGCCTCGTCCAGGCGACTGATGCCCGTGGCGCCACCGTCGGCCAGGGTGACGACCTCGCCTGCAAGGCCGCGGCGCGAGAGCTCGTCGGCAAAGGCCTCGGCGCGCTCGCGACGCACGGGGCTGTCGTCGCTTGCCTCGGTGAGCAGGCACAGGTGCTCGCTGCCCGCGGCGACCAAGGCGTCTACCAGGCCGGCAACCAGCTCACGGTTGTTAGAGGTCACCAAATCGATGCCGCCGGCGGCAACGTCGCGGTCGAGCAGCACAACGGGCAGGCGCCCCGCGGCCGCGGCGATCGCCTTGTCGTTGCCACCACAGGTGTTGACGATCAGGCCGTCCACGCCGGCATCGATAAGCCTGGTGAGCGATTCGGCCTCCTTGGCGGGATCATTGCCGCTAATGGCCGTCATGAGCGAGCAGCCGCGCGCGGCGGCGCTGGCGGAAAGCCCTTCGAGCATGGCGCTGGAGAACGGGTTGGCGATGTCGGCCAAGATTACGCCGATGAGGTTGGTGCGCGAGCTGCGCAGATTGCGTGCGGCGGCACGTGGGCGATAGCCGGTGCGCTCGATAACCGCCGCGATGCGAGCACGGGTTTCCTCGGTCATCTGCCCGGGGCGGTTGTTGAGATAGCGCGAGACCGTGGCCGGGCTCACGCCCGCCTCGGCGGCAATGTCCTTGATTCTCATCTGCGCCATAGCGCACCCCGTTTCCCAATTGTCGGCAGTCTGAGCCATTTTAGGCATTTTTTTAAAAATCTCGCTTGCAAAACGCTGTAGGTGAGTATACTACAACTCGAAACGAAACCGATTTCGTAAACCGATTTCGGCAAGCGTTGGCACGGAGGTGCAAAGATGTACCCTACCGTCTTGGCACCTCCGTGCCAACGCCATATCAAAGGTGTACGCACGAGTAAGAAGGAGCTGCGCGACCATGGGTAAAACGGTTCTTACCTTCGGCGAGATCATGATGAGGCTCTCGCCCAAAGATCATCTGCGCATTGAGCAGGCGACCGAGTTTGATGTCCGCTACGGCGGCGCCGAAGCCAACACCGCGCTTTCCCTGGCCTACCAGGGTGACAAGGCAGCTTACGTCTCCGTTGTCCCGGCCAACCGTCTGGGCGAGTGCGCCCTGCGTTCGCTGAAGGTCTACGACGTCGATACCTCGCGCGTCGTGCGCCAGGGCGACCGTCTCGGCTCCTATGTGTTTGAGGTCGGCGCCTCGCAGCGCGGCAACGGCTGCGTCTACGACCGCAAGTACTCTGCCATCAACATGGCCAAGCGCGACGTCTTTGACTGGGATGAGATCCTCAAGGGTGTCGATGTCTTCTACTTCTCCGGCGTGACGCCCGCCGTCTCCGACGAGATGGCCGCCGCCTGCAAGGATGCCCTCACCGCCTGCCGCGCCAAAGGCATCGCCACCGTGTGCGACGTGAACTATCGCGGCAAGATGTGGTCGCCCGAGAAGTCGCAGGCCACCATGAAGGAACTCCTGCCGCTCGTTGACATCTGCATTGCCAACGACGAGGACGCTCCTGCCGGCCTCGGTATGACCTGCGTCTCCGGCTCCCTTGCCCACGGCATCGAGGAACGCGACACCTACGTCGAGATGGCCCGTCAGATCTGCGCCGAGTACGGTTGCAAGAAGGTCGCCTCGGTCGTCCGCAACATCTCCTGCGTCGAGCGCTCCATCTGGATGGGAATGCTCTATGACGCCGAGAGCGGCGAGCACTGGTTCTCCCCTGCTCACGACGTGCACGTGCTCGAGGGCGTTGCCGCCGGCGACGCTTTCAACGCCGGCCTCGTCCATGCCCTCATCAACGACTTTGCCCCGCAGGACGCCGTCAACTACGCCATCGCCGCCTCGATCCTCAAGCTCACCATCAAGGGCGATTCCAACCTGGTGACCGCAGACGAGATCGCAGCCGTGGCATCCGCCGCCGACGGTGGCACCCGCGTCGCGCGCTAAGCCATCCCCATTCCGCGGGCCGCAGTTTCCCATACCCATACCCCTGCGACCCGCTCCCCGCTTTCCCCGATCAGGTAGAACCACTTAGTCCCATTCCGGCTCTGCCTGGCATTCCTTCACGACTGGCCTCGTAGCCGGTTCCGAAATTGCTTGTGACCCAAGCAGTGCCTCCGATAACCAATCCGGAACCGGCTCATGGCCAATCTTCTTTGGCAATCACGCGCCCGTGCGCGCCTCACATCGAAAGGAACACCATGTTCGATCAGTTCTACACCACGCTTGAATCCCTGGGCATCGTGCCGGTTGTCGTCCTCGACAAGGTCGAGGATGCCGCACCGCTCGCCCACGCCCTTATGGCAGCTGGCATGAAGTCCGCCGAGGTCACCTTCCGCACCGCCTGCGCCGCCGAGTGCATCGCCGCCATGGCTGAGGCCGAGCCCGAGATGTGCGTCGGCGCTGGCACCGTCCTGACTGTCGAGCAGGTTGAGCAGGCCCGCGCCGCCGGTGCCAAGTTCATCGTCTCCCCGGGTTACAACGAGGACGTTGTAAAGCACTGCATCGGCATCGACCTGCCCGTCCTTCCTGGCACCGTGACCCCCTCCGAGGTTACCGCCGCCGAGAACCTGGGCCTCAAGGTCACCAAGTTCTTCCCCGCGGCTCAGTATGGTGGCCTGAACACCATCAAGGCCCTCGCTGCTCCGTTTGTCGGTCATCGCTTTATGCCCACCGGCGGCGTGAGCACTGCCAACGTCGAGGAGTACCTGAGCTCCTCCGCCATCATCGCCTGCGGTGGCACCTGGATGGTCAAGCCGGCCCTGTTCGCCGACGGCGACTTCTCCAAGGTCGAGCAGATTGCCCGCGAGGCCATGGACGTCGTCAAGAAGGTCCGCGGCTAGGTTCAGCTCTCTATCGTGAAAGGGGGCGTGTCCTAGACCTCGCCCCCTTTCTTTTAAAGCGGCTCGGAAGCGCGCCGTTTCCGTCACGAACAAGAACCAAAACCGTCTTGTATGCTGATAGAACGTGACGGAAGCGACACGCGCCCGAGCCGCTTTGCCTACTCGGCTGGCAGTCGCGCCCAGCTGAGCCACTTCGACAAAAGCCGAGCCACCAAAACAGCTGCGGCGCCGTCTGGAGGAATGGACCCTTGCTTCCGGTTTTTTCCTCCAAGCGGCGCCGCAGCTTTTTCATGCCCCGATGTGTCCCAGCACTTGCGGTGAAATAGGGACTGTTTACGCCGTCAGAGCCGCAAAACAATCCTTATTTCACCGCAACTAATGTGGGGGGCGAGTTAGATGGCCGAGTCTTTGGACAGCTCAAAATAGTCGGGATGCAAGGCGATAACCGGACCCTGCTCCTCGGGCATTAGATGCAAATGCGTCTCTGCCAGATAGCTCGCCGTGTCGGTATCGCCCTTCTTAATGGCCTCGAGAATCCGGCGATGCTGCCGACGAATCGGCTCCCAATCCAGATCCTGCGACACCATACGCAACCAGTTGTATCGCTCAAAATGCGTGTTGACGCTCTTCATCCAATCCCACAACATGTGGCGGCCGGCAATCTCAAAACACGTCTCATGGAACAGGTTGTCCAGATCAAAAAAGCGACGCGTTTCACGATGATCGAGCGACTCGGACTCGGCAAGAATCTGCCCGAGCCGATGCTTTTGCTCGGGCGTGGCGGCAGGGCAGCATTTAATGAGCACACTTCTCTCGAGTTTCTCGCGCAAGAAACAGGCGTTCTCAGCGCGCTCCATGCTGATTTTTGAGACATAGGTGCCGCTTTTGGGACGCGTTTCCACCAGTTCCTGCTCACGCAGACGCACAAAGGACTCGCGAATGGGCGTACGCCCAATTCCCGTCTCCTTTTCCAGACCAATCGCCGAAAGACGTGTGCCGGGTTTGAGCTCGGCATAGATGATCTTAGAGCGCAATGCGTTGTATGCCTGATCTTGCAGGCTCTGATAATGCTGGTGCTGTTCCATAAAGCCCTCGAATGAAGCCCACGGTTTGTCGAATAACTCCACGTAATACTATCGCATCCCCCATCCCACGGCGATGTTTGAGGGGTAGGGCCGGGATTCGGCTTTTGACCGATAAGTTGTTGCAATTAGGTGAACGTTCACCTAATTTCTTCTATTTCGCTTTGCAAATGGATTCCCGTGCGTATACTAAATCTCAACGAAACCGATTTCGTCAAGCCTGGGCAACAGGATGCTAAGACGCACCCTACCATCTTGGCATCCTGTTGCCCACGCCATGCCATTTGCTTTTCTCCCGTCTCATTGAGCCCTTCAGTCCCATTCCGGCACAACGAGACATTCCCAGACGACTGACCATGGGGCCGGCTTTTCTGCCGTTAAGGCAGTGCCTCCGATAACCCTCTTTTTGCCGGCCCAGGTCAGACATTTCTTTTCAAATATCATTCAATCGAAAGGATGCAGCAGCATGCGACCGCTCATCATCATGCATGGCGAGAACATCGATTGGCGCCATACCGTCATCAGGATGCTCATGTATCTGGCGGGCGTTGCCGTGCTGGCACTCGGTATGAGCCTCCAGACGGCATCTGGCCTGGGCGTCGCTGCGCTCACGTGCTTTGCCACGACCCTATCCATGCTCACGGGCAAGACGCTCGGCTTTTGGATTACAACTACCTATGTCGCTTACATCGCGGCGCAGCTCGCCATCTTGCGACGCGAATTTCAACCGCGCATTTTGCTCGAGCTTTGCTTTTCAACGCTAATGGGCGGCTTCACCGATCTGTTCATGGCGTTCAACCCGCTGCATCCCACGGCGCTCCCCGCGCAGGTTGCGACCATGCTGCTCTCCCTCGCTATCACCGCATTTGGCGTCAGTCTCGTCGTCAACATGGGCGTTGTCCCCAACGCACCCGACGGCTTGGTGCAGGTCATTGCGGAAAAGCTCAAGCGCCGTTTTGGAGACGTAAAGGTCATGTTCGATTGCTCGCATGTCGCCGCCTCGCTCACGCTGTCGCTGGTATGCATGCACAACTTAGGCGGCTTTGGCGTAACCACCGCCATCTCGGCACTGTTCTTGGGCCACATCATCAACTTCGCCAACAAGCTGTTTGCCCAGCGATTCGTCCGCATGGCGTTTGGCGCCAAATAGCGAACAGCCGCGGAGCAAACGAGGCTCGAGTGCCCGGCATATCGATGTCGCAAATAACGACGCACGCGCTATACGGACGATGAGGAATAGCCCGTCGCAAACCCCGCAAGCGGAGCTATATGTTGCTATAACTTGACATAAATTGGTCCATTGCCAGCCGGCATGCAAAAGGCCCCAGGCCATTCGCGGCTTGGGGCCTGCCTGGTAACACAGGTCTTTCGGACTACGCTCGCTCGTATTTCGTGGCGCGGCCTGTCCCCTGTTTCATGATCGCGTTTCGGCTGAGCAGAGATTCGAGCGCGGACAATGTTCGCGCACGGCTCAGCCCCGTCTGTTTCTCAATCTCACTTCGCGACATAATTCGTCCGCCCGACAAGGCCTTAAGAACCTGAGCCTCTTCTCCAGACCCTTCAAAGGCATCGGTAACGGGCAACGCGACAGCTACCACGCCGCCACGAATATCAAAGACCGGCTGATTAATCGAATCGCGATAGGCACGCCTAATGCGCGCAATTCCCGTTCCAAACTTCTCGATATAGTCCAACTTTAAGAAGACCTCGGCAACGATGGGATTTCTGAGCACGGATATCTGTCCATACAGGTATTGCTCCGTCGTCAAGCCAGCGGGCAACGACCCGGGTGAAGTCACAACGACGCGATCATCATACAGAGCAACCTGAACATTCGCTTGCACGTCCCACGTCCGATGCACTAGAGCGTTTGCAACTGCCTCGCGGAATGCCTCGAGGGGAATCCGGTCGGTCTGAACACGCTCGACACCTTCGATGCGCTCATAACGATAGTAGCGCGCGAACATGGCAACTGCTCTATCAACCTGCTCAATTGCAGACAGGCCCGTCGTCGTCTCACGATCTAAAAGCACGTCCTCGGTGTCGCCAAAACGAACGCAGTCGATGCCCGGAAATTCGTTGTTATCCGCCAATATCGCCGCGGCATTGGTATAGCCATCCTTGCCGAGCAGGCGAAGCGTTCGCATGATATCCGACGTGAGCTCAGAAATGCCTAGATGCTCGATGCACTTGTGTTCGAGCGTATGAAAACTCAGGTCCTGGCGAGCCGAGGTGAGCGCATCGAACGTCAGATTGCTGCCTTCGAGCGTCAGCCTGCCGTATTCAAAACGGTCGACCTCTACCGTCGCCGAATCATTTCGCCTGTAGGCCTTCCCCTTGCTTCGATAGGGCTTGTCCTGCCCCTCGTAAACCGTAAGCGTTACAGTTCCGCGGTTCTCGTCGAGCTCGAGCGTGTAACGAGGCGCAGGATCCAGACTGTCATTAATCATGTTCTCGATGCGCAGACACTCCGCAACCGGGTCAGAAAGACCGACTGCAACACCACCGTCGTCAACGCCAAACTCTATCTTGCCCGTCCCGTAGTTTGCATAGGCGCTCACCGTTTTAAGAAACGTCGGCGTTACGCTTTCCTTGTATTCGACGGTAGGACTCTCTCTGACAACCATACGTACGGTCCTTCTCCTTTTCATGCTCATCTGAACCGTATTATAAGACGAAAAACATTTGCGTACGGCTTAGAATCAGACGCAAACTGTTTTCGTCTTATTTGCGTACGGAAACTAGATACAAATTTCACGTTCATACGACTATTTACCAAACGCATAGTGTTTTCGTCCGGCAATGCGTCCGTAATCCAAACAAAAAGGCCCCGAGCTCGTGTTGAACTCGGGACCTCTTGCGCCGCGCATCTATGAGAGGAGAAATGCGATGCGCACGGGCGCTACTCCATGTAGCAGATATCGCGACGAGCGGCTACAACCGTTCACCTTTTAAAAGTGAACGTTCACCTGATTCTAGGAAAACCTGACTTTTAATTCCTCCGCTTCTCCTATACTGAACTTGTAATAGAAGCAAGACTTATATAGATGAACGTTTCTTTTGGAAGGATTGTAATGTCTAACCTTATGGACAGCTTCCGCCTAGACGGCAAGGTCGCGCTCGTGACCGGCGCCACCTATGGCATCGGCATGGCCATGGCCGAGGCACTCGGCGAAGCCGGCGCCAGGATCGCCTTTAACGCCCGTCACGCCGACAAGGTCGCCGAGGCCGAGAAGCACTACCGCGAGCTGGGCTTTGATGCTCACGGCTATGTTGCCGACGTCACCGACGAGGCCGTCGTCGCCGAGCTCATCGCCAAGATCGAGGCCGATTTTGGCACCACGCCCGACATTCTGGTCAACAACGCCGGCGTCATCCAGCGCACCCCGATGCTCGACATGAGCGCCGAGGACTTCCGTCGCGTCGTCGACATCGACCTCAATGCCCCGTTTATCGTGTCCAAGGCCTGCCTGCCGGGCATGATCGCCAAGGGTCACGGCAAGATCATCAATATCTGCTCCATGATGAGCGAGCTGGGCCGCGAGACCATCGCCGGCTATGCCGCCGCCAAGGGCGGACTCAAGATGCTCACCAAGAACATCTGCTCCGAGTTTGGCGAGGCCAATATCCAGTGCAACGGCATTGGGCCCGGCTACATCGCCACGCCGCAGACCGCACCGCTGCGCGAGACGCAGCCCGACGGCAGCCGCCATCCGTTTGACCAGTTCATCATCGCCAAGACGCCGGCAGCCCGTTGGGGCACGCCCGAGGACCTGAAGGGCCCTGCCGTGTTCCTGGCTTCCGACGCTTCGAACTTCGTCAACGGGCACATTCTGTACGTGGACGGCGGCATACTCGCCTACATCGGCAAACAGCCGCAGTAAGGAAACTGGGCGAGGCGGCGGGCGATAAAGTCTGCTGCTCGGGCAGTCCTGCTCGCACGGAAAGCACATTAAGTGCTTTCCGGCTCGTGCGGAACTCGCGACAGACTTTATC